>CAYLRC010000019.1:2386-11315 GCA_964386445.1 Candidatus Woesearchaeota archaeon
AGGAAATGATAGAGAGGAAATTTATTGAGAGTAAGATTAATGAGATGAAAGTTAAGGAATTCCTAGAGAAGAGGTTCCTTCATAGAGGTTACTCTTGGGTAGACATTCAGAAGACTCCTCTCGGACATAGGATAATTATATATTCTTCAAGACCCGGAGTTATTATAGGGAGAGGTGGGGAGACAATAGAGGAGATAACGAGGATATTGAAGGAGAAATATAAGTTGGAGAATCCGAGGATTGAGGTTCAACAGATTGAGAATCCATTTTTAGATCCGAGGATAATGGCTGAGAGAGTTTGTATTCAACTTGCAAGATTTGGGGTACAGAGGTTCAAAGCTATTGGATACAAAAACCTTCAACGAATATTAGATGCTGGAGCTATTGGAGCTGAGATAGTTATAAGTGGAAAAGTCCCGAGTAGTAGAGCTACATCTTGGAAGTTCACAGGTGGATACCTGCCGAAGAGTGGGTATGTTGCTGATTACTTCGTTGAAAAAGCAAAGAAACAGATCTTACTGCCTCCTGGCATTGTTGGGGTCTCCGTCAAAATTTTACCTCCAAATGTTGAAATGCCTGACATGATGAAGTTGAAAGAGGTTACCAAAGAGATAAAGGTTGAGGAAGTTCCCTTAAAGAAGGAAGAGGAGAAAGAGTTGGAGGCCGCTGAGAAGGAGTTGAAGGAAATTGAGAAGTTGAAGGAAAGTAAAGAAGAGGAGAAAGTTGAGGAAAAGAAAGAGGAGAAAGGAGGAGAAAAAGTTGAGGAAGGAGAAGGTGGTGAAGGTGGCAATATTTCGGATGAAGGAACTGAGAAAAATGAGTAATGAAGAATTGGAGAAAAAACTTGAAGAGCTTAGGAGAGAGTTACTGAGCATTAGGGGGAAGATTAGGGCTCATATAACTCCAGATAATCCTGGGAGAGTTAGGGAAATAAAAAGAAATATAGCTAGGATCCTTACTTTACTTAGGGAGAGAGGTATTAAGAGATAAAATGGAGGAAGTCTGCCCTGTTTGTGGTCTGCCAAAAGATTTGTGCGTTTGTAAAGTAATTGCAAGAGAACAAACGAAGATCAAGGTAAGGACCGAGAAGAAGAGATTCGGAAGAATAATGACGATAATAGAAGGGATTGATGAAAAGTCAACAGATGTGAAAGATTTGCTCAAATTCTTGAAGACAAAACTTGCATGTGGTGGGACTTACAAGAACGGGATGATCGAATTACAGGGAGATCATAGGAAAAAGGTAAAAGACCTCTTAGTTCAACAGGGGTTTCCGGCTGAGTTAATAGAAGTGTTATAGATGATAAGACCAGAAAACCTAGTAAGACACGAATTGATAGGCCTAAGAGTAGAGGTCCTTAGGGCTAGGAATAAGAGTTTAATTGGAATTAAAGGTAAGGTCGTTGACGAAACTAAGAATTTACTCGTGATCGAGACTAAGAAGGGGGAGAAGAAAGTTTTAAAAGAAGAGGCAATTTTTAAATTTACGCTCCCTTCAGGTCAGAAAGTCATTGTCAATGGAAAGTTGCTTGTCGCAAGACCTGAAGAGAGGGTAAAGCTCAAACCTAAGGTGAGGAGTAGATGGTTAGAAATATAGGAATAAAGGGAGTAAAGCCCCCGGAAAAAGAGTGTAAGGATGAAAAATGCCCTTGGCATGGGAAGTTGAGCATTAGGGGGAGGATATTTAAGGGGGTTGTAGTTAGTGATAAAGCTCAAAAGACCGTTGTTGTAGAATGGCCTAGATATGTATATCTCTCAAAGTATGAGAGGTATGAGAAGAGGAAGACTCGAGTGATGGCTCATAATCCTCCATGTATCAATGCTAAAGTTGGAGACAAAGTTATAATTGGGGAATGTCGCCCATTGAGTAAGGCTAAGAAATTTGTGGTGCTTCAGGTGATTTAGATGGGGACTGGTAGGAAGACTGCTGGTTTAAGGCCTTTGAAAGCTAAGGTAACTAAAGCATTGCCCGTTGGAGCTTACATTACAGTAGCTGATAATTCGGGAGCAAAGGTTGCTCAAATAATAAGCGTTCGAGGATATCATGGGAAGAGGAGAAGGTTAGCTAGCGCTGGGATTGGGGACATAGTCACGGTTGTGATTAAAGAAGGAGATCAATCGATAAGGCATAAAGTCCTGAAAGCGGTGATAATTAGGCAGAAGAAGGCGATAAGGAGAGCTTCTGGAATAAGAGTGAAGTTTGAGGACAATGCTTGCATTATCTTGAAGGATGAGAAGAAAGGAGAACCTCAAGCTACGATGATTAAAGGACCAGTAGCTAGGGAAGTTGTTGAGAGATTCCCACTAATCGGGAAGATCGCTTCAATGGTGGTTTAATGAAAGAGTTTTCGAAGAAGTGGAGAGCTAGCAAGAAACCAAGTAAGCAGAGGAAGTATATTTACAATGCTCCTCTACACTTACGTAGGAAGCTCATGGCAGCCCACTTGAGCAAGGAGTTGAGGGAAAAATATAAGTTGAGGAGTTTACCGGTAAGAAAAGGAGATAAGGTCAAAGTGATGAGAGGAAAATTCAAAGGTACTATTGGAAGTGTTGAGAGAGTAGATTTGAAGAATTATAGAGTTTACTTAGATAATGTTTGGATAAAGAAGAAAGACGGCTCCAAGGTTAAGTTTCCAATTCATCCATCAAATTTGATGATAGTTGAACTAAATTTAAGTGATAAGAGAAGATTGGGTGGTGAAGCTAAGTGAAGAGGCATTTAAAGAGGTTGGCTGCTCCAGCAACTTGGAAAATTCCGAGGAAGGGATTTAAGTTCATAGTTAAGCCGAGTCCTGGCCCTCATGCTCAAGAGAGATGTTTACCTCTACTAATCGTTGTTAGAGATGTACTTGGGATAGCTCAATATGCTAGGGAGGCTAAGAAAGCAATAAAGAAAGGAGAAATACTCGTGGATGGGGTTAAGAGGAAGGATTACAAGTTTCCAGTGGGATTAATGGACATCATTGAAATACCCAAACTCAAGAAGTTCTATAGGGTTAGCATAGATCACAGGGGAAGGATTACTCTCGTTGAGACAAGTGAGAAGGAGAGGAATTTGAAAATATGTAAGATAAGGAACAAAACTTATGTCAAGGGTGGAAAAATTCAGTTAAATTTGCATGATGGCAGGAACATAGTAGTGGATAAGGATATTTATGAGAAGAACTCCTCTTTATTGATTACAGTTCCAGATCAGAAGATAAAGAAGTACTTACCACTTAAAGAAGGGATGACAGCCTTTGTCTTAGGTGGGAAGTATAAGGGACAGGTTGCAAGGATATCTAAGATAGATGGTAAAGAAGTTACACTGAAGAATGAGAAAAATGAGAGCTTCATAACCCCAATAGATAAAATAATAGTTATTGGTGAAGCAGAACCAGAAATAAAGGTGTTGTAATGGAAAGGAGTTCTACAGCTAATAAGATGAGGGAGATAAGAATTGAGAAGGTAGTTTTAAATATAGGTGTTGGAGAACCAGGAGAGAAGCTAGAGAAAGCAAAAGCATTACTTGAGAGGATAACTGGAAAGAAGGCTGTAAAGACTTTTGCGAAGAAAAGGATTCCTGAGTTTGGAGTTAGGCCCGGTTTACCAATAGGGGTTAAGGTAACATTGAGAAAGGACGATGCTTTGAAATTGTTACCCTCTTTGTTAAAGGCTATAGACAACACAATGAAGAAGGAGTGGTTCGATGATGAGGGTAATATAACGTTCGGGATAGAGGAGTACATTCATATTCCAAACGTATCCTATGATCCATCTTTGGGGGTAGTTGGGTTGAGCGTCACGATAAAATTGGAAAGGCCAGGGTTTAGAGTTAAGAGAAGGAGATACAGAAGGAGTAAAATTGGGAAGAAGCATAAAATAAAAAAGGAAGAAGCAATCGAATTTATGAAACAGAAGTTTGGTGTTAAGGTGGTTTGATGGTTGAGGAAGAATATCAAAAGATAATGAAGCAAATTGCCCACAAAAAGGCTAAGCTAATCAGATTTCTGAAGTGCAATAAGCCGAAAGAGAGGAAGTTTGGTAAAGGAGCTATTAGATGCGTTCGTTGTGGTAGACATCAAGGAGTAATAAGGAGATATGGTTTGAATCTCTGTAGGCAATGCTTTAGAGAAGTTGCCAAAGAGCTTGGGTTTAAAAAATATGGTCATGAGGTGTGAGAGGAAATGATGATGGATCCATTGGCTGATTTGTTAACAACAATAAGAAATGCTGAGAGAGCGGGGAAGAAGGAGATTAGCTTTAAGCCTAGTTCCAAACTCATTAAGGGAGTTTTGGACATAATGAAGAGGCATAACTATATTGAAGATTATGAAATAATAGATGATGGTAGAGGGGGAATAGTTAAGGTAAAGCTAAGGGGGAGGATCAATGATTGTAAGGTAATAAAGCCTAGATATTCATGTAAGCTTGATGAGTTTGAAAAATTTGAGAAGAGATTCTTACTCTCTCGAGATCTTGGGATTATAATAGTATCTACATCCAAGGGGCTGATGACCCATAGAGAGGCTAAAGAAAAGAGAATAGGTGGCGTTTTGATAGCTTATGTCTACTAAAATGATGCTGGAAGAGATTGAAATTCCTGAAGGAGTCGAAGTGAAAGTTGAGGGAAATAAGGTTTGGGTTAAGGGTGAGAAGGGGGAAGTCCAAAGGGAATTTAAGCTATTGAAGGGGATAAAAATCTCGCTTGAAGACAAGAAGATAAAGATAATTTCTGAGGTTGAGAAGAGGAAGTTTAAGAAGATCGTTAAGACAACTGTTGCTCATCTAAAAAATATGATAAAGGGAGTTCAGGAGGGTTTCAGATACAGATTGAGGATATGTTTCTCCCACTTCCCAATTACTGTGAAAGTTGAAGGAGACAAGGTAATAATTGAGAATTTCCTTGGGGAGAGAAATCCAAGAGTAGCTAAGATAGTTGGCAACACCAAGGTTGAAGTTAAGGGGGACGAGATAATTGTATTTAGTGCTGATAAGGAAGCTGCTGGGCAAACAGCAGCTAATATAGAATCTGCTACGAGGATTAGAGGTATTGATAGGAGGGTATTTCAAGATGGGATCTACATCATCGAAAAGTGCGGAAAAGAGATTGCTTAAGATTAGGAGGTTGTTGAAGAGGAAGAAACCGGATTTCTTGAGATTTGATACTCACAAGAGGAAGAAGCTAGATGAAGTTTGGCGAAGACCAAGGGGGCCTGGCAGTAAGCAAAGAAAGAAGAAAAAGTCAGTCACTCCTCTACCAGAAGTTGGGTATAGGGCACCTAAGAAAGTTAGGGGCTTACATCCATCTGGTTTGGAAGAAGTTTTGGTTTATAATCCGGAGAATTTGGATGGTTTGAACCCTAAGCAACACATCATTAAAATAGCTTCAAGTGTTGGAAGGAAGAAGAAAGTTGAGATAGTTGAAAAGGCGCTTGAACTTGGGCTCAGGATTTCAAATCTAAAGAAACCCAAGGAATTTCTTGAAGAAGTAAAGAAGAAGATGGAATTGAAGAGGAGGGTTAAGGAGGCAGAAGCAAAAGAAGTTAAAGGGAAAGAAACTCAAGAGGAACAAAAAGAGAAGAAGGAAAGTGAAAAAAAGGGTGAGGAAGTAAAGAAAACGGAAGAGAAGGAGAAAAAGGAGGAGAAGAAGAAATGAAGAAGTTAGATTTCCAGCGAAGGCTAGCTGCAGAGATTTTGAAAGTCGGGAAGAGTAGAGTAGTATTTAGTAGGGATAGGCTTAAAGATATTGGAGAGGCCATAACAAAGGAAGACATAAGGAAGCTTATTAAGGAAGGAGCAATAAAGGTGAAGCCAAAAGTTGGAACTTCAAGGGCTAGAGCTAGGAAGAGGCATTTACAGAAGAGGAAGGGGAGGAGAAGGGGAATTGGAAAGAGAAAAGGGAAGTTAGGAGCTAGAGCTGGGAAGAAAGAGCTATGGGTTAATAGGGTTAGAAAACAAAGGAAATTCTTAAAATATTTGAAGGAGAAAGGAGTGATAGATAAGAAGTTGTTTAACAAATTCTATAGGAAAGTTAAAGGTGGAGAATTCAGGAGCCTTCAACACTTGAAAATGCTTTTAGAAAAAGAGTTGGGTGAGAAAAAGTGGCAATGAAGGCAACTTATGCTGTGAAATTTAGGAGGCGTAGGGAAGGGAAGACTGATTATAGGAAAAGGCTTAAGCTACTCAGTTCTGGAAAGATAAGGTTTGTTGTGAGAAGATCCCTAAATGGATTCTGGTGCCAATTTATCAAATATGAGAAAAGTGGAGATAAGGTAGTTGCCTCAGCTCACTCAAGGGAACTTAGGAATTTTGGCTATTTAGCTCATTTGGGGAACTTGCCTTCAGCTTATCTTACTGGGTTACTTGCCGGAATTAAAGCGAAAAAAGCTGGAGTAAAGGAAGCTATTCTGGATCTTGGACTACAAAAAAGCACTAAGGGTTCCTCACTCTATGCTTGCTTAAAAGGAGCCCTAGAGGCTGGAATTAACATCCCTCACTCTCCTGAAATTTTACCATCTGAAGAGAGATTAAGTGGAGCTCATATTGCTGCTTATGCGAAAGCTCTCAAAGAAGAGGATCCAAAGAAATATGAGAGGCAGTTTTCAAATTATTTAAAAAATGGGTTTGACCCAATGAAAATAGTTGAGCATGTTGAGAAAGTAAAGGAAAGGATATTGAAGGGTGGTTAGATGGAAAAAGAAGTAGGGAAAGATAAGGAAGAGGAGTGGATCCCGAAGACAGAGTTAGGTAGACTCGTGAAGGAGGGGAAGATAAAGGATATAGATGAAATTCTAGATAAGGGAATTAAGATAAGGGAAGTTGAAATAGTAGACACATTACTCCCAAATCTCGATTACGAGCTCCTCCTCGTTGGTCAAGCAAAAGGTAAGTTCGGTGGTGGGAGGAGGAAGATTTATAGGGTAACTCAAAGGAAGACAGCAGAAGGTAATGTCCCAAAGTTCAGTTGCGTTGCAGTAGTTGGGGACAGGAATGGTCATGTTGGCGTTGGCATGGGTGTAGGAAAGGAATCGATAATCGCAAGGGAGAAAGCGATCAAGGAGGCAAAGCTTAACCTAATAAAAATAAAGAGAGGTTGTGGTTCATGGGAATGTGGTTGCGGTGGTAATCATTCTATTCCATTCAAAACTGAAGGAAAGTGTGGTAGTGTTAGGATAGTCCTAAAACCAGCACCTAGGGGTTTAGGGCTTTGTATAAATGAGGAATGTAAGAAAATCTTGGAACTCGCTGGAATTAAGGATGTGTGGAGCCAAACTTTTGGAGAGACGAGAACAAGAGTTAACTTAGCATTCGCCTGCTTTAATGCATTGAAGAACTTAAGGAAGATAAAGGTAGATTAAATTGGAAAGGAAGAGGATAGCTGTCATTAGAATTAGGGGAAGGGTAAATGTACCAAGAGATATAAAGAAGACTTTAGAGCTCTTGAGGTTGAAGAAGAAGCATAATTGTGTTGTAGTTGAGAATAAGCCATCAATTCTCGGGATGATCAAGAAAGTTGAGAGTTATGTAACTTGGGGGGAAATAAATGCTGAGACAATGGAATTACTCTTGAGGAAGAGGGGAAGGATAGGGAAGAAGAAGAGGTTAACGGAGGAATGGGTTAAGGAGAAAGTCGGGAAGAGCATTAAGGAATTTGTTCAAGATTTTATGAATTTTAAAGCAGAGTTGAAAGATCTTGGGATAAATCCCGTTTTTAGACTGACTCCACCAAGCAAGGGATTCGAAAGGGGTGGAATCAAAAAACCATTTAAGGTTGGTGGAGCATTGGGTTATAGGGGAGAGAAAATAAACTCCTTAATCGAGAGGATGGTTTAAAATGATAACCAAAAGGAAAAGGAAGAAGAGTAGGAAGAAGAGAGGAAAGGAGAGGAAGCTTGGAGGGAAGAGGAGAGGAGCTGGAAATAGAGGAGGTAGGGGGAGGGCAGGGATAGGCAAGAGGGGTAAACATAAGAAATTCTCCTATCTTGGAGAACTAGGTAAAAGAGGATTCACTTCGGTTAAGAAAGTTAAGAGACCGGAGAGGGAAATCTCGCTGAGTGAGGTTACTAAACTAATTGAAAAAGCAATCGAGAGGGGAGAGAAAGGGGAAATTCAATTAGATCTAGAGAAACTTGGCTACACAAAGCTAATCGGAGGAAGCTTAAACACTTATGGGAGAAAAGTGATCCTAAAGATAAGGAAATATTCAAAAGGTGCTTTGGAAAAGGTAAAGAGTTGTGGTGGTGAAATAGTTGAGCAATTTAATAAGTAAAATTGTTAGTCTCGTTCCAGAAATAGAGAAACCTAAAGTAAAGTTAAGCCTCACGGAGAAGCTCAAATGGACTTTACTTGTTCTTGTTCTCTATTATATCCTTTCTATGGTTCCACTCTATGGTCTCCATCCACAACAAGTTCAGAGGTTCGAAGCTTTAGCTGTTTTGCTAGCAGCAAAATTTGGTTCTCTTCTGAGCTTGGGTATAGGTCCAATAGTTACTGGTAGCATCTTCCTCCAGCTTTTAGTCGGGGCAGACATAATTAAAGTGGACTTGAAAACGAGGGAGGGTAGGAAAAAATTCCAAGAATATCAAACTCTATTTACGATATTCTTTATCATCTTTGAGAATTCGATTTACGTTCTGAGCGGAGCCCTAATGCCAGCTACCCCAACCCTCTTCAATAAACTACTGTTGATCTTCCAGCTAATCCTAGGAGGATTCATATTAATGTTACTGGACGAGGTTTCTAGTAAGTGGGGAATAGGTTCTGGGATTTCACTTTTCATTGTGGCTGGAGTAGCTAGGGAAATCTTCGTCTCCGCTCTTTCCCCAATTTCCGCTGGGGGAGTAAGTATTGGTATAATCCCGAGGATGATTTCAGCAGTACTTGGATATGTTCCAAATGCTCCTGATGTAATAGCATTCGGCATAGTTTCTATTTGCGCAACGATATT
>CAYLRC010000020.1:0-10748 GCA_964386445.1 Candidatus Woesearchaeota archaeon
AAAGATTTAACTTTATCGGGGAAAAGTCTCCATGTAAAAGCTGGGAGTAGTTCACCTTTTACTTAGGTATCAACGAGGAGAATGCGTCGAAGATCTTAGTTATCAAATCGACAATTGGCTTCGGACCAAAGAAGATGAAGTAGAAGAGTAGGAGGATGAGGACTAGGATTATAGCTATTATTTCCTTCGTTACTAGCTCTACGCCTTTCTTATTTAAAAAGCCATTGAAAAGTGAGGATGGACCACGCGGCATCGACAAAGCTACCACCTATCCCCCGCATCTTAGCTAAAATTATTAGAGCAATCACGATGAATAGGATTGCTAAGATAACTCCAAGGATATGCCAAGGTACTTCTCCCTTCATATTATTCCCTCTGTACTATACAAATTAAAACTTTGTCATCACAGATTGGTAGATCAGCTTGTTGGAAATTGCTTATTAGGCAGCTTGCACATTCTGCAGTAGCCCAAGGTGCGCCTATCAAATACCAGTAACCAACTTTCTTGAAAGCGGTAGAGACTCTTGATTTACCTTTTGGTAAGAGGAGGAGAGGACCCGTAGTTAGAGCTGGCTGAACGCAACTCTCCCAACACAAACCACAAGAATCCTTAAATGTGCTCACCGCGCATTCCGGAGGAAGCTTTTCCACTCTTGGAGCTTTCCTCGATCCAGTAAATGAATCTAGGAACAAAATAAAGACGTCTATTTTTCCTGTGACGTTATAAGTATCGTAATAATCCGTAAGGGATTTCGAAGAGAAGTTGCCGATAGAGAATATTACTCTTCCATTTAACTCATCGAAAAGAGTTTTGTTTACATAACAGCTTTCATTTTTTATGTCGCTAAATATCATACATTGTTTAGGCTTGAGGACAAAAGTTGCTTTTTCAGTTTCTCTCTTACAATACACACAATAACCTTCTCCTCCTTCGATTACGTAGAGATAAGATGGCCACGCTAAATTCCTTGTTTGGGAAGGATTTGATTTATTCACACAGAGATGGGAGGAAGAATCGTAAATATAACCGATGTCACAACTTGCTAAGCCGTGGTTATAGAAGAAGTCCATACAATCTTCTCTCCTCATCTTTTCCTTGATTAATTGATAGCCTGGGTCACATGGTTGGTAGCCTGAGACATTCCTCTCACAGATAAATGGATTAGCTTCATATCTATAGCACTTAGTTGGATCCTTCTCATAACAATAGAAGCCTGATTCGCAGGGGTTCTCACAAACTCTACAGTCTTTCTTCTTCTCTAAGACAAAACTTTTGAAATAGTCGACAATTGTGGAGACACTTAGGTTTTCTTTTATCTCAGCGTGAAGCACCGAGCATAGAGCAGGATTATCTTCGAACCAAAGGACATTCCATTTTCCACCCCCATACTGGAAGAAGCACGTCTTTGTTTCTAGCGCAATTCTATCCAATAATTCTTGATAATTACCTACACTATAATCCCTAGTAGGACAAAACAAAGGGGTTGAGAAACTTGGTAGCTTTAGGGGAAAGCCAAAGGCTGAAGTCACCCATTGAAGCGGGGTTCCTATACTCATTCCTAAGCCCCTAATGAGGTCTGAGACGCAAAAAACCTCGACACCAGTGTATGGGATTTCTAAGCACATCGATTGCCACAAGTTTCTCATACTTGAGGAGATGCTACAGGTTAATCCTCCAAAGGCTGCGAGGAAAAATGAAAGCAAGAGGAAACCAAAGATTAGGAAGAAGACAATTACTATAATGAGGAGGAATATCTCACCAATCTTCTCCGGGAACTTTGAACCTCCTTCTCCAGCCATCTATATCATCTACCCACTTTTCACACAGATGACAACCTTATCATTACAACATGACATAGCTTTGGTCAAATAGCCGCAATCCGTCTTATGATACTTACAGATTCCATATACATTGGTATGGTTCCAAGTGCAGGGCCAAACCAAGCCACAATATTTCGGAATCTCACGAATCTCGAATACACCTGCAGTAACTGAACCAACAATCAGGATCATAGTCGATACTTCATGACTCTCAACGAAGCCATTAAATGGTAAGCCAGCTTGACCATAATAAAGCAAGACGTTCTTCCTTAAATTTTCATCTACTCCGCAGCAAAATGCTTGATCTGTCGGGCACGGTATCTCAGGATGTCCGGGTATAGGTAAGGCGAGCGCAGATCTCCAGTCTAAGAAATAGACTTCTATTGTCCCGTTCTTCGATAAGTTAGGCATAGAATTCATATCTATAAATTCAGCAAGATCCCCACCGGTACGATTTGGTTTTATCCAAATCATACTAAACTGGCTGGAATTTATTTCCTCTCCATAAGTTTTATTTATATATTCGATCATCTTAGTCACGTTAAAGTCTTCATCTGAGGTTCTGTCGTAGAATAGAATAAAGCAAGGGAATAGAGGGACTCCTTCGTCATGAAGCCAATTGAAATCCCCACCACCGAAGGTGTAGAAGCAGTTTCTAGCCATCTTGTATATCTCGTCTGCTAATTCTTCTTCTGTCGTAACTTTGATTTGAGAGACTACAGTACTACAACTATCTTTAACTGTCGGTAGAGAATAAGAGAAGCCAAATACTTGGAGTGGCCAGATTCTGGTTAAAAGAATTTTCCAGAAAATCGCATTACTACACTGACCACTAAATCTCGAAGCACTCATCACAGATGGTAATGCTTTCACTGAGAGAACTAGGAAGAAGAATATTACTGCAACTACAATTATTGCCGAAACTACGAGCCATTTAATTACTCCTCTCATCTCCAAGGGATTTTTAGGAATGGCAATGAGTAATTTGTTGCATATCTAAAAAGTAAGCCTCCAAATAGGATGATTAGTAAGATTATCGTTGCGATTACAATTATCCAAAGTGCAAGTCTTGAGGCGATCATATACAATCAATACAACATTTATTTTCCCCCAAATCTTCTTCACATTTCATGTTCCAATTACAACTCTTAACACATGTCTCATTGTTGCAAGTTCCATTTTTGATCGTGATTCCGTACCAATTTCCGCCTACTGCAGCGCAGTCAAATAAAGTTAGAGGATTTCTTCTACTTAAATCAGAACAATACTTCCTTTCCTCCTCTGCCGTAGGAGCTCTGCCCAAATAGAGCTCCAGGTTTTTCTTACATATCTCGCTCGCATTTGCAGCGTCGTAACAACAGTCAGTTAAGTAACATGGAACTAAAGTACCTTCACCCCTATCCTCGTACCCTGCTATGACTTTAGTATATTTATTTTCACATAGACAATTTTTATTGCAGCCGACTGGTAAACCTGAGAAACCATAAACGATTAGGACCACAACAACTAAGATCACACCACAAACTACACCATAGATTATTAACCCCACATTCTTCTCAAACCCCATTTTATACACCAGCTACTCCACGAATTACTTCAGTAATACCTAGAGCCATCCTCCCAAGCCCTCCTAAAATTAAAGTCGAGATAGCAGTCAAAAATATATAAATTAACATGCTCCTCATCACCATTCCAGCTATTACAGCATTCCTATAATTTGCATCCCCAGGTTTCTCAATATTTGCTACAGCAAACCCGATTAATATGGCTATCTCTATCGTATAAATGCCGATAACTATTTGGAAGATATGAAGAGGAATTGTCCCAGAGAGTTTGAAAATACCTAAAGTAAAGGGAGTAAGGGCAGCTCCCTCAATATCTGCTCCTACGCTCATGTTTGCTAGCGCATTTATGTGCTCCGAGAGCGAGGCGAGAACTAGAGTTATTAGCGTAGTTAATCCAACTACTGTAGCACTTATTACAGGAGCGAGGAAAGTTATTTGAAATCTCATGCTTGAGAGAACCTCATCTAAGACTTCATAAACTCTATTATCAATAGTTTTCAAATTCCTCAAGTGTCTGGCAAGATATATTAAAGATACTCCAGCATGCTGCAAACTTTTCTTAGATGTTTCCAACAAAATCCTTGCTGAAGTTTTTATGAGGGGGGATGGGAAGAAGTTGATAGCACCGTATTTCCTATGGAAGATAGCATCACTAAAGCTCAAGCCCAAGCGTTTTATGTTCATGACTATCATCTTAAAGAAGTCTGATATTTCAGTATGCTTCATGATCATCGCTACTCTTTCAACGCTCTGTTCAGGTGGGAAGCCTTCGCTCAAATGAGTTCCAAGTTGGAAGATAGCATCTCCAATATCTCTTTCTATGTTGTAAACCCTCTTTAATATCTTTATTTTTTGGAAGGAGACGAGTTTTGTATAGGAATAAACTGCAGCAGCCACCGCAAGAGTGAAGATAAGACTCATATAGACTTGAGTTTCTCCAATTAGTTTGGAGCTCTCACTTTGAAGCCAAAGGATGAATGGAATCGAAATTAAAATCCCTATTATCATTGCTGGAGCTATAGCCGGAATATTCCTTCCTTTAAATAGGAAGCAGTGCTTTTTAGCTACATAAGGATGTTCCTCAATTTTTGGAGATGGAAATCCGCTTGGCCTCTTCTTTAAAGTTCCTCTCAACAAATAATAGACGAATGCAGGTAGGATAATGTTGTAGAAAATCACTAGGTAAATTGGATCGAAGAGAAAGTTCGACATTGCCATTATCATTGGGAACATTACCATTCCGAGGATTGGCAATATTATCCCAAGCATGTAAATAGTATTTATAGGATTTCTCAAAGCGCTAGCATATTGAACCATCCTTGTGTAAGTTCCTTCAATCATCCTAGAAGCAGCTTCGTCCAAGAGGGCTAATCTATTTTCCTCATCAGCTTGATAGAGAGAGGAGATTATCAAGTAAATTGAATCAGCAAAGTCTGGATTAATCCCTCTCCATAACAATACGTAGCTTTCTAAAGCTTCCTGAATATCTGCATATTTCCTAGCTTGAGTATCCCAAATCAATTTCTTCAAATCATTGCCTATATCTCCGCCGAGATTCTCCGCAGCAAATTTCAACGCATTCTCCAAGTTTGGGACATGTCTCATATAAACTACGAGATAAAGGACGAGAGATACTAGCTCACTTGAGTTCCTAATCATCCTTTGTTCCAACATCCTCTTAGGATAATTCCTAATCCAAAAGAAAGCTAAGATCCCGAGAGGGATGAGAACTAGTGATAAAGGAGAGATTAGCACAAGTAGAAAGCTTAAGGAGATACAGATTATTAAGGTAAGTAGAGCTAAGGATAGAAAGTCGTGGGGCTCTACATCTAAATCGAGCATCCTTATAGCTAAGAGATTTGTAGATCTCTCCTTCTCAGAGATTTTTAACTTGAATACATTTCCGGCGAATCTAGCTAGATCCTCAAATAGAACCTTGAATCTCCCCTTCTTCCTTATCCTAAGGATCTTATACTCCCTAGTTATAGTTTCCTTGATCCTCTCGATGTCTGGAGATCTTTCCATCTCAACCCTTACTTTTTAACCTAACTTTCAACCACTCCTCAAATTCCCTAACTACATCCCGAGAATTAGGATAACCCTGCTCCCTTCTCAACTTTTCAAATATCTTGTGGAAAGCATCGTTAGCATCCGCATTAAAATCAGCTTCAAGGATATCGAATCTCCTCAATTTCCTCGCGTAGCTTACCAACATTTCTTTAATCCTAGCTCTCAATAAGATATTCTCCCAAACTCTATCCCAGTTCCCAACCCAATCCCTAACTCTTGAGGCTATGGATTTAAGAACCTCACTCTCTCCCTCTATCAAATCTCTAGTAGGTTTAATTTCATCTGCAGCAGCATCATAATCCATTAAGGTTACGAATCCCTTCTCCTTTAATGGATCCTCCTCCCAATGCTTTCTAATTTCAGTAACACTAACAACCCTCCTAACTTCGTAGAGCTGATCAGGGGTTCTAAGCTTATTAGCGACAACGACAACATCAGTAGCTTTAAAACTAGTCCTTGGAACTTGTAGATCGTTTACTAACCTATCGAATACTGCATAAGGACTTTCTCCATGAATTGTACCAGCAACTACATTAGCTAATGCACCTATCCTCATAGCTTCGAAAAGTGCTTTAGCCTCGATACTCCTTATTTCACCAACTATCAAACAACTATCTCCAAGCCTCAAACTTGTTCTTATGCCATCATCTGCACTCATTTCAGTTTTCTCCCCAACTATAGCTGATCTCACTTTCATCGAGAGGATATCGTAATGTAAATTTCTGAAGTAATCTACTGGGAGCTCCAAAGTATCTTCTATTACAATTATCCTATATCTCCTCGGGATCTCAGCAATGAGAGATCCAAGCAATGATGTTTTTCCAGCCCCTCTAGTACCAGCAATTAAAATACATCTTCCAGCATCAACTAAGAACCAGAGGAGGCCTGCACAAAGAGGGGAGAGCATTTTTTCATGGATAAATAGAGGCAGGGTCCAAGGTTTTGCTCTATGCCTCCTAAAGGCAAAAGCATAACCCTTAGGGCTTAGAGGATGTTGGATGACTGCAACTCTAGCCCTGAAACCCTTAGTTACTAGTTCAGTGTCCAAGACGGGATTTGCCTCATCTAAAGGTCTGCCTGACATCAATCTAAACCTCGATGCCCAAGCATCAGCTTCCCTTATATTTGGAATTATGTTTGTCACACATTCTCCATATTTCGAATGCTTGATGAAGATTGGAACCGTACCAACAGGGGCATTAACATAAACATCCTCTATCTTATCATCCTCAAGCAAAACTTCAACTAGGCCAAAGCCTACTGTCAACCTTACGAGGATCCTAGCGAGCTTCTCTATCTCCTTATACTCGAGCTTTATTTTTTTAGACCTGCAAAGCTCCTCAATTAAATCTCTACTAACATTGAAGAAAATTTGCCTCAGCCTCCTCGGGTCAACAAACTCAGCTTCTTTCGGCTTGTACTTAAGTAAGGTTTCTCTCGCTTCATCCAAGAGGATGTATTCCTCCTCACTTAACTGAAATTCTGGAGGCATCAAATGATAGAGGAGGGCTATTTTGTTTGGGATCTTGAAGATTGACACTTCGCTTTTGTCCTCGAGCCCTATGACGTAGCTATCAATTTCCTCGGCGTTCAGAGGAATTTCAGTCATGAGCCTGGTGTACATGAAATTCGGCCTTATCATAGGCTCAAATATCTCCCTGTAGATTGAACGATCTCCCACTTTATGACCTGGTAATTTATCTTTAGCTTTTTGAATTAGGAGAGTATTTTCGAAGGCTTGCTTTATTAGCTCTAGCCTATGGAGATAAATCCTCTTGCAGTTGACACACCTCTCTGGAAGCCTTGCTAAGCTAGCCCTCTCCTCCCTTAAAGTTCTAACAGTCTCAACATAAGCCCCGATAGGATCTCTCTTTATCATATCAAACACAATTTTCCTCAACTTAAGCAACCATGGGCCTAAGCACCTTGTGCATTCTGGAGAAAGAACTAGCCCCTCTGGAGAGGCAATTTTCAGGTCTTTAACTAATCTTATATAAAGCTCGGCGATCTCATTTAACATTTGAGCTTGTTCTTCAGCATAGACGTAATTTCTCTCGGCTGAAAGAGTTACTGTAGTTACCTTCCCACCTTCAATTATGTAGCTTATCACTCTCTCCATACAGATCTCATTGTCTTCGATGCTTGGATAGTAAATGCAGCCTATGCAATTCACATTTAGAATTACCTCAGCTCCCTCCCTCTCTATTGTGTAGCTACACGGCTTTCTTGGCATTAGTAAAAATAAGTGATTTTGAATATAAATGTTTTAGCTCACCTAAGATTTTCTAATTACTGAAGAAAAGTGAAAGAATACCAATAAATTAAAAAATTAAAGGGGACTAAATTAAATTCATGGAACAAAGAGTATTTCCTGTTGAGAAAAAGGAATTCCAGAGATTTGCTTCTGGAAAAATAGCTGAACTGAGCGAGAGGGTTAGGATGTTGGAAACCAGGGTGAAGCAGTTGAGGGAAAATCAAAGAGTTCTTTCTGAAAACTTGCTCACGAAAACCGAAGATTTAAGGAATATGATTAGGGAATTAGATTATAGGTTGGAGGAGATGAAAGGGCAAGTTAAAGCCCTCCAAGATATGGTAAAAGCCTTTTCTAAGGAGATTGAGAATGTTGCTAGAATTCAAGATGTTAAAGTTCTGGAGAAGTATATAAATTTGATAGATCCAACTAGATTCTTAACCAAAGATGAAGCTCTACGCTTGATAAGGAGAGAGCTTGAGAAAAAGTGATGTTTATGCCATTCGGTCTCTTTAAGAAAAAGGGGAAGAAGAAAGAGGAGGAGTATGTAGTTAGCGTCCCGGTTCAAGATGTAATTGCATTGAAAGCTCAGGGTTTGAGTAACGAACAGATAATAAATCAACTAAGAGCCCAGGGATACAGTTTCGCTCAAATAAGAGATGCATTAGCTCAAGCTGAAATAAAAGGAAGTATAGTTCAACCAACAACACCTGAAAAAACGATGCCATCTGTGCCAACTGAGACTGCAGCTCCAGTAGCTATACCTACTCCTGGTATAACTGCCCCAACCCCCCCACCTCCAGGAGCTCCAGCACCTAGGGAGAAGGAGGAGAGGGACATAGAGACAATTGAAAGGATACTAGAAGAGATAATTGAGGAGAAGTGGAGAGGAGTTGATGAGAAGTTGAAAGAAATAGATAAGTGGAAGGAATTAGTTGAGAGCAGGATAAACGAGACGAATAATAAGTTGAATGATATGGCTTCCAGGTTAGGGATGATAGAACAGACGATAGCTAGCAAAGTTTCTGAATATGGGAAGAGTATGGAGGAAGTTGCTACCCAGATGGCTGCAATGGAGAAAATAATGACGAAGTTAATTCCGAGCTTAGCAGATAGCATAAAGGAATTGAGAGATGTAATTGAATCTGCAAAGGAGAAGAGAGCGCCTTAAAACTTTATTTTTTATAGGTTACAGCATAAGCTGCAACTGCAACTAGGATTAGGAATCCTATCAAAGCTAAGACAGTAGGATTAGTTAAGGTTTCTTTAGTCGCTTCAAGAGGAGGAGGCAAACCACTTACATTTGTAACATTACCTGTATAGTAAGCTGGGTGCCAAAGTTCCGGAAATACGAAGAGAGCAGTAGTGTAGAAAATAATTAACAATACTATGAGTATTAGGATTGCAATCGCTGGATTTTTTACGGCCTTAGCAACATCTTCCATGCTCGCTCCTAAGAAGAGGAGTATGACTAAGAAAAAGAAACCGAATATCACTAGAACTAAAAGATAGGGGACCAATATCTCTATGTAAGAGATGAAGGGCTTGTATAAGGCTAGGATGAAAGCTATGATGAAAGAGACAATAGCATTAACATCAACTCTGTCTGAGATTATTTTAGTTCTCGAGAGAATTCCAAAGAGGAGGACAGCAATAAGCAAAGGGATAAAGAAATAAGAAAAACCCAAGGTTCTAAGCAAGTCAATGGCACTTGTCAACTCTGCGGCCATTTGTTGCACCTTATTCTTCTTTACCGAAGATGATCCATGCAGCAGCCACGATCAAGATTATGAGTACAATGATGATAGCAACGTCACTTTGATTTAAACTAATCAATTGTGGGAACTGCTCTGAGATTGGAAGACCGTACTGTTCTGCATTCTCAACAATTATTGGAACTACTGAGTAAGCTGTCATCCCGAAGACGAAGACGACTAAGAAGGCAGCTATCCATTTCGTTGGCCCTTTGAGGCCGAATATACCTGCAAGTATTAGGATTACTATCGCTATTACAGCAGCTATTGCCGTGAATGGAATGAGCTTTGAGATGACCGTTGTTGACCATACTGAGAGTGAGGCTAAGAATGCCATACAAATAGCTACTATTGCTCTACTACCACGCCTCTTTGGGAAGACCTTTCCTAGGAAAGTGTAGAATACTGCTAGCAAGATCAGAAAGATTAGCCAGAATCCTACTGGATCTACTCCCGGTGGTGTAATGTACTCAAGTGCTTTTCCTAAACTTGGTATAAGCTCAGCTAAGGTTGTCACGATCCTTCACCTTTTTCCCTTATGATGATAGCGATTGCAGCGATGAAAATGATTAAGAAGACACAAAGGGCAACGAGCTCTCCAACAGGAATTCCAAATATCTCACCACTTTCTAAAGAGATCTGAGATAAAAGAGGATAACCTGAAAGTTCCGCAATTACATATAGGATTACAACAATTACACCAACCATACCACCGTATTTTAACCAGTTCGGTAATTTCGCTTGTTCACCAGCAATTAAGGTATTCAGCATGAGGAAGCAGACAATTACGATTGAGGCAACCCCAGTAAATTCTGAGAATACTCTAATAGCATGGGTTACCCAAGCTGCAGCCACAGCTATGAAGGCCATGGAGAGGGCTACTACAGCATTTACATCCCTCCTTCCCTTCCCAAATACCTCAGTCCTCTCTAGGATGCCGAAGATGATAGCGAAGATCAGGAGGAAGGGTAAGAAAACATCAAAGACCCCAAGCTTATCTAAAACCTGGAAAACACTCCTGAAGCCTACAGCAGTTACATTGGCTGTTGCCATTAGAGGAGAGTAGAAAACCACCATTAATAAATATTTTGTTGACTTTATCTCAATTCCCTTTCCCTAACTTGTGACAACAGGTCAAATAAACCCCAGACTATAATAGCTACTGGTAAGAGGAAAGTTATCCACGAGGTGTAAGGACCGAAGATTAACATGAAGATGTCGTTAAACATAGGAAGGACAATTAAGAGGATAACCCCTACAATTATCTTAGTTATCCAATTGAACCTC
>CAYLRC010000021.1:0-9334 GCA_964386445.1 Candidatus Woesearchaeota archaeon
TCGAGGAATTGTGATGATGACGCAATTCACACCGATTACGATAACTTGAGTGGTACTACATGTGGATTTGGAATTCTTAGGATGAGTGGGGGGATAATGAGAACTGGAGCGCATTTAATTAAATTCGTTCTCCCCTCAAACAAGACTTTGGCTGAAGTTTCAGGAAAACCGGTAATAAAAGTTTTTGATGAGCTCGGGGATGAGCTTAGAGATGTAAGCGACAAATTGACATTCTGTGACATAAGTAACAATAAAATTACAAATTGTTACCTAACAAAGGATGAATGGGGCAAAGATATTGATATCTCCAGAGAAGGATACGTAGTAAACTGTATCTTCTACAAAAACTTTGGTAATTTCGATCTAGCTAGGACTTTCTACAGATACTACCAAGCTTGGATCTACCCATTAGAATGGGAAATAAAATTCGATTTGATAGTTAACCCATTCGCAGAACTTCCTATCCCAGTGAGAATTTACGAAGGAAATAATCAACTCAGAGCTATACTATTCGAGGAGGAACATCCATTGCAGAGGTGGTTGATAGAGAATGGTTATGGTGAAATTCGTGCTTTTGATGACGAGACTGGGATAGAACTATTCCCACCGGGAAAATGGAATTTAACAATTTTAAATGGGATGCACGGCTACGCTAACTGGGTTGGTTGGTACGATGCGGGGGTTGAACATTGGCCAGGTATTAAAGATGATGGCGAATCAACAATTATTAACGCTACAAATTCATTTGGCATAGTATTGGACACTGGCGTAACTGTAGATGGTTCGGAATGGAAAGTTTACACTCAAACATCTAAGAACAGAGATATGGTCGATCATGCATGGGTATATAACTTAACCTCAACCCTAGGAGTCGAAAGTTACCTAATAGCATTCGAAGACCTCTTCGGAGGAGGGGATGGAGATTACGAGGATAGGGTACTCTTGCTCCAGAGGATTGGATAAGATTTATAAATTTTGTGGGTCTTGCTCTAAGAGATGCCCAAACCAACAATAGACTATAGTAAGTGCGATAATTGTGGGAAATGTGTAGAAATTTGCCCAATGAGTGTTTATGGGAAAGAAGGGGAGAAAGTGATCGTTAAAAATCCAGAAAAATGCTTGGGATGTAGAGCATGTGAAGTTCAATGCCCTAACGAGGCTATCAAAGTAAGCGATTAGGAGGTGATTGAGCTTGCAAGAGAAAAAGGAAGAAAACGTTGTCCTTGTCGGAAAAAAGCCAGTTATGAACTATGTGCTGGCTGTTATTACCCAATTCCAATCTGGAGCGAAAGAAGTTGAGATAAGAGCAAGGGGAAGAGCGATAAGCAAGGCAGTGGATGTAGCGGAAGTTGTCAGGAGCAGATTCTTGCAGGAAGTTAAGATAGGGGATATAAGCATTGGTACTGAAGAGAGGACTTCGAAAACAGGAGAAAAATTGAACGTATCAACAATTTCAATAAAACTGAAGAAATAAGTGGGCTTTTTCCCTTCTTTTTTGTTTTTTTGGAAAAATATTTAATTACTGGAGAGTATTAAAAAACTATGGAATCGACTCAACCTCAAGAGAAAATTGTGAAAGAAGGATCTTTTGTGGAGATAGATTACACAGGGATAATAAAGGATTCTGGAAAGGTTTTTGATACAACTCTAGAGGAAGTTGGGAAGAAGGAAGGGATCGAAAGGGATTTCAGGCCAGTTGTAACTATTGTAGGTTCTGGAATTTTAGTGAGGGGTTTGGAGAGTTCTTTAATCGGAAGGAAAGAAGGAGAAGAATATGAAGTTGAGCTTACACCAGAGGATGCTTTTGGGGAAGTCGATTCAAATTTAATTAAGCAAATCCCTCTAAAGAACTTTGAGAAGGAAGGTATGGATCCAAAAGTTGGGATGGTTATCAATGCAAACGGGTTAATTGGTGTTGTCAGAAGCATTAGTGGGGGTAGGGTGACAGTAGATTTCAATCACCCTCTAGCAGGAAAGAAGCTGATTTATAAGGTGAGAATCCGCAGGATCTTGGAGAGGGATTTAGATAAAATTAAAGGCTTGATTAGTAATTACGTTCGAGAGAAGTTTGAAGTTGAGATTAAGGATGGCGAGGTATTTATAAATCTAGAAGGTTTTGATTTACCCAGAGTTATGAAGGAAAGTATTGTAAAGCGAATTAAGGATCATGTTAACAAAAATTATGTAATAAAGTTTGTTGAGACGTTTGGGTGAAGGGGATGGAATTTAAGGAGAGGTTCGAGATCGGTACTATAAGTGGAATAAAGTTACCAAGACCCGAAGTATCAAAAACCAAGGACATAGACGCTGAGCTTGAAGAGATGTTGAAGCAGAGGAAAACAGCAATAAAAGTCGTTGGTGTTGGAGGGGCAGGGAATAACACAATCACTAGGATGAGCGAAGTCGGAATTAAAGGGGCTGAACTCATAGCAATTAATACAGACGCTCAAGATTTGCTATGTGCTGTCGCGGACAGGAAGATCCTGATAGGAAGGGAACTAACTGGTGGTTTAGGAGCTGGAGCGGATCCAAAGCTCGGTAGGGAAGCTGCGAGGGAGAACGAGCAGGAGATCAAGCAAGCTCTTCAAGGAGCAGACATGGTATTCGTAACTTGTGGGCTTGGAGGAGGAACCGGGACTGGTGCAGCTCCAGTAGTTGCCGAGATCTCGAAGAAGATGGGGGCACTAACTGTTGCTGTAGTTACCCTACCATTTAGCGTAGAGGGGAGGGATAGGATAGAAAATGCTATGGAAGGTCTGGAAAACCTGCAAGGAGTTGTAGACACGTTAATAGTTATTCCAAACGACAAATTGCTCGAGATTGCACCAGACCTACCACTACCAACAGCGTTCAAAATAGCTGACGAAGTCCTGACTAATGCTGTGAAGGGAATAACGGAATTGGTAACAAAGCCTGGACTCGTAAATAGGGACTTCGCTGATGTCAGGGCAATAATGAAGGAAGGAGGTGTTGCAATGATCGGTGTTGGGGAAAGTGATACGGAAAATAGGGCTATTGAAGCTGTGGAAAAGGCAATAAACAACCCTCTCTTAGACGTTGATATTACTGGGGCTAAAGGAGCTCTCGTCTATGTTACGGGAGGAACCTCATTGACTCTAGAGGAAGTTAGAAAAGTTTGTGAGGAGGTTTCGAAGAGATTAGATACTAACTCTAAGATGATTTGGGGGGCACAAATTGCGCCAGACCTTCAAGACACATTGAGAGTAATGATCGTTGCTACTGGTGTTAGGTCTCCTCAAATATTTGGAGCAGAAAAGACAGTTTTCGAAGAGAAGAGGAAGGAGATGGAAACCGAACTAGGAATAAAGTTCCTCGAGTGATCGAATTGAGAGCAATGAGCAGAATTAGAGAGTATTTAGTAGAATGTAGGAGAATCCTTAGGATTGCGAAGAAACCTGAAAGGACCGAGTTAAATGAAGTACTGAAGATTTGTGGGGTAGGAATAATCGTAATTGGTTTCATAGGTTTCTTCACCCAAACTCTCCTTTACTTCCTCTCTTCTCTAATCGGAAGTGTCGAGCTAGCAGTAATACCAACTATCGTCCTCCTCCTCTCATTTATTTTCCTTGTCTTCAGGATCTGGAAAGAGTAGAAGCTCTCACAAGTGACGAAGTCAAAAACTTTTTATTTTTGAAATTTGCTTGGAAAAGCATGGGATCTAAATTTTTTGCAGTTCGAGTAATAGCTGGAAAGGAGAGGCAGATAATTGAGAAAGTTGCCACTATAGCTAGGAAGAAAAACTTGAAGATCTACTCAATAGTAGCTCCGGCGGAGCTTCGAGGATATTTCATCGTTGAGGCCGACTCTAGACAAGATGTCCTCCAGGCAATTTACGGGATGAGCCATGTTAAGGGAGTAGCTAAGGGTGAAGTCTCCTTCAAAGAAATAGAACATTTCCTCTTCAAGAAGAAAGGTGAAATAAAGATAGAAAAAGGGGACATAGTTGAGATAATCTCCGGACCTTTCAAAGGGGAGAAAGCTAAGGTAATGAGGGTGGATAAAGTAAAAGAGGAAGTTGTTGTGGTACTTCTCGAAGCTAGTGTAGTCATCCCAATAACTGTAAAGGTCGATTCTGTCATGCTCCTAAAGCGTGAGGAGGAAGAGGAAAAATGAGTAAGAAAGTAGTTAATCTAATAGTGGAGGCTGGGAAAGCTACCCCAGCTCCTCCATTGGGGCCAGCTTTAGCTCCTTTTGGATTGAATTTAGGTCAAGTGATTAAGGAGATCAATGAAAAGACTAAGGAATTCGAGGGGATGAAAGTTCCAATTAAAGTAATAGTTGATTTGAAGACAAAGAAATTCGAGATTGAAGTTGGCTCACCACCAACTTCAGAGCTCTTGAAGAGAGAAGCTGGAGTAGAAAAAGGTTCTGGCATGGCGAGTAAGCAACCTGTAGGAAATATTTCATTCGATCAATTGCTCAAGGTAACTAAGATCAAGCTAAAGGACATGAGAGCTAAGAGCTTGAAAGCTGCGGTTAAAGAGGTTATTGGCGCTTGTATTAGTATGGGTATCACGATAGATAATAAGAATGGGAAAGAAATCTTGAGGGAAATTGAGGAAGGGAAATACGATGAATTCCTCAAGTAAAATTTCAGGCTCAAAAAACTTTTAAAATTTTTAAGTTCTTTGAGCTTATTAATGGAACTCGGACGGTGTGCTGAGTACCTGAGGAAACAGATCGAGAAATACGGTTGTATCCACGCAACTTTAATAGATCAGGAGAAAACTCCTCCGAAGAAAGCTAAAGAAGTTGTTAGAGAGGTCCTAGAATTAGGATCTAAGCTAATACTTGAAGGTGGGTCTGGCTATGTTGATAGAGACGGGAGAACGGAGAAAGTGGCGAGGGCTATAAAGGAGGAGATAAACGATTTTTATAAGCGTACAGACGAGAGGGTTCTCCTCGTAGGCTTTCCTGGAAACCGTTCCCAAGTCGCTCCAAGCCTCGATGCTATTTTCTTCCTACGTCTCCTAAATGCTCCGGATAGGAGGTTCTTAATTGATGAGCCGATGGCAGGGGTTAGGCAAATTAAAGAGTATGGTTTAGATGTCATAAAGGTTGGTTACTTGATAACTAGGCCTGGAACTACAGCTGCTAAAGTAACAAAAGCACTAATACCGCCTGAGGAACCAAAGGAAAAGAGGATCGAGCTCATAAATAACTATGCACTATATTTCCTTTATTCCTCTGGGCCTGGGGCTTTCCTCTATTTAGATGCTGGGTCTGGAGCTAAGAAGCCAGAAGACCCGGAAGTCGTTAGAGCGGTTAAAGAAGAAACGCCACTAAATGTAATAGTTGGTGGTGGAGTTAAGGATTATGAGACAGCAAGAAAATTGAGTGCTAACCTAGCTGATATAATAGTGACTGGTACCGTCATCGAGGAGGACTTGAGCAAATTGGAAGATATACTTAATGGTATAGAAGAAGGAGTTAAAGAGAGGAAGAGTGTCAAAAAAGTTTAGAGGATTTGCTCAATTGCGCTGAGGAAAGGAAAAAGTTGAGGTCTCCGGCCACTCAAATTTCTTTAAGTTTATAAACCCCACAGAAGACTAAGTTGATAAGTAAGTTTATTTTCCTAAGATCTCGACGATTATCCTCCTCTCACTTCTTGGCCCATCTACTTCGACAAATAAAACATTCTGCCACGTTCCCCTAAGTAATCTACCATCCTTTATGGGGATCAGCCTGCCTTGGTAATAGAAACCTGAAGCCAAATGAGAAAAAGCATTATCATCAATTCTATCATGTTTATACTCGCGATTGAGGAAATCTTCCTCTATCTTCCCTTTTATATCCTCTAGTAAACCACTTTCCGCCTCCTCTAAGATTAAGAAACATGTAGCATGAGGGCAGAAAATAAAACATATACCTTCTTTCACTCCACTATTCCTAACAACTTTCTCTACTTCCCTAGTTATGTCTATTACTTCTATTCTCTTCGATGTTCTCAACCTAATTTCCTCGAACTCTATCTTCATTTTCTATCCTCACTCCACCACTTGGGAGGGCTCTAATAATTTCGTTTATATCAAGGTTCACTCCTAATAGCTTTAAAATTTTTTTGGCAACAGCCTCTTTCCTCTCTTCCCCTGGAACGACAACCACATACCTCTTATTCTTCTTCCTTATTGATTCCTCAGGTCCATAGATTACTCTTAGATCCCCATTTATCTCCTCGTAGGAAATTGCGATCCTCAATTCTAAATCCTTAACGAAATTCCTCTTCCCTCGAATCATAAACGAACCTTTGGGTAAAAATTGTCCTGGTGGTGGGCTCTTGGAGATCTGTTCAGCTCCAACCCAATAGACCTTTGGAACTACATTATATTTCCAAGCTCTTGAAAAAGAAGCCGTAAAGATTGCTGCCTCCCTTAGGGTTGCTTCACCAGCTTTTTTCCCGCCTTTAACTATCGTTAAGGGTGATCCAGGAATATCTGTATGGAGAACTACATCATCTTTCTCCAAATGTTTCTTGAACAAAATTTCATTTTGAATCGCATCCCTACCACCAATTATAAGAAAATTTTCGGAACTAAAGAACCAATGGAACTTCTCAAACCACTCCCTCTTCCTCCTTTTAATTTCCTTCACTTTTAGTTCTACTTTCTTCTCCTCAAGCTCTTCTAACTTCTTCCTCGTTTCCTTCATAGCTTCCTCCAAACCCTTCAACTTCTCCTCAAATCGTTTAGCCCCTTCAAAGAACCTATTGACCACTTCCCCTACGCTCTCATCGAACCTTACTTTGAAGCTAAAGCCATTAACTCTAAGAATTACACCGTCTCTCTCTACCTTCTCGACGAATTGTAGTTCGTAAACTCGTTCCCTCGAAGCCTTTATTTTTTCATTTATCTCCTCTAAACTATACTTCTCCTTCAAAACCCTTAGGTTCTCCATAAGCTCTTTAATGATCTCTATGTTTTCTAAGATCCTTTTCCCGATCTCCCTAAATCTTTCAGCACTTTTCAACAGATCTTTCTTTGTTTCTTCTTGCCTTTCCAATATCGACTTTACTCTCTCAACCTCCGCCTTCACAACTTTCCTAGCTATTTCCTCTTCTAGAGAATGAAAATAAAAATCTAAAGCTTCACTAAAAGTTTCGAAGTACTTCTTTTCAAAACCCTTATACAATTCCATGTCAAGGATGGAAAAATCCACAACTCCCTCTCCTTTCATGATCACTGTCGGTCTAATTTCCATCTTCCTTACTTTATCCAAGGTCTCATTAAGAACGGCAAAAATTCTCCTTAACTCCTCTTCCTTAAGCTCGTTAGCTTTCTTTTCCTTCCCTACTCCAGCTCTAGCCAAAACCTCTTCAGCAAAAATTCCCAAAGGGAATTTGCTAGCTAAAACCCTCACTACTTCTCTGTCCTCTCCTCTCACTTTTTCTAGAAAATCTTCAAAACTCTTAGGAATCACTCCTCTGCTCGGAGGTAATTCATATAATACTCCTTTCCTTATTTTCCTATCTTTAAACTCCTGGACCTTCATTGGTACTAAGATCTTCAAATTCCTATCGCAAAGCACCAAGTTTCCTCTTGGAAGAAGTTCGACTATTAGATAAAGTTCTTCTTTACTCCTAGATAAAAACTCCAATTTGACTACTCTCTCCAAGTCGTATTGGCTAACTCCTTTCAACTTACAACCCATTAACCACTTCCTTAAATGAGTACAGAAGCTCGTTATTTCCTTTAACTCTGGTTCATATTTTGAGATGAAAATAGCCTTACCAACTATTATCCTCAACAATTTCTTATCACCTTCCTTCGAGAAGAATAAGAAAACATTATTTCCCTCATGTAAGATCCTACTTACTCTATATCCAACTAGCTTTCTTATCTCCTCAACGACTACTTCTATCTCTAAGCTACTCAACCTTTCCCTCACAGAACTCTAGAAGGATTAGGTAATTTTGTAAGTTTCGGAAGCATTCGAATAAAAGCTTTTAAACTCCGA
This sequence comes from Candidatus Woesearchaeota archaeon, assembly GCA_964386445.1. Lineage (GTDB taxonomy): Archaea > Nanobdellota > Nanobdellia > JAPDLS01 > Haiyanarchaeaceae > Haiyanarchaeum. The sequence continues at coordinate 7,975 of CAYLRC010000021.1, forward strand.
TTATCTCTTCCAAATATATGCCATTGGTAGTAACCGAATTTTATCCTCTTGATGTTGATCATTTAGTGTTGAAAAATGGGAAGGCTATAATTAGAATCTTTGGAATAACTGAAGATAGGAAAAGAGTTATTGTCTTGGATTACGATTTTGAGCCATTCTTTTACATCCTCCCAAAGGAGAATGTAGATCTTGAGGAACTTAAGGAGTTCGTCAGCGGATTGGTATTTCCAGGGAAGGTAGTTTCAAAGGTAACGAAGGTTGAGAGGGAAAAGATGAAGTTTCTTGGAGAGGAAGTTGAAGTCCTTAAGATATTTGTGAACAATCCTGCCTCCATTCCTAAAGTTATTGAGGAACTTGAGAAGAATGAATACATCAAAGCGAAATTTGAGAACGATATTAGCTTCAAGAGGCAATACCTCATGGAGAAAGATTTGAAGATCCTAACGAAGACTAGAGTGATAGGGGAAGAATTAAATCCTGGGAGGTACAAGGTCGATTATTTAATAGAAGCGAAGAGAATTGAGAACTTAGATGGTGATACTCTCCAACACTTCAGGATATTGGCTTTTGATATAGAAGTCCACAATTATAGAGGAGTGCCTAGAGTTACTACAGATCCCATAACTATGATCTCCCTAGCATCCAATTACGGGCTGAGAAAGGTCATCCTAACAAAAAAATTTAGTGGGGCTCAGGAATTTGTAGAATTTGTCGATTCTGAAATGGAATTAATAAAGAGGTTCTGTGAGGTTGTTGAAGAGGAATCTCCAGATCTCTTACTGAGCTACAATGGTGATTTATTCGATTTACCTTACTTAAGGGGTAGGGCCACGAAGTACAAGATTAGCTTAGATTTGGGATGGACAAAGACTCCTTTGAAGTTCGTTAGGAGAGGAAGGTTAAGCGCTGGAAAATTTAATGGTTTAATCCATTTGGATCTTTACCCATTCGTGCTAAATCTCCTTTCACCAACTCTGAAAACGGAAGTCTACGATCTTTCCTCTGTTGCTCAAGAATTATTAGGAGAAGGGAAAGTAGAAATGGATTGGGAGGAGATATGGAAGTTCTGGGAGGAGGGAGGGGAAAAACTAAGGACACTTGTGGAATATAGCCTTAGGGACTCCACTCTAGTATGTAAATTAGGGGAAAAACTATTGCCCCAATTGGTTGAATTGGCAAAACTGGTGAACTTATCCTTGTTTGATGTGAGTAGAATGAGCTATAGTCAATTAGCTGAAGCCTACTTAATGAAGGAAGTTAAGAATTTTAAGGAGTTGATTCCGAATAGGCCTAAGAAGGAAGAAATCCAGAGGAGGAAAGAAAAGACTTACCTAGGTGCTTTTGTCCTCCAACCCTCTCC
>CAYLRC010000021.1:9434-10573 GCA_964386445.1 Candidatus Woesearchaeota archaeon
AAGGAAATGTTAAAGAGTATAAGTGTAGATGATCCAGATTACAAGATTTTGAAAGCAAGGGATTATGCCCTAAAGACGATAACAAATGCCACTTATGGCTACCTCGGCTTCCCGAGATCTAGGTGGTACTGCCTTGAGTGTGCTGAGAGCATAACAGCTTTTGGGAGGAAGTACATAACTGAGATTATGAATGAAGTCTGGAACTCTGGATTCAAAGTGATTTACGGTGATACAGATTCTATTATGCTTTCCTTCAAAGGAAAAAGCAAGAAAGAGGTCTTGGAATTTTTGAGAAAGATAAATGATAAGTTGCCTGGAATAATGGAACTCGAATTGAGGGGCTTTTTTCCAGCTGGAATATGGGTATCAAAGAAAGGAGAGGTCGAGAGAGGAGCAAAAAAGAAATATGCTTTGATAGATGAAGATGGTAGGATAATAATTAGAGGGTTTGAATACGTGCGCAGGGATTGGGCAAATATTGCTAAAGAAACGCAACATGAAGTCCTTAAAGCAGTTTTAAGAGACAGAGACCCAAAAAAGGCTCTCTCGATAGTTCAGAAAAAGATAAGGGAGTTAAAAGAACACAAAGTTCCTTTGGAGGATGTTGTCATTTACACCCAGTTAACAAAGGAGTTTGAGGAATACGAAGGACTAGGCCCACATGTGATGGCAGCTAAGAGAGCTAAGGACAAAGGTTATTGGGTAGAGCCTGGAAGTATTATAAAGTGGATTGTTACAGATGTTCCTGGGAAGATCTCAGATAAGGCTTACCCGTATCAAGAAGTCAAGGAAAAAGGTCTGAAATATGATCCAGAATACTATATTAATCATCAACTCCTCCCAGCTGTTCAAAGGATTCTTGAAGTCCTTGGGTTCGGAAAGGAGGAAATTCTGAGCAGAAAACAAGAAAAGCTTGGTAAATTTTTCTAAGATGTTAAGAGGCATTGTCTTCGACTTGGATGGGACCCTCCTCAATAGCATACCTATACTCTCAAGACTTGCTGGTAGGTTAATGAAGGAAGAGTTAGGAATTCCTATTGAAATGGGGGAAATGGGTTATAAGGAAACTAGTGGAATGCCCTTCGTTGAGCAATTGAAAAAGATCTACTTTGACGTTTATGGAAGTGAATTAACTCAAA
>CAYLRC010000022.1:0-10293 GCA_964386445.1 Candidatus Woesearchaeota archaeon
TTCCTCACGAAGAGCACGACGAGAAGGTTGATATAATAGTAACTCCAACAAAGGTGTTAAAGAGGAAGGGGTCTAAAGATTTTTAGTGTTTGTTCCCAAGAAATTGGAAAGGATTTAAATTTCAAAAACAATTCAGATAATTGATGAAGATAGCTAAAGATTGTGCTTTAATTGTTGTGGATGTTCAGAACGATTTTGTTGTTGGTAGCTTAGCTGTCCCTGGAGCTCTCGAAATAATTCCAACAATAAACAAATACATTGAGAAGTTTGAGAAGGCTGGGGCACCAATCTTCTTCACTAGAGATTATCATCCTCCAAATCATTGCTCATTTTTGGAGAATGGTGGGAAGTGGCCTCGACATTGCGTTCAAGGGAGCTTTGGTGCAGAGTTCTACAAAGATCTCAAAATTCCGAAAGATGTAACTGTAATAGCTAAGGGAACCGATCCAACTAAGGAAGCCTATTCCGGATTTGACGGTACGTATCTTGAGAGTGAATTGAGGAGCAAGGGAATCAAGAAGGTATTTGTCTGTGGATTAGCAACGGATTATTGTGTTAAGGCAACAGTTCTAGATGCTTTAGCAAGGGGTTTCGAGACTTACTTGCTTGAAGATGCTTCAAAAGCTGTGAACCTAATGCCGGAAGATGGTAAGAAAGCGATTCTGGAAATGATTGAGAAAGGAGCTAAGGTAATCAACTTAAAGGAGTTGGAGTAACTAGATTTCTACTATGAATTCCAATTTCTCCATTAATTCTTTACACCTATTCCTCACCGTAACTTCTGTAATCCCGACTTTCGAGGCAATATCGTGCTGGGTCAAATAGCCTCTTTCCCCTCTCTTAGCTTTGTAGAGCACATTAGTGATGTAGGCTATCGCAGCTCCTACCGTTAAGTGGGATTTCCCAGCATTTATTTTATTTTCCTTAACGACTTCAGCAATTTTCTTCGCTACCCTAAGTTCCTCCCCTTCTAAGATTGAAGGCAATATATCCCAAGGATTCCTAAGCTTTGGCTTAAAATTTAGTTCTTCTTCAAGCTCGCTGCGAATTTTCCTATAAACTCGACCTATCCTGCGAATGGGTTGATCAATAGCTTTAGATATTTGAAAGAGGGATCTCTCCAATCTAGGATCTTCAGAACCTCTACATACATAGTAAATGCAGGCAGCACAGGAGATATCCGTATTTTCCCCCCTCAACAGATTTTTCCTCAAAGCTTTTTCGTAAATCCTAAGGGCTTCACCCCTAAAGTAAGAAGGTAAGCCTAAACTACTACATAATCTATCTATCCTCTCTCCAGCAAATTGGAGGGTCTTTGTCCTAGAATTGAACATTACTTGATTATGCCTTTTCCCCAATCTCCTAAATTCCTCTTCTTCATAACTCCTCCTAAAGAAAGTTCCCAGTTGCATAGGAGTTGGGCTATTCCTCATGAAAGTGGCTCTAGAACGCTCTTCCCTTTCTTCAGAATTATAGGCTCTCCATTCCGGGCCTTGGTCTATTCTTCTCTCAGCAACAACGACGCTACAATCTCTACAAATGATTTCTCCCCTTTCCGGATCCTCGACTAGATTGGTTCCACCACATTCAGGACATTTCCAATCCGTCTTCCTTTCCCTCATCTCCTAATAACCTTTTACCTTTCCTCATTCATTCACTTTGAGTTATTGTTACTATTTAATAGTTGAGACTTATAAGGATTTCCCAACCTTCTTAAGCCTCTTCTGAACTTCTTCATATAGCTCCAGCAATCTCTCCTTCCTTTCCTTCATGAAGATTACATCGGCTTCTCCAAGGACGATTAAGTTATGGGCGAATGGTGAGGGTACATCAGTCCTTATAAATTTCCACTTGAGTTTCTTCTCCTTGAACCAATTAATAACCTTCAAAGCATTCTCGAGATCCATCACATCCTCGAGAATCTCTCTATAGGTTTCTTTAATTAAGGGAAAATCCTTATCTATTTCCTCACAAACCCTTAGAAGTGTTTGAGCATTGATTTGTTGTTTGCTCACGCTTATCTTATACCCTTTATAATTCCTCAGAACTAAGTAACTCCTCGATGCTACATGCCTGAACCTCCTCTTCATTAGCTCTAGCCTCCTTATATTCTTCTTCAACAACTCCTCGATATTTGAGCTTAATACTTCCTCAAAAGCCTTTTCCAAGGAGAACTTCTTTTTCTTCGGGAGGATCAAAGCAAAGCCATTATCACTAACAACCAAACCTATATTTGATCTCATTTGCTTCCCAAGAATTATGCCAAAGACCCTAGAAAGAGTATCATTTACCTTTCTTCCGAAGAGAAAATGAAAAACTAGGAATCTCCTTCCATGCAAATCATTAGTTTCCTCTATTAACACTTCCTTATCATTCGGAATCTCCCCACAGTACTTATATTGCTCTAGGATATAGTTGAGCAGGGCAACCCTCGAGTTCTCATCCATTGGAAGTTTTCTAATGATTTCCCTAACTTTCCTCTTGTCCTTTCTCTTCAAAGCCCTCAAGATTTTTCTCCTAAACTCTCCTATTTTCAAAGCTAGATCAAAACTAAGAGGCAAGAGTTCTGAGAACCATGCTGGAATAGTTGGGTATAGTCCTTCAGCTTTCCTGACATAGCAACGCATTCCCCTCGCGTATCTGAATTCATAAGTCCTTCCTCCTAGAACGAAGATGTCTCCTGGCCTAAGCCTCTCCAAGAAATCCTCCTCTATATCACCAATATACCTTTTCGTGTCTGCATCATAAACGTCTATCGCCACCTCATCAGGTATTGTACCAATGTTTAGGTAGTAGATAACCCTAGTTAGCTTCCCCCTCCTACCAAATGTCATCGTATCCTCATAGAATCTGAGCTTACCATAGACATTTCTATCTTCTAAGCTAACGTATTCGCCAGAGAGATATCTCAACAAGGAAATGAAATCCTCCCAACTCAGATCCCTATAGCAATAACTTCTTCTAACCAAATTGAATGCTTCCCTAACACCCCATCTCTTAGTTAAGCTCATACCAACTAAATGTTGGGCTAAGACATCGAGACAGTTCTTAGGAATCCTAAATTTATCTAACATCCTCCTCTTCGCACAATATAACATAACTCCACATTCTAACAAATCATCTCTATCCATTGCAATTATCCTACCTTTAGCAACATCGTGAAGCTTATGACCACTCCTCCCTATTCTTTGAACAGCCCTAGTTACTGACTTTGGAGAGCCAATTTGCACCACTAAATCAATGTAGCCTATATCAATCCCCAATTCTAAACTCGTTGAACAGACGATAGCCTTAAGCTCCCCTCTTTTCATCCTCTCCTCGACATCCCATCTTATATCCCTAGAAAGGGATCCATGATGGGCAGCTATCAGATCTTCGTACTTTTCCCCAAATCTCTCCTTCAGATGATAGACAACTCTTTCAGTCCCGCTCCTCGTATTTGTAAAGATTAAGGTTGTTCTGTGTTTTGAAATCAAATCATCTAAAAGTTCGTACATTAATTCATTCATTTCCTCAGCAGAAGTGTGAACTATATCTCTCGTAGGGCAAAGGACTTTAAGATCATACGGCTTAAACCAGGAGACATCAACGATCTTACAATCTCTCAACTTACCCCTACCATCGTAACCAACTAGAAATTTTGCTGCTTCCTCGAGTGGATGTAGCGTAGCTCCAAGACCTATTCTCTGGAAGTTCTTACCGATAATGCTTACTAATCTTTCCAAGCTCAAGCTGAGATGAACCCCTCTCTTGCTACTAGCTAGCTCATGAATCTCATCAATAACCACCCATCTAACAGTCTTCAACTTCTCAACGAATTTTGGGGAGTTCAGAATTATAGCTAGGGATTCTGGAGTAGTTATCAAAATGTGAGGAGGTTTCCTCAATTGCTTTTGCTTCTCATGGGGCAAAATATCCCCAGTTCTTATTGCTACCCTAACTTCTGGCAACTCCTTCCCAAGTTCCTTAGCAATTTCCCTGATCTCCTTGAGAGGAACTAAGAGGTTCCTGTAGATATCATTATCCAAAGCTCTTAAAGGCGAAACATAGATGCAGTAGACACTATCTTTGAGTTTTCTCAGTTCGCCAAGCTTAAACAACTCGCTGAGGATTACCATGAAAGCACTCAAGGTCTTGCCTGAACCAGTCGGTGCTGTTATCAAAACATTATAGCCCCTAGAGATAAGTTTGAAAGAGTATTTCTGAGGGGGAGTTAAGTCCTTAAAAGTCCTCAAAAACCATTCCCTAACATAATCTTCCAAACAAAGTAAGTTCTCCTCCTTCCTAAATGGCTTCCTCACGAATTCTATACTCATCCCTACCCCCAAATTTCTACTTTCTAAAACTCAAACCGAACATATCCCTTAAAAATCTTATCCCTTTGACTTGAAAAGTTCCAAGAATTGAAATTTCCTTCGTGATGTTCTTCATTTCATTTATGCACTTTCCAATCAATATCCAATCAGTTTCGAAAATTATTAGATCCTCCCTCCCTTCTTTCTTCCCCTTCCTAAAAGCCCTAACTCCTTCGATTAAATAAACGAAGGAAGCTAATCCCTTCTTCATCAAAGTCTCAACAATTTCCTTGCTCTTTTCCTTACATCCAACCAAGACGGTTACTTCCATGCTTTAAAGAAAGCTACTCTTCTCTAAAAACTTTTTCAAAACTTTTTAATTCTAAGAATTCCTCCTTTTCTCCATGGCAAAAAGGAAAAGAAGTGAGCTTAGGGTAAGCAAGAAAATCCAGAAAGGGAAAATCGAGAGGAGTAAGGTAAGGAAGAACCCTGCGATTGCAGCTTTATTGAACTTCTTCGTCTGGGGACTCGGCTACATCTATGCTGAAAGGAGGGTAGTATTCGGTGCTCTCCTAGTGATTTCTGAAATTCTCTCCTACTTGCTAGCACCATTCGTACCTCCAATTGAAGAGAGTGGAAAACTCTTGTTGTGGAGCTTCCCAATTTGGTTATTGATGAGCATAGCATTTGCCTACGATGCATATCAAGAAGCTCTTTAAATGAGCTTAATAGTTAAGGGCGAGAAAGAGAAAGTTAGGAAATTAGCTAAGATAGCTGAGGATCTGGGTTTGAAGATTCTGTTATTTTCGGAGGAGGATGTTGATATAAAATTTTCCAAGGACTTTGATCTTGAAAAGTTCTTAAGGCTTATCCGTCTCCCTCCAAACCTCAGGGAGACTTACGTTGCTCTAATGAAGTTCGACAAGGCAACGGCTCAAGACATTTCCTCAATTACCGGCAGAGCTAGGGCTGTTGAAGCAGCGTACTTAAATAGATTGAAAGATGGGAACTACATCCAGAAGGAGAAAGTTGGAGTTAGAGCTTATTTTTGGGTAGAGGAAAAATATAGATTATCTCCTTCTTTTCTCGAGAATTTTTTCAAAAAAGTTTAAAAATACATGAGAATTAACTTTTCTAGTTATGGAGAAGCAGGTTGAGAAGAAAATAATTAGGATGTTTGGAACAGATCTAGATGGGAGCTTAAGGGTAGCTAGATCTCTGATGAAGATAAAAGGTATAAGTTTCGCTTTTGCTCAGGCTGTTAGGAGAGCTCTGAATATACCTCCTGACAAGAAGCTTCAGGACCTGAGCGAGGAGGAGTTAAAGAAGGTTGAGGAATGCATAAAGAATCCTGAGAAGTTTGGGATTCCAAGCTTCTTGTATAATAGGAGGAAGGATAGGGAAACAGGGAAAGACATGCACTTAGTTAGTGGCGATTTGGAGATTGCTAAGAAGTTCGATATCGAATTCCTGAAGAGCATAAAATGTTACAGAGGAATTAGACACATGTATGGCTTTAAGCTTCGAGGTCAGAGGACAAAGAGCAGAGGAGCATCATTCTTTGGGAGAGTTGGTCCAATAGTTGGAGTTTCTAAGAAAAAAGCTAAGAAGGGTGGTAAGTAGTGGGGGAGCCTAGGAGGATAAGGAAGAAGTATACAACGCCTCGCCATTTGTGGCACAGGGCAAGGCTTGAGGAAGAGAAAGCTTTGAAAAAGGAGTATGGATGTAAGAATATGCGCGAAATTTGGAGGATGAGAGCGATCTTGAGGAAGTTTAGGAATCAGGCTAGGAAGCTAATAGGAATAACTGGGGAGCAAGCTGAGAAGGAAAAGAAGGAATTGTTGGGGAAATTGCATAGACTTGGTTTGCTTGAGGAAGGAAAGGATAGTCTAGATGATGTATTGGCTTTGACTTTAAAAGATGTGATGGAAAGGAGATTGCAAACTTTAGTCTTCAGGAAGGGAATTGCGAAAACTTTAAGAGAAGCTAGACAACTCATTACTCATGGTCATATTTATGTGGATGGGAGGAAGGTTACTTCACCAAATTATTTAGTGCTGAAGGAAGAGGAAAATAAAATTTATAAAGTGAGTTAAGATGGCCGAAAAGAAGTTGAGATGGGGAATAGCCCATATATATGCATCGCATAACAACACGATAATCACGATTACTGATATTACTGGACGTGAGGTAATTGCTAGGGCAAGTGGTGGTCAAGTAGTTAAAGCTGATCGTCTGGAAAGTTCTCCTGCAGCAGCAATGATGCTAGCTAAGAAAGCTGCTGAAATAGCCTTAGCTAAGGGAATAAATGCTGTTCACATTAAAGTTCGTGCCCCTGGGGGTCATCAAGGTCCTAAAATCCCTGGGCCAGGAGCTCAACCTGCAATAAGAGCCCTAGCAAGAGCTGGCTTAAAAATTGGTAGAATTGAAGATGTAACTCCAATACCCCATGGTGGGTGTAGGAGAAAAGGAGGACGTAGAGGTAGGAGGATGTGAGGGTAAAGAAACTTTGGGAGAAGGGGAACGAGGCAACTTTTCTAATTGAGAATGTCTCTCCAGCTTTTATGAATTCTATTAGGAGAAGTTGTATGAGCGAAGTTCCAGTATTAGCAATTGATGAAGTTCATATCTCGAAAAATAAGAGTGCTATGTACGATGAAGTTCTAGCTCACAGGCTTGGCTTAATTCCATTGAAGACAGATCTCAAGAGTTATAACTTAAGGGAGGAGTGCACATGTAAGGGGAAAGGCTGTAGTAAGTGTCAAGTTGTCTTAACCTTAAAAGCTAAGGGTCCCGGGATGGTTTATGCTAAGGATTTGAAATCGACTGATCCAGAAGTTTATCCTGTTTATCCCGAGATCCCGATAGTTAAATTATTAGAGGGTCAGGAGATTGAGCTAGAGGCGATAGCTAGACTCGGCTTTGGGAAGGAGCATGTAAAATTCTCACCATGTATAGCAACCTATAGGTATTACCCTGTTGTTGAGATAAACCAAAGGGCATGCAATAAATGTAAAGCATGTGTCGAAGCCTGCCCGAAAGAGATTCTCGTAGAGAAAGATGGTAAGGTTTTTGTTGATGAAAGTAAATTGATGGAATGCGATCTCTGCAAAGCTTGTGAGGATGCATGCGAGCAAGGAGCAATTAAAGTCTACGGCTTAGAGAACAAATTCATCTTCTACATCGAGAGTTGGGGACAATTAAGCATAGAGGAGATAATGAGATATGCTGTCAAAAACTTAGTGAAGAAGTTCAGGGAATTCAAGAAAGCTGGAAAGTTCTAAGCTCAAAATTTGTGAACTACTCCACCCTTACGGATGGAGCTTCCTGATTCATCGAGCGAACTTGCCCAGCCACCACCTCTTTGTAGAAGATGGTTCTGGGTAGAGGCTCGCTCTCCAACAGGCTATCAGGGCTGTCCCATCCCCTCATCAATATTCTACATGCTGCTATATAATCTCTCAATTTATTCTTATAACTCAATCCTTTAGATGTGCCTCTTGGGCTTACCTTTACTACCCGAACACCAGCTCTTTCAGCCTTGTATTCGAGCAGTTGAAGGAATTTACCCCAAGAAGCATCTAATATTTTTTGAGCCAGGTTATGATTTCTCACCATATTCTTGATGTTTAGATTTTCAACACAAATTACATCATAGTTATCAACGTAAAATCTCGAGAGTTTATGTAAGAAATCATCCCTCTGATTTACTAACTTCTCATACTTTCTTGCTAACTTTCTCCTTTGTTTTTCCCAATTCTTAGAACCTTTCTTTTTCCTCGATAACCTTTTTTGCTCTATTTTTATTCTCTCCAAGGTTTTCTCATAAAATCTCGGATTTTCGATTCGTCTTCCTTTCGAATCAGTTAAGAAGAACCTAATGCCAACATCTATACCTATAGCTTTACTAGTTTTTGGTTTTTGTTTATCTTTTTCTTCAACACATATCAAAGCAAACCATTTCCCAGAATTATATCTCTTTATTATCACTTGCTTTATCTTGCCTTCAATTTTTCTATGTATTCTAATTGGAATATCACCAATTTTGGATAAATGAAGCTTATCTAACCTCTTACCAGTTTTTATAATTTTGAATCCAGATTGATTGTAAATAAATGTTTTGAACCATTTTCCTTTATACCTAAGCTTTCCAACTTTTTTACCATTCTTTTTGAGCTTGTTTAATGCTTTGATGTTGTTCCATAACTGATAGTTCACCATCTGCAAAACTTTAGAATATACCTTGTTTAGCTCTGGTTTCTCTTGCTTAAGTTTTACTATGAGAGATTGCGTATCTTTCCAATTTATCTTCTTGTCTTCTTTTCTTGCCCTATTTAACTCGTCTAAAAGACGATTATAAAGCCATCTGCATAACTCAAGGTGTTCCTCTAGTTTTGCTTCAGTATGTTCCGAAGGGTATAAACGGAACTTATAGCTTAGCATGCTTAATCAATTCCCTTATTGCTTCATCGATTGTAACTCGCCTTTTCTTTCTCAATTGTAATCTCGAAACTATCTCAAGCAATTTTCTATGAGTGTTTGCTTCAACTTTTAGAGTAACCTTGCTCATTGTATTATTATTAGTATCAATAGTATAAATATTTTTCGGCGGGAAATCTCCACATTTTCGCATGGAGATGAGAGCCGAAAAAGTTAAATCAAGTTTCTTATTATTTAAAATGAGCGGGGGTACCCAAGCCAGGTCGAAGGGGCAGGACTTAAGCTCTCGGAGCTTAAGTTTCGATCGAAGATGAGAGGAAATCCTGTGGCTTAGTGCCTTCGTGGGTTCGAATCCCACCCCCCGCATAACAAATTTTTAATACGAGAACCCCTTCTCATCTAGGGTGGTAGGAAGGAACTATAGATTGATAGATCTAGTATCTGTTGTCGTTCTCTTCTTAATCACAGTTTCCTGTGTTTTCAGTTCTTCTTTAATCATCTCTGCGAGCATTACCTCTGAGGTAATTTCTTACTCTCAGGAGAGGACTATACTGATCCAGAACTCCTCGATCCCAGTCCAAGAAACGGGAGAGGTTGAAGTTCAGATTTTGAATTTCTCGACAGATAAAAGCACATATTCCTCTAAGGAAACACTGAAGGCTACAGTAATAATAAATTCTTCAATTCAACTCAACGGCGTGAGAGTTAATCTTTGGGGAATAAAACCGAGAGGTTATGCTTACATAAATGATACGAAAATCGTGAACCTCAGCGCAGGAAAGAATGAAATAACTTTCCTAGCTACTACCCCTTACTGCACTCGTGGATGTGGCGGCGTTTTCCCAGGACCTTATGAGCTTAAGGTTGAGATTTACCTCAATGAGAAGTTGCTAGACAGTTCTGTGACGACAATAACCCTTACAGAATGATTCTTCCCTCCCCTGATTTTTTTATGAGTCGGAGATATAGTTCCGCTTCCTTTTTAGAGGGCAAGTGAATTTCAAAGTTTTCATAACCAGCATTTCTTATCATGTTAGAAAGAACTTTCCTCACTTCTCTTCTTTTCTCTAAATAATTTTTTATGATGGTTTCTGCTTCTTTTTCTCTTCGAGTTATCTCCATCGTGCTAAGGAGATCTACATCTAACTTAACCTTTCCGTTTTTGTTAATATTCATCAAAATTAAACTTCCTTCCAATGTTGGGTGTAGACCTTTGAGCTCATCTAGCCAAATTCCTACTTTCTCTGCATCAAAAACCACGGAATCTGATAGTTCCTCTTCCTTTTTCACTGCGACTGAAAGCTCATCGTTAAGTTCTTCTATTCTGTCAGGACTTATCGAAGTTGGTCTGTAATAGGTTATAACGTCAGCGACATGTAGTTTTCCTTCCTTCTCCAACTTCTTCAGGTAGGAGACTAAATTTTTTGCGAAGCTCATATTTTTTACCACTTTTGAGTAATATTTAAACTTTTTGATCGGCAACGAATAAAAAGCGATAAGGTAACGAATATTTCGAATTTCCAAACAGGAGAAAAGTAAATGAAAAAATATAAGTTTG
>CAYLRC010000023.1:0-10290 GCA_964386445.1 Candidatus Woesearchaeota archaeon
GTAGGCGAGTTTGATGCAATTGGCGAGTTCGAGTGTTGTGGTGATGACGCTAACGAGTTCATAGTAAACAGCAGTTCTTACCAAGGTCATTTAGCAGATGATGTTGCCTGTTGTGATTCAGCTACAGATTGCGTGTATAACAGCTTATGCTATTCAGGTGCAGAAGAGCTAAACTGTTTTGACGGTATTGACAATGACTGTGACAGTGCTACTGACTTCTGTGATGGTCGTTTTGATATTGGTTGTGCAGTTTATGACGGTCTTGACAGTGATTGTGACAGCTTGATTTATGGTTATGTAACAGACGCATCAGGCAGTGGTATTTCAAACGCCAAGGTAACTGCCTACACAAATTTCAGATATGGCAGCTTCTCTCAGGTTATAAACTTCACCACAGTTACAGACAGCAATGGCTATTACCAGCTGACTGTTTATAGCAACAGCACTTATGACCTGGTATCAGAGAAATCCGGCTATTACATGGGCGGTCATTACAGCAAGGGGCTGCTGAGGGATCAGGACTGGCAGCAGAACATAACAATGCTGGTATCAGAAGAATGCGAGTCAGATTGCACCAAGGCATCAGACAGATTATGCTATGCAGATTGTAACGGACTAAACAGCTGCCACTTTTATGACATTAGAGCAGCTCAAGTGTGTAACCTGAAACCTGACAATGCAATAGTTAGCTATAACAGCACTCATAACATTGAGTGTTGCTCAGGCACGCCATTCCATAAACCACCTTCGCTGCCCCTGAATGTTAAAGTTAAGAACGCCACTCTTATCAGAAAGATTCAGCACCTTGTTATTTTTAGGGGCAAGCTTGCCAGGATGGTCATTGTAGTATTCCAATAAATGGGGCCGCGGGGATTTGAACCCCGGACCACTGGCTCCCGAAGCCAGCATTCTCCCAAGCTAAACTACGGCCCCTCGAAATCCAGTAATTCTAGCTGCCTCTCAATTTTTTCCTCTTCCTCCTTAACTTTAATTTTTTCCCCGACCTGCTCCTTCAGACTCTTCGCTATTCTTGGCCCAATTAAACTTGAGAGCTTCTCATAGCTGCACTTCTTCACGTCCCTCACAGTTCTTATTCCAGCATTCCATAAAGCTCTAGCCCTAACTCTACCTATTCCCTTAAACCTCACGAGATTTAACAATTCTTCCCTTACCCCATGCTCAACCCTTAGCCTAAGCTTCGTTAAATTACGTCTATGCTCCTTGAAATTCAGCAAAGTAGCTAATTCCCTCATAGCATAGACCATCCATTCTAAATTCATTAACCTAGATCTAAGCTCTCCTGGCGCGACATTATATCTTTCGAGGATTTCATCCTCACTCTTTTCTTCGATCCAATCCAAGAACATTAAAGCAGTTTTGAAGCTCTTCAAAAAATCTTCATATTCATAACTCCAAGGGTCCGGTATCTCGGTGAGGAGGAAGTTCTCGTATTCCAAAAGCTTCGAATTCAGTTCAGAGAATTCCTTGTTCTTTATCCTCAAGAGCGGTCTCATTTCTATCGTCTCGCAGATCAATTGCAAGTAGGAAATCTCGTGAACCTCTTTACCCTTAGATCTTTTCATACCTTCAATTAGTTTAAAGGCTGAGAGGGGATCTATATAAAGTTCGCTCACTCTTTTTCCCAGTCTAGTTACTATTACCTTTCCCCTCTTTTCCTCGACAAATCCCCATTCTTTCAAATTACTAACAATTTTCAGGATTTTTTCCCTTATGCTTTTAAGATCTTTAAACTGGAATGCGTAAAATGTCTTTGAGAAGAACTTATCAATGCTTTTTAAATCTCTTATGAATAAGTCTGCTATTAGGGCTAGTGTATGCATCCTAAGCACTGGTTCGACTGAGAGTTTCGATGTTATCTCTTCAGGTTCTCCAAGAATGTACCTCTCTAGAATTTCATCCCTCTCCCCTTCTGTCTTAGCTATCGCAATTCCTAACCCGTAGTCTTCAAGCCCTGGCCTCCCACTCCTTCCAATATATTGCTTCCATTCAAGGGTCTTGATCCAAGAATATCCAAAGCTCTCATCAAACCTCTTCAAATCCCTGACAATTGAGCAAAAGCTTGGGATATTAATCCCTAGACTTAAGGTAGGGGTACAACAGATGACTTTGAGTAATCTATTTCTAAAAGCTTCCTCAATTAAGTTAAGTTGTCCCCTGACAACACCTGCATGGTGAAAAGCGCAACCATTTTTCACACATTCGCTTAACTTCTCACATTGTTTAGTGGGCCTTTCCAGGAAGTTTAAGATCTTTTGACTCAGCTTCTCGAGCTCAAGCTTCTCCTTTTTAGTTAGATATTTCTTAACTATTTTCCCAGCTCTCCTTGCGAGGGCTTCAGCAAACCTCCTAGAACTTAGGAAGATGAGGATTTGTTTATCCTTCTCCACAAAGTGTTGAATTAATGATAGATCAGCTCTTCCTAACTCATTCTTAATCTCCTCCTCTTTGACTTTCTTCCTCTTCTCCCAAAACTCTAAAATTTCATCAAAGTAAATACATTCGTAGAGCTTTACAGGCCTATAATTGCTCTTTACCAACTCAGCACCCAACCAAGATGCTATTTCCTTAGCGTTTTTTATTGTAGCGGAGAGAGCAATTATCTGCAGATCTTTAATTATCCTTCTGATTTTTGTTATCAAAATCTCTAGAGTTGGGCCACGGGAGTAATCATCTAGGAGGTGAATTTCGTCCAAGACGAGAGTGTTAACGCTTCTCAGCCAAGGAGCACCGTGTCTTATCAAACTATCTAACTTTTCTGAAGTTACTATAATTAGGTCATATTTCTCCAGCCATGGATCACTTGAGTCTAAATCACCTATCGAGATAGCAACCTTTAATAACCCTTCATAAACCTCCTTGAATTCCCCATACTTCTCAACAGCTAAAGCTTTGAGGGGAACAACGTAGAGGGCTTTCCCACCTTTCTCAAGAATATTCTTAACGCATGCTAGCTCAGCAACTAGAGTTTTTCCAGAAGCTGTTGGAGAAGCGATTACGACATTTTTACCTTTAAGCACACCTTTCTTAATTGCCGAAGCTTGAGGCGGTGTTAATTTTTTAAAGCCCCTCTTCTCCAATCTCTCAAAAACAGGCTTTGGAAGCAATCTCTTCAATTCCCTAATCTCCATTTCAAGAGAAAAAACATTATTCTATAAAAATTTGCTCAAACTTCAAAATAAAATTTATATATGTTCTTTGCCTCCTCAAAATGGTAAAAATGAAGAGAGGGCAGCTTGCAGCTACTATAATAATTTTAGTACTTCTCGGGATAATTCTACTCATTATTTTTGGAGTCACCCCTGAGGTTAGGAGAGAACTACTAAATATTTCTAAACCATCTGGAATTCAACCAACTGAAGGAAAGACTATAGTTTTGGGGAGAGGGTTAATAATAGGAGGTACTGAAGGGGAGCAGAAATTTTCTAAGTACTTTACTCAAGATTTTACTCTCAGTAAGGTGTCTAAGAACGAAACCATTATAGATGAGAATTTTACCCTTTCCTCAAATCTACTCTTCGCTATTCTCGGTTCTCCATCTAAGGAGTTTCCAATCTCTAAGATAACTGAAAACACGAAGAAAGTATTTATCGAGTTAACAATGCTCTCAAGAGAATCCACCCCTGGAACCAGAGTTGTGTTAAACAGTGAGAATATTTTTGAGAAGTCGATGAGCGCAGGGGATAAGTTCACTTATGATTTTGAGCCAAAGGAAGGGGATAATAAACTTCAGGTTGTTTGCCTATTTCAGGGTTTAGCGCTCTATCAAGCATGCCATTACAATCTGAGAGTCATTAAACTAGATGAACTCACTGAAGGAGCGGAGAAAATCTTGAGTTTTCATTTAGATAGGGGAGAGGAGGCCGAGATTTTTAAGATATATTTGAACACCTTAGAAGCCAATGGTTCGCTAACGATCTATCTTGACGATAAAATATACTTCAAGATTAAGGACGTGGACTCTTATACCCAGTATAACTTTAGCTTATACTCAAGCGAGATTAATCTGGGAGAAGGGGATCACTTCCTAAGGTTGAAGGCCGGGCCTAACTCGAATATCCATGTAGCTTCTGTAAGGATAATGACGGAATATGGGAAGGAGAATAAGAAGGAAGAAAGATTTAGCTTTTCGATAAATAAGACCGAATTTCTGACTAAGAAGGTTAAGTTATCATTGAAGATAGATGAAGTTTTGGTACCTGGGAGTTTATGGATAAATATCATCGAGACGAATAAGTACAAGTATGTTGCTGCTGGAGCGACCCTAGGGGAAGCGATAGAAATAGAATTAACGAAAGATGATTTGAAGGTAGGAACGAATACAATAAGGATCTATGCCCCTTCTGGTAAGTTCAGGATTTCTGAATTGAAAATAGTAGTGTATTAAGTAAGATGGTAAGTAAGGAAGAGATTAAGAGAAAAATTGAATACTTGGAGAGACAAAGGCAGGGGATATATAGAGAGATAAGTAAACTCAGGAAGAAGAGACAAGGAATACTCAAAAGGGAGGAAGAAGGAGGAATTATAGACAAAGCAGCCAGTGAGGAGATCCGAAAGATAGATTATGATATAGGGAGATTGAATGGTGTACTCACAGAAATTAATACTAAATTGAAATATTTGAGGGAAGTTTTGAAGTCCCTACCACCAGAGGAGAAACCTAAGGGAGAACCTGGGTCTTGGGCAACCTACCAGTGGACTTTTGAGACACAACCGACTCAACCACAACCCCCTCCACCTCCAACGCCACCTCAAGCTCAACCTAAACCTCAACCACCAAAACCCCAACCCCCAAGACCTCCTGGAGGAGGGGGCGGGGGAAAAGATCCTGGAGGAGGTAGAGGAGGTGGGAGTTGGCAAGACAAGTACTACAAATTACTTTATGAGAGGGCAAAGAAGAAAGAGGGAGTTGGTAAGAAGAAACCTTGGGAAGAGGTACCGACGTTCATCTATTACCCAGTCTTGCTATTCTTCTCCTTCTATGCTGCTTGGGGAGGAATCCCTATTAACTACTTTTATCCAATTCTTCCGATAATTGTAATCTTTGGAGCTCTCTGTGTGATATGTGTTCTGAAGAGAGAGGAAATTGCTGAGGTCTATTCAGGTGGAGATGAAGTACTAAGGGAGCACATGAGGAAGAAGTGGAGCCCGGGGAATGTTGCTTGTAGAGTGATCGCGGCGAGTTTTGTCTTAGCTATAGCTTCGGGTTATATTATGCCTTGGGCAGCACTGGTTGGGACGAACTTCTGGTTACTTCTGTGGATCATGATTGCGCTGTTTATAATTAGCATCCCTCACCTAACGAGAATTCCTGTTATGCCTGTCGCTGGTAAGAAAGTTGCTCGGGGGTGGAGGACTATTACAGGAGGCTTCCCGGCTTGGTTCTTTTACTTAACAGGTGGTACTTTACTCTTCATCCTTCTACTCATAGCATATGTTAACGGTGTGCTCCTCATTTTTACAAAGATGGAGTTCTGGCTACCACTCCTAGCGATGTTCGGATTAACAGCTCTGATCTATGTTTACCTAGGAGTAGGGGATGTGAAGTATACTATGGGAAGTGCTGGAGCCCTTCTTAGTCCTCTACTCTTCTTTGCGACTTTAATTCTAATTTTTATGATTGTTTCAGGATCTCTCGCTATTGGAGCAATTTCAGTTAATACAGGACCAACTATCTGGGACCCATTCGGAGTTTTTGGGGGGAGGCCAACTGGGATAGGTTATCCAATCTTCGGAGTAATTGGTGGAGCACTTTTTACTTTCGTCTTCTACTCGATTTTTGGGGCTGTGATGCCGAGAGGATGGTTGAGCTTCATAATCTCTCTACTTCCTGTATGCTTACTGGTTTTCCTCATATTTCCCATGGTCCTCCCAGTCTTAAATATCAAAGTTCAGCCAATGCTTCCAGTCATCGGTTGGAAGATTGGTTGGACTTGGTCAACCTCCTGGAGTTTATCGGATCTATACAAAAGCTTGGACTATCAGAGGTACCTCCAAGAAGTTCAAGCTCAGTACGAGACCCTTTGGTGTGATGTTTACGGGGTTGAATGTAAAGGAGCTGAGCCAGATAAGATGCCTACTGGTGGCGTTGGGATAGAAAATTTCAAGGCTTATGGTGTGGGGTATTGTGGTGAGAATTTTACACTTGAAGCTAAGATCCGGAACTATGCAGATTATGCAACGAATGTTACAATTTTTCCGCTTTCCCCACATGGGGAAGAGGCTATTAATTGGCTTAGGGTTCTCGGATTAACTCAATGGACATGTGTCAACGAGCTTGAAGTTTCTGGTTGTAAGAAGACGTATAATTTGAGGCCTAAGCAAGTTGAGTATTATACTTGCGGTAACATAAGAATAGAACCAAGGGAAGGCGTATCTAAATTAAGTTGTCCTGTAAGGCTTGGGGCAAGGATGGCCCAGACCTCAATTTCGAGGCTTCCAGTAACTTTTATAGATGAGACTTATTCCCTAAGCCTTCAAGATGTAGGATTATTAGCCCCTACCGAAATTCCAGCAATAGTGAGCTTGGGGCCGATGAAACTAAATTTAAACATTGGTAATCAACCGATAGATTTGAAGAAAGATGAGGAAAGAAATTTGATAATAAGAGTTTCAGGGGGTAGGGCAAATATAGGGGCAGGTTCGGTTGAAATTTCAAACTACTTCCTATTCCTACCCCATGAGCTTGGAAAATGTGGGGATTCTGGAGATTTTGAGTGTTATGAGATAAAGACAAATGTATCTAATTGGTGTAGCAGTAAAGATGTTAGCAAATCGAGTGCTTCTTGCGGTTCAATAAGTATTAAGGATATCGTCTTCAGGCCTGGTGGTGAGTTGACATTCCAGATCTTAGATGGAGCTAGTGGTACTAAGGTAAGTAAAGTGGATGTAATGTTGAGTTGGGGAAGCTGGTCTCAAAGCTTGAGCTATTACCTCCATGGAGACCTTAATGTAACTGATGTTGGTAGAGCTATAAGATTGCAATTTAACCCTCCTACGAAGTTAAGGCCAGGAAGTTCGGTAACTGCTGTGTTCAACGTCACTTACTACGCAACACCTACAGCTACTAATGTCTCTACTTGTTCAACCACAATAACAACTTCTCCATACCTTTTCTGTGAACAAACGGGCGTTGGTCCACTCGAGAGGTTGAGGGATAGTTTAAAGAGGGAAGGCTATTATGAATGTATTTTGAAAAACCCCCACATGGGTAAGGTCGAAGAATTTAAGATTTATGTCTGTCCAATTTCAGTGAGTCATGATTTGCTGAGGGGGAGGAGGATGAGTACTTACTTAATATTTGCTGGAGCAACCTATGAATATATGACAGAAGCGTCTACAATTGCTACTTGTATAGTGAGTTAAAATGAAAATAGGTAAAGAAATAAAGTTCATCGCAGCCCTTTCCTTATTCGTACTTACATTTGGCTGCATAACCCAAGAGGAGGTGCCGAAGAGTTATGAGGACATAAAAGTCCTTTATGCTGGATCGAAGATAAGTAGAGTAGCCCCAAATACTTCAACTTTTGTTGTTATAACCGTACTTAACAATGTGTTAGGCGAAGAGGCTAAGAATATAATGGTAAGCTTAGAAAATGTGGAACCTTTCTTGATAATAGAACCAAACAGCTCTTGTGAGAATGGTTGTGAACCTAGCACTAAAAGAACATGGGATTCATTTTTCGGATATACTTGCGATAGGGGGAAGGAAGTTCGCGAGCATTGCATGACTAGGTTGGCACCGGGAGATATTGTGGATTTCTTCTGGATCTTAAGAGCTCCAGATCGAGACCAAATAGGGAATATGGTTTACACCCACAAAATGTACTACACAATAACCTATGATTATACGGCTACAGTTATTTATAGGATAGGGGCCATAAATGAGAGGGAGCTAGTAGCCGGTAGAAGGACAAGCAATTATGTAATTAATAGGACAGCAAGCCCAATAAGATTTGATGGTCAGACCCCCGACCTTTCGGTGATTTACAGTTCAAATTCTCCTAGAAAAGGATACTTATACTTCGCTCTTTCTCCTGAACCGGGGGCTGGCGGAACTCTAGCTGAAAATATAACTGTGAAGGTAAAGTACCCAGATAGCAACTACCTGAGTGGTGTAAGTAATGAAGTAGAGAAGGAATTGGGTTGGAGAATTGATGGGGATACTGCAATAAAGGAAATTACACCACTCCAATTTGGTGCTGGAATAAACCTCAAATTACCAATTTACCTACCAGCATCTTCGGATCCTGTGAAGAATTTGGACTTTAAGATAAACTTTTCTTATAAGTTTATTAAGTATGGGAGCTTTGATCTAACAGTAGTTCCGATAAAGGTTTAGAAGATGTTTGGAAGAGATGGTGGGAGTTGGAAGTACTTCGCATACATCATACCATTCCTACTAGTCTTTGGGTGCATTCAAATAACCCCTCCACCACCCCCTACTGAGGAGAAGATAAAAATTGAGTTTGGTGGACCTCAGAATGTGAAGATAGGTGGGAGCTCGTCCTTTTATTTGAGGATCTCCAACAATTTAAGTAAGAACCTTGAAAATCTGAGGGCTAGCTTTTATTCACCAGACACTCCAGTTTCCATTGCGGAAAAAGTAATTTCCTTAGGGGATGTAGAGTCAGAAAGTTCTGCTGAGAAGAATGTTAGCTTTAGTCTCGGGAGTAATGCGATTAACGGCCTTTCTTATAATATTGAGGGAAGGGTGTGCTTCGATTATGAGCAGGAGGGAATTAGGACTCTCGCTTTTGCTAAAGGACTTACTTCTTACAATCTTACTGAGCAAATTGAAGAAGGCCCTCTTTCTATCTCCTTCGAGGAAATCCCAACAGTCCTTACTCTAGCTCCGGTAATGGAGCTTCGAATTAAGGTGAGGAATGAGATGAATGGGGATGTAACGACGAAGGATGTCAACTCAACTCCAAATTCAGCAATAAGAGGAGTTGAAATATCTCTGGAAAAGGGAGATTGGATGAAGAATGTAGTTACTAAAATATCTTGGGTCGAGAAAAACATTTCCAATGCCATCCAAAGCGATTCCTATTTAACTTGGAATTTTGGGAAGAGCGAGAGCTTTTTAGTTATGCAAATGAGGGATGGTGAGAAAGAGATAGTTATTGATATCTACGCAGATCTGGATGAGGCTTACTCCGAATTGGAAAGCAGTGATGTATTGCTCTCAGAACTACAAGTGAAACTTGATTACACTTACTGTATAGAGTTACCCACCTACACTTTCCAAGCCGTTAGTTACTGAGTTGATTTCTTAAGCTGATAAATAAATTTAAAAATGTTCGGAGTATAACTTAATTTAACTACCAGATAGTAAGTTGGTGGGAAAGATGAAATACAAAAATTTCGTACCTTTTTTCTTCCTAGCACTTCTAGCATTACCACTGGGTTGCATCCAACAGGGGGGAATTCTCCCACCTTCACCAACAGGGAAACAAGTTAAGGTCGTAGCTACTCCAACAATCTCAACAACAATTCAAATCGGAAGTTCAGAGGAATATTCTCTAGATGTTACCAACAATTATCCAAAGGCAGTAGAAGACGTTAAAGCATATGTAACTTCTCCAGATGTTGTAGTTTCCATAAGTGATAAGCTCTTGGACTTCGGAACTATCGACGCTGGGGATACAGCAAGCGCAACCACTACCGTAACTTTAGGAAGTAATGCAATCGCAGGGAAGGAATATAGGGTAAGGGGAAAGCTCTGCTTCTCCTATTCTCAAGAGGGATGGCATGACTTCATCGTTGTCAATGAAAGCAAGTATGCTACTGGTATAACTCCGTCTGAAGATGTTGAGGATGGACCCCTAACGATAACTTTCTCTGGAGTAGATGCTCCAGTAACGAAGACGATTTTCAAGCCAGTTATTACGATCAAGAACGAGGCAAACGGTAAAGTTTCGAGGAAGGGTCCAAATGAAACCGCTGATTCAACTTTGAGCAAGCTAACGATAACCATCTCCGATGAGTTAGTAGATGGTTTCAGCGTGAAAATAGATAAGGAAGTATTCAATGCAACATGCGATGCAACAACCCACCTTTGTACCTTCCAGACTACGAATTCCACTCTACTTGACCTAGAAGCAGAAGAACAAACTGTTTACCTAACTGTAAATGTGAAGTCCGATAAGCTCACCACAGAACCACTAGTAGATCAGATAAGATTTACAGTGGAGTATGGTTACTGTATTGACTTACCAACTTCAACCTTCACTGCCGCGGCAGCTTAAACTTTCTTCTTATTTTTATTTA
>CAYLRC010000024.1:0-2691 GCA_964386445.1 Candidatus Woesearchaeota archaeon
ATCCTAGAAAAATTAAGTTTTCGTTTTTATGCAAGTTTTTGCTTATGGTTCAAGCCTGACAGCTTTTCTCGAAAAAATTTAAATTTGTACATCAATTCTCATGTTCTATGAAAAAGCTTTGGTGGAGAATCTTGACTATGGCTTTTACTTTAATTCTCTTCTTTGCTGCTTATCCATATCAAGAGGCAATCACTATCCTGCTGCCGGAGGTGGTAATACCCCTTATCCTTGCCCTTTTCCCATTGGAGTGGGTTGTAATTTTCTTCTTAGGTTTTCTATCTCACCTCAAGATTAGTAAGATCGAAAGGAAAGTTAACACCGAGGAGATAATTATCACATCTGATATTCGTGCCATACCATTAGAGAGATGAATTTTTGTCTTAAAAACTTAACTAGAGCCTCAGATTTGAAAGAACTTTCGTAATTATCGAATAGGAGAGTTAGATCCTCTAGTAAGAATTGGGTATCTTAAGGTAACCTGAAAGTAGCGTTTATTACTCTTCCTTTCCTAAAGATCAGGTTTTCCCCTTCCTCGTATTTATAGAGCTTCTTAATTCTCTCATAGGGGCCGAAAATGTTCCAAGTGGGATCAGCCAAGTATAGCCCATTTTCATCAGGGTCATTTATTTCTACTGCTACCCATGCATGTCTTCCCCCACCACATCGGCCACGAATATACCAAGATCTTATTTTACTTCCTCTCCCTTCAATGGTCTGGAGAAGCATTTGAAGTAAGGCAGCGTGTTCCTTACAGACACCTTTCTTCTTTCGAAGTACTTCACTTACCCTAACCACCCTTTCCTTTCTGAGTAATTTCCTAAGGATTTGCTTGTACTTAGGAACCTTCTCTAGAGGTGGTTCTTTATCTAGTTCCTGATGGACGAAATCCACAAGAGAGGCAACTATGTCTTCAAGAGAACTATTTTCTGAAATCCTCTTCCTCGCCCTCTCAGCGAATTCAATGAATTCAGGAGTATTGAAACCATCTATTTCTAATGCGTATCCACTCCCAGAACTTAAAAGCTTATCTCCCTTGTATAACTCGCTCATTCACATCACTCAATGTAATTAACTTTTCTCTTCCTTAATTTTATATGCATTTCTAAGTTCCTCTTGTACTCATCACATATCTTCTTTGAACACTTTTCTAACAGATCCTTTGGAATTTCAAGTTCCAAATCTTGCGCTAACTTTTCTAATGTGAGTGATACATCTCTTTCAACTTCCTCCAATTCCAGCAAATCCTCACCTAAATAACTCTCTTTTAAATACCAGAGAGAATCTTCCGAGCTTAATAGAGAGTCCAGGATGGAGATGAAGACTTTTATTTTCCCTTTTTTATTCAAGTGCTTCGCCTTTTCTGTGACATTCACAAATAGAGGCTTAGTCGGATCGTATCCAAGTTCCTCCCAGTTTTTTATAGTCAACTTTATGGCCTCTACTCCAAGGGCGTTGCATCTTTCCTTTGATCCTTCCTCTAATGCTTTTTTCACTTCCTCCAAACTTTTCTCCCACAAAATTTCGTAAAGTAAGCCCATATTGTTATTACTTAATAATGATAATTTAAATTTTTTACTACGGAGTTACTACCTTAAGAATCTTCGAAAGAATTAAATTTACACTAATCCTTAATCCTCAAGTGGGAGTAAAGGAAAGGATGAGATTTCTTAGAGACGTTTCCACCATAATGGGAATAATCGGTGGCTTCACTTTACAAGTAATTCCAGATAAAGGGATGTATTTTAGCATACTTGCAGGGTTCATTATTTCTTCCATTGTGTTATATATACATACTGCCATATCTGCTAAGAGAGATTATGAGTGGAAGACGAAACCCCTCTCCCGCCTATTTTCATCTCCTACGTTCTTAGACTTCTTTGAAGGCCTCTTCTCTTTCCTCTTGATGATTCTCTTACTTTATCCAACTATTTCCTTCATAAATTTGCTTTTGGAATCCGCCCACGGTAATACCCTCCTTTTAATTTTGGATTCTTGCGTTTCCTTGTTTCTTGTGTTTGTACTTTCTCTATTACCATTCTTATCTATCGAATACTTGTCGAGGAGTAGGAAAGTTTCGAAATAAGGAAAAACTCAAAATACCAATACTCTTGTCGGCAAGTCTCCGTAAATGATTTTGATCACCCTTTTTGGTGTGGTTTGGAAATGTTCTACAAATAAATCACTCTCAGCTGTCAAGATAACTAGCTTCCTCCAATTCCCCCTCTTCAAATTCTCAGCAAAGCCTTCGTAGAGTTTCTTCACCACCCCCTTACTAGCGATCCTCAATCCATAAGGTGGGTTTGTGATTATCACGTCATAATCTAATTTGATCTTAGTCGCATCTCCCCTAAAGAATTTGATCTTGACCCCAGCTCTCTCAGCATTCAATTTAGCCCCATCGACATGTTTCTTAAATAAATCACAACCTTCGATTTTGAGTTCCTTCTCCTCTATTAACGAGTTGTACTTCTCCCTTACTTTTCTAAACTCGTCTAAGCTAAAAAATTTCAATTTTTGAAAGGCGAAGCTCTTACGAAGATAAGCAGCCGGGATCTTCATAGCATATCTCGCAGCCTCGATCAAAATTGTTCCTGATCCGCACATTGGATCAATGAGCGAGTCCCTCTCCTTCCAATTAGCAATCCTAACTAGAGAGTAAGCCAAAGTTGGTTTCAATGGAGCCGGATGTTG
>CAYLRC010000024.1:2791-9797 GCA_964386445.1 Candidatus Woesearchaeota archaeon
TCATCTCTAGTAATGAGATCGCTGTATTTGATCTTCTTAGCTTCGATGGCAGCAACAATTTTGTGGTTCCTCTTCAGAAGAGTTAAGGGGTATGGTGGGAAATTAGGCTTTATAGCATTCCTATCGATCTTACTCGTCATGCTTCCAAGCATATCTAAATTTGAGATTTCGATAGTAAGGGACTTTGAATTAGATTTGTTGTTGATAGCCCTAGCTGTATTAACTTCGTTAATTGCTCTGAAAATCACTTATTTCCTCAGAAAAATCCTGAAAGAAAGTTTTAAGGAAAGTGAAAGTGTAATAGCATCTGCCCTTACAGGGCTAACTTTCGGGTTCATCCCCTTCTTCATTCCTGAGTTCCTCATTCTGAGCGAAGTTGCCCATGCTTCTTCTTTTGCTGGCATGTCTTCCTTAAACCTAATCGAGAAAGGCTTCGTGAAGTTAGCGTTGATAACAACTCTCGTTTACGTCTTCGCTTTCCCCTTATTCCCTGGTTTCGGCGGAAAGTTGGGAACGATAGCTTTCATCTCCGTAATACTTTACTTTATTTTGAGCAATCTCAGCGAGGCTTCTCTTTAGAGAATACATGAACGTAAGCCTTAGTCCCAAAACCTTCAAGTTCCAGAGCTAAAGCATAATTTAGATTCGGAATCTGCCTCTCTCCAGCATCTCCCCTCAACTGAAGGAAGATCTCATGGATCTGAGCTCCACCAGTTGCTCCCAATGGATTACCATCTGCCTTCAAACCACCGTTAGTATTCACGAAGAACTTCCCATATTTAGTTTCGTAATGATTCCAAGAACTCTCCAAGCTATTATAGATTGATTCCCAACCCTTTCCTTTCCTCATAAGGCCGAGATCCTCTAGGGTTACGAGCTCGAGAACTGTTGATTGATCATAAGTTTCAATTAACTTGAGATCTTCTTTCCTTATCCCTAGGTTTTTCAACTTATTGAAAACTTTAGAAGCTGCTAATCTCACAGCTAACAAACCACTCCTATCTTCTCTAAAGGGGAAAGTTATGAAGTCCGTTGCCGAGGCCGAGGCGGTTAGGAAAATTGGCCTATTGAAGCTTTCAGCTAACTCATCACTCACCAAGATCAGCGCAGAGGCTCCGTCGGATATTGGGGCATAATCGTAGAGGCCAAGCATTCCGGAGCTCTTTTCCCTAGCATTTAGAACATCTTCGAGACTTATCTTCTTCTTAAATTGAGCATTCTCATTCTTTAAGGCATTTGAATGGTTTTTAACGGATATGTAAGCCAGAGATTTCATTAACTTTTCTAGATCTTCCCCTTCTATCCTATACCTTTTAATGTACTCCCTAAGTAAAAGCTCGTGATTCGCCTCAGGTGTACCTCCAGCATTGTAGCTCCAAGGATCTTCAAGCATCATTAAATCATCTCTTATTTTATCATATCTATCAGTCATCTTTTCTAAGCCGCCAACCAACACAATTTCGTGCTCTCCTGCCTTTAACGCATTAGCAGCATTAGTTAAAGCTGAGCTAAAGCTCCTAAGCCTTTCCATAGGCACATGGATCCTTAGCAACTCAGCTAGAAACCCTTCCTCTAGTCCCTTTTTGTTAGTGAGATTTAGGAAGTAATCTGAAAGATAGCATGCGTCTAGATCTTTCCTTCCCAGGCTTACTCCTTCTAGAGCCTTAAGCCCAGCTTCTTCGATTAGATCTTCTGGTCCTCTCTCCCAATGCTCCCCAAATTTCGTCCTCCCAACGCTTACTATCGCAGGCATGATCACCTAAGAGTAGAGAAAGTTCTTTTATAAAACTTGCTGTAGCTCTGTTAACAGAACCACTTGCTGTAAAAAATTTAAATTCTCAATGATGTAAAAGTGATTATGACTCAGGGGATTTGGACCTTAGCTCTGATAGAAGGAACTTGCTTGGTTCTCCTGCTTTGCTTAGCAATAGCCCATGAACTATCGCGTTCTAGGAGAAGAATCTAAATTCGGAGAAAGGCAAAGGCTAAGAATATTGGAACTAAGGAGATGAGGAAAGCAAAGAATGCATGGGATAGGGAAATTCTATGCAGTTGACTAATACTGAATAGTTGAAGAATTAAGTACCATATCCACAAAATGAGACTTACGATTGGAACCCATCCAAAGAGGAAGACTGGGGTTAAGCTGTAGATAGTTGATTTCAAAGTCTCAATATAACTTTCCCTACCTCCAAAAACATAAATCCATAAGTGGAGCCAAGCAGCGTAGACGAAAATTCCAGCCCCTCCAAAGAAAATAAGTACTACGAAGATCTGAAGACAGTAATTTAAGAACACAGCCTGAAGGCCTGGCCTCCCAACCAACTCCGGAATTTGAATTATCCCAAAATTTAGGAAGGCGAAAGTCATTATAGAATACATGGCTGAAAAGAAAATCAGCAGGATGAAATAATAGATTAAACTATTTTTAACTTCCTCTAAACCAATTTCAGGAAATAGTTGACTCGGCCTCCGAAGAACCATCCAAATCTTCTCTAGGAAATTCATAATCTTCCAAAACTCTGGAGAATTTAATAAACTTTTGTTTGGGAAACTCTTCTAAATTTTCAGCATCTTCGATCAATTTCAAGAGTCCTCATGAGATATTGTGGAAATTAATAAAAATATCGAGTTCTTTTCTCTTATCTCATGAGGAAGATAATTGGAGTCGCTGGTACTATAGGCGCGGGGAAGGATGTTGTCACTAAGTACATAGCGGAAAAGTATGGATATGAAGTAATAATCATGGGTGACTTGGTTAGGAAAGTTGCTAAGGAAGAGGGGTTAGATGAGAGTAGGGAAAGTCTAGTTAGAGTTCAGAAGGAGAAAGTTGAGAAGTTTGGGAAGAGTTATTGGGGAAAGATGGTTGTTGATTTGATAGAAGAGAAGGACTGGAAGAAAGTAGTCATAAATGGAATAAGAAGGGTTGAAGATTATTTGATACCTAAAAACCATTTCAAGGAAGATAAATTTGTCTTCCTTTTTGTAGATGCTGATCCAAAGCTGAGGGCTGAGAGATTGATTAAGAGGGGAAGAGAGGGAGATCCGAAGAATTGGGACGAATTCCTAATGCAGGAGAACTGGGAGAATGAGAATTTCGATTACGATAAGCTAAGGAAGCTTTATGATTATAAAATTGAGAACAACGGGACTCTAGAGGAGCTCTATCAAAAAGTTGACGATTTCATAAAAAGATTTAGTTTGGAGTGAAACAAAAAATTTCCAAGAATCCTCGAGAAAGATTTTTATTTGAACATATTTCAGCCTACATTGATGAGCTTAGAAGATTTGCTCTTGGTGAAGCTAGGAGGAAGTGTCCTTACTTATAAGGATAGGCCTTTTTCTCCAAGGCTAGATGTGATTGAAAGACTAGCAAATGAGATTCATAGAGCTAGGGAAAAGAAAGATATTAAGCTAGTAATAGCTCATGGTGGCGGCTCCTTCCCTCATGTTCCAGCTAAGAAGTATAATTTGGTTGAGGGAATTAAGGATAAGGAGAGTTTAAGGGGTATTGCTGAAACTCAGGATGCTGCTTCTAGGCTGAATAGGATCGTTGTCAACAAGTTAATTGAAGCTGGGGAAAATGCTGTCTCGATTCAACCATCAGCCTCGCTAGTAGCTGAAGGTGGTGAAATTGTTGAGTGGTATTTAGAGCCGTTGAAGGGTATGCTTGAAAGAGATTTGATCCCAGTACCCTATGGAGATGTTGTGATAGACAAGAAGATAGGATGTTCAATTATCTCAACTGAGAAGCTTTTAGCTTATTTAGCTAAGGAATTGAAGCCTTCAAGAATTCTCCTTTTGGTTAATGTAGATGGCGTATACAGCTCCTCAAATCCCAGGGATTTCAATGAATCAAATTTGATTAAGGAAATCAATTCGAAGAACTTTCGAGAGCTTGAGGCTTCGGTGAGTGGGAGCTACGGGATAGATGTGACTGGAGGCATGCTTTCTAAAGTTAAGCTCATGCTAAATCTAGCTAAGGAAGGTGTAGAAAGCGAGATCCTAAACGGACTAAAGGAAGGTTATTTGGAGAGAGCTTTGCTTGGAGAAAGAGGTCTTGGTACTAGGATAAAGTATTAGGTCTCGTCTCCTTAAGTAGAAAAGCTTTTATTTAAGTGCTACTACTTAAATAAGGTGAGAAGATGAAATGGAGAATTTTTACCACTTTGTTCACGCTCTCTCTAATTATCTTACTTTTCAACCATTCTTATGCTTTGCAGATTAGTGTGGAGAACGTGAAGGACCAAATAATTGCTGGAGATACATTGCTTTACAATATCCATGTAACTAACAACGAGAAAGTTACTAGGAATGTGTACCTGGCAATTTACCCGAGTGAGGAATATCAATTACGATGGAACTATTCATCCTTGACTAATGCTTTCTCCTTCAACATCAAGCCTGGAGAGGAGGTTATCGTTCCCCTGGAGATAAAGACGACGGAGAATTACAGATATCCTGAGAAAGTGACTTTTAGGTGTTTTGTTAAGGATTTTGGGGAAGTGAGGCTCTACGGTAAGATTTGGGTAATAACTATTTCTAATCTTAGCTTCCCAAGTGAGATAGACCCAAGGGAGTACCATGAACTTAACGTAGTGGTTTATTCGAATCTGGAGCAAGATATAACACAGAAGAAGCTGGAGATTTACAAAGATGGAGAGCTCATCCTTTCCAAAGAGGTTGAGAAAAATTTGATTCCTGGGCAAAATAACATCCCAATGATAATAAAGTTGAATGACACTCAAGAGCCAGGGAACTACAAAATCTTATTCTCCATAAGATTGTTAAATTCGACGGTTGGAAAGTCAACGAACTTTACAGTTCTTGGATATAAGAAACTTGTTTTAGTTGATCAGAGGGAGAGTTCTGGGATTGGAGGTAGGGAGATGTTTGTAACTTGGAGGAATGAGGGAACCTTACCAGTTACTAAGAAAGTTGAATTCAACTTAAGCTCTTTAGATATGCTCCTCCTAAGCGAGGCTGCACCGGGATTTAAGAAGGAAGACAATAAGATAGTTTATGAGTTTACCTTAGCCCCTGGGGAGGAAAAGACAGTGTATGTAAAAATTTCCTATCTCCCGCTACTCCTTATCCCAATTGTAATTATTATTGTTGGTGGGATCCTAATTTACATGAGAAAAGGGATAATTTTGGAGAAGGAGATAACGGAGAAAAGGCATGTTGATGATAAGATAGAAGCTAAAGTATCTATAAGGATAAAGAATACTACTTCAAAAACTTTGAGTGAAGTGGAGCTTATAGATAGGCTTCCAAAGTTCGTTCATGAGATAGGGGCGTTCACTAGTAGAGCAACTCTAAACAAGAAGAAAAGGACCCTAAGATGGGAGTTCACAGAAATTTCTCCTGGTGAGGAGATAATTATTTCTTACAAGATAAGGACTAGACTCCATTTGATTGGCGAAATCCTAATGCCACCAGTGACTATGAAGTACAAAATTGGAGAGAAATCCTATTCCTTGGATTCAGGTTACGTAAAGACGGAATTCGGTTAAGATTTGTTGATTTAAGCTACTTGAGGTTGCTGTTGAGGCTGAGCCTCTTCTGTCGCATACTTTCTAATAATATTTACCATCTCTGGCTCAATTTTCGAAGCAATCTCCTTCAAGATTTCCTTATATTTCCTCTCAATCTTCCTAAAGCAATCGTCGCACATCGTCCCCCTGAAAAACTCGATCCCAGGGCCAAATTTGACATTAACATTAAAGCTCACGTTCTTTGTACAAGTTTTACATAAGTCCTTACCACAAATTGGGCAAGTAGAGGTTGCAAGTCTCTCCTTACAAATATCACAAATCGTAACAGTTACCTTTGCCATAGAGTTATGTAGGACGAATTTCTATATGAACTTTTTCCTTCGAACCTCGATTGTTGAAAAAGCTAAAAAGTTAAGAAACCATAATTTCTACTATGAAAGTATTAGTAGTTTGCCCTAAATGTGGTAACTCTCAATTCTATATCCCTAGGGATGGAAAGTTAAGGGGAAAGAAGAAGAGATGCGTATTTTGTGGTCATTCTTTTACGATAAGGGGGTTTAGGGTGAATAGGGTAAAGCAAACCTTCCAACCTTAGCTTAACTAAATCCTCTTTTCTTGGCATCGGTATCCATCTAGGAATCCGGAAGTATCTGCTGTACTCACTTAGGGTCCTTTCCCTCTTGATTTCGTAATCCTTATCGTTCTTACTTATGCTGCTCCTTAAAATGAGGGTGTCAGGGTTCTCCCTCTCGAATTTTCTCAAGAAAACCATTTCGCTCAGTACCCAATAGTCTCCAGAAGGCTCGTACAAGGCTGTCATTAACCCTTCCTTCTCGGACCCTACCTTAACCCTCAAGAAAAAATCCTTACTTAGAGGAGAGAGATATAGGATAGGTTCCTCTATCCCAACTCTAAACTTCTTTTTTAAATACATCCAAAGCTTCTGAGTAACTTCCTCCGATAAAAATGAACTCACTTTTTCAGGAGAGTCGATGACTGAATAACTAATTACTTCAGTAAGGTTTCCTCTTATCCCATCTAAATACCGCTCCTGCTTTATACAATTGTTAATGAGCTTTTCCTCTAACTTCTTGACCTTCTCCTCTTCCAAAAATTTCTTCAGGAGCCTGCTCAGATCTTCTTCTCCAATTTTGAAGTAAAGCCAAGCCCCCATGAAAAAGGGTAAAAATTAAGGCCTTAAAAATGTAACTAAGCATGTCTGAGAAATCTTTCAAGGGCGCCTAGAAAATAAAAATTTAAATAGATAGCGAGTAAGTAAAAATATCCCGCGGTAGCGTAGCCTGGTCAACGCGTCCGGCTGTAGTTGGTTGGAGTAACCCGAAGAGGTGTCGATGAAATTACCATCAGCCGGAACCGGAAGAGCGCCGGTTCAAATCCGGCCCGCGGGATTTCTTATTTGAAGATGATCTCTGAAAGCAAGTGTGATTAGAAGACTAGAAACATTTTTTTGTTTTAACATCCTCTTAAACTTCATGGAAATATTTTGG
>CAYLRC010000025.1:0-3969 GCA_964386445.1 Candidatus Woesearchaeota archaeon
GGGGCCGTAGTTTAGCTTGGTAGAATGCTGGCTTCGGGAGCCAGTGGTCCGGGGTTCAAATCCCCGCGGCCCCACTTATTGGAATAAGAATTTCAAGTACATGAGGAGGAGAACTATAGCAATAATTGAGATTATCAGAGCAAGGTATAACATTTCTTTAGACGTGGCGAAACCTATGGGAATTGGGCCTATAAAACCTACAAAACCTGCCTCAACCCTCGTCCTCTTTTGAGTACTGGAGGAGAGAACTCCAAGGAAAGTTAGGAGTATTCCGAGAAAGATTAGAATAATCCCAATTTGCCAAAGCTCCACCTCCATAAGCCCACCTAATACGGCTTGGCTAAATATACAATTTCCTTAGCTCTTTCCCCACACCAAGCGCATTTTTTCCCCTTCAAATCCCCCTTAAATTCCTTCCCATCCTTTATCAATATCCCTCTAACTTCCAAGCCATTTGTCTCCTCCTTAATCTCCATTGCACATTCCTCACGACCACAGAAAGGTATTTCTATAAATCCCCCTTTCTCCCTTAGGATCTTAAGAATCTCCTCTTTGTTAGTTGCCTTCGAAATCCTCTCCTCAAAGAACTTCTTCGCCCTTTCCTTCAAGTTTCTCAACATATCGTCTTTGATCTCCAAAATCTTTTCTTTGAGCTTACTTTCCTTTACCTTAATTCTCTCGAAATTATCCCTCCTGAAAATCGTCACTTCCTTCTTCTCAACTTCCTCTTTCCCTATTTCCAGCCTAATAGGAACCCCAAACATCTCCCAAATATTAAATTTCTCACCAGGTGTTTTTTCCGAATCATCGATCTTCACCCTAAATTCTCCTAACTTCTCCTTTAGTTCCTTACACTTCTTCAAAACTTTTTTTCTCTCTTCCTCGGAATAATAAATCGGTATTATTATTATCTGGATTGGAGAAACATCAAATAGGTACACTAGGCCCTTATCATCACCGTGAATTGCAACTAGCGCTGCGAAAATCCTCCAAACTCCTGGCCCAAAACACGTCTGCCAAGCAAATTTCCACTTCTTATCTTTGTCCATAAATTTTATCTCAAAAACTTTGGAAAACCTCTGCCCAAGATCGTGAGTTGATGCTATTTGGAATGCTTTTCCATCAGGTAGTAGCGTGTCCGTCGCATAAGTATCTTCTGCTCCCTTAAATTTGTCCCAAGGTGGCCTCTTGAAGTTCAAAAATGGTATCCCTAATTTTTCCCAAATCACTTTCTTAGAGATTTCCATGTCCTCTCTCGTCTGAGCTAGGGCTTCTTCATGGGTGGAGAAAACATTGTGAGTCTCTATCCAAAGGAATTCTCTACCCCTTATGAAAGGTCTGGTAACATGTTCATACCTATAGACTGCTACGGATTGATAGAGCTTTAATGGCAAATCCTTATAACTTTGGATCCAGAAGGGATAAACTGAATAGAATGCTGTCTCCGAAGTCGGCCTCAAAGCTAATTTCTTCTCAAGCTTCTTCTCTCCAGCCTCAGTAACCCAAAATACTTGAGGCAAGAACCCTATGTGCTCTCTCTCTTTCTTCAAATTCTCTTCAGGAATAACTAATGGGAAGAGGACTGGTTTATGCCCTGTCTTCTCGAGCTCCTCCTCAAAGAGCCTGTAAATATATTTTATTACCCACATCGACCAGGGCCTATGAACAATGAATCCTTGAACCCCATATCGAAGATCTGCCAACTCACACTTCTCAATCACTTCACTAAACCATTCTGAGAAATTCTCAAACTTCTTATTCTTTATCCCAAGGAGCTCCTCCCTCTTCTGACTCATTTCTTCTTTTTCTTCTTCTTTTTCCTCCTACCTTTATGTAAGAGCCCCCTCGTCCTCTTACCAGCCGCAGTCAAACCACGGAAAACTCTTCTCCTATGCTGCTTTTCACAGATCCACTTAAGGTCCTTATCTTTCTGGATTGCTGGATGATTTGGATCAACCATTATAACTTCGTACCACTTATACTTACCATCTTCAGTTAAATAATAACTGTTCAGTACTTCGAGATTTGGGAACTTCCTAGCAGCTCTCTCCTCCGCTATCAACCTTAAGCTCTTAGCTGGAGAGAATCTAGTTAACCCTGCTCTTCTTGGCTTCCTACCTCCTCTCTTCTTTGGCCTCTTCCTCCCACCTTTCTTAACTCTAACCCTAACAACAACTACTCCTTGCTTAGCCTTATAACCAAGAGCCCTTGCCCTATCTAAGCGTGTTGGTTTGTCAATTCTCGTTATCGCTTTCTCCCTTCTCAACTTTATGAGCAATTGTTTGTGAGTAGGTAATTCCTTAGGTCTTTTCCAAATTTGGGCAAGTTGTTTGTAAAGACCCATCTTGACCAACCAAACAACTTAATTAAAGAATTGGGTAAAGTATTTAAAACTAACACTGTCCACTCGGTGCGCTACCGGAACTGCCAAGCTCTTGAGAGCACTCAGCAGGCTTCTCGACGAAGTATCTGCAAACGAAATCCTTGAAACTCTCTGGATCCCTCGATCCAGAATATGGATCACCGTTTATGAAAACTGTCGGTGACCCCCATGCATTAGCTTTCGAACATGCGAGTTGATCGTAATAAAGCAAAGTTGTCCCTTCAGATTCTATACAACTATCTATAGCACTAGCATCTATGCCCAACTGCTCCATACAAGTTGATGGATCTGAATTCTCATTGAAACAATGTACATACTCCCACCAAATATCCTCACCTAAATACTTGTAAATACAAGCTTGCCTCTTATCCTCTTCTAATTCCTTATCACCATGCATCGCCCACAAAGTTACATTTTCGCCATCTATTTCTTTCGTCTCACAACCATTTTGAGAGCTACATTGAGGATAGAGAATGAAGTATGGTCTAACTTCCAACTTGTCTTTAAGCAACTTCTTTACAGGATAAACAACTCCTTCCATCTGCCTCCCAAATGGGCAGTAGCTCATGACATAGAGATCAACTTTAACCACCTTGCTCTTGTTCAAATTCTCTTCAACTATCCTACATGCATTCTCATCGTTCGTTAATCTACATATGCCATCTGCAAATTGTTTCTTCCCAGAGACATCCAAAATTCCGACCTTATCTTGAGTATATAGCAAAGCTACTGGCCCCCTTATCCAATCAGCCAGATATGAATTAAGTTGTATCCCTATCTC
Organism: Candidatus Woesearchaeota archaeon; assembly: GCA_964386445.1. Lineage (GTDB taxonomy): Archaea > Nanobdellota > Nanobdellia > JAPDLS01 > Haiyanarchaeaceae > Haiyanarchaeum. Next base: position 3,165 of record CAYLRC010000025.1, read on the forward strand.
ATCGCTCCAGGCTTGGACTTGACTCAGATTACAAATAGTATCTGGACAATTTGGAGGATAAATATAAGTTATCAACCTAGTTGGAGGTGTTACATTACCACTACTTTGGTTAGTTGGGAATACCACAGCACCCGTGATCCTCGTTGGCTTTTGAATGTATAGGAAGGTCATAACCACGAAAAGAATGAAGAAAATTACTGTAGTCCCCATCCACCTAGTAAACCTAGGGACTTTAAACTTTATCTCGAAACCTTCCTTTTCTTCTATTTCCTTAATGCCCTTCTCCATTTGTAACCATCTATCAGTGGAATTTAAACCCCCAAGCAAAGTTTACTGAAAAGGTGAATATTTATTAAGTTTTCGAAAAGTACTGAGCGAGGAAATTTGCAATTCTTTAAAAAATTTTACTTTCTTGATGGAAATCATGAAATATAAATTAGTTGTAACCGATTTCGATGGTACTCTATGGAATGTGGAATCGAGTAGTTGGTACGCAATTACTTCTGCGCTCGGATGCGAGAAGGAAGACAACATTAATAGAAAGCTTTTTTACCAAGGAAAAATCGATTATGCTGAATGGTCTCGGAGGACGATAGAGCTATACAAAAAATATGGTTTAGCTAAGGAAAAATTTCTTCACATAATCTCTTCTTACAAATTAGTTGATTCCTGTGTCGAGACTTTCCGGAAGCTCAGGAAAATGGGTATAAAGACGGGTATAATTTCTGGTGGTATAGAATGCTTATGAATTTCTCAGGAGGAAAGAGGGGTTGGAAGTAGATTTTCCAAAATTTGCAAGTGAACT
>CAYLRC010000025.1:4069-7844 GCA_964386445.1 Candidatus Woesearchaeota archaeon
TCAGAGCTTTTAAAGTTAGTTGGATGATTTACTCATATCTTAAAGCTACTGCTGGTTCAAGCTTCGAAGCTTTGTAGGCAGGAACAATTCCTGAAAGAATTCCTATTAGAGCAGAGAAAAGTGAAGCCCCAATAACCAGTTGAGGGGTAATTACTACCAACAATGGTCTCCCAGAAAAAATCGTTCCAATGTGAGAAATCCCTTGGCTTAGGACAATACTTATCCCTAAACCTAAGATCCCACCAAGTAAACTGATTATCACTGCTTCCCAAAGGAATAGGATTAGTATTTGTCTATTCCTAGCTCCAATTGCCTTCATGATCCCTATCTCTCTCACTTTCTCCCTAACTGTTGTAAACATTGTATTCATAATTCCAACCCCAGCAACTATTAAGGAAATTGCTGCAATCGAGCCAAGGAAGATATCGAGAACTAAAATTATGTTGTTGACGACCTTAGCTGTGTACTGAGGGGTAAGGACTGTGAAATCTTTTTCTTCCTCCGTCTTTATATCCCGGGATTTCATTAATATCTCTTCTATCTTATTCGCAACCTCCTGAACATCCTCATTCTCCTTTATTTTAACAACTATTAAGGAAATCTCATCTTCCTTGAACTCATTTGCAAAAATTTGCCTGGCTGCGTCCATAGGGATATAAATGGTATAGTCAGTCAGCTCCAATCTTTGTCCGGTCTCCTCGAGAACTCCAACGACGGTAAAATCCTTTCCGTCTATCTCAATCTTCTTCCCAACCTTGACATCTTCCCCAAATGCTTCCTTAGCTATCTTCCACCCAAGAACAGCTGCATACTTATCATTATCGCTCAAATATCTACCCTCAACGACCTCAGCATTCTCAACTTTGACTTGTTTACTTGGAACTACTCCAAGTACTGGTAAATATCTAACCTCACGCCGATAAACAACTTTCGCCTTCCCTTCCATCGCTCCTCTAAGCAGGGAAAAGAACGACATCCCTAATTGTGGAGAAGCAACCTCAACTTCATCTACTTTTTCTACTTCCCTTAAATCCTTTTCAGTTAGGACTCCAACTTTAACTGACGTTCTCGACATTTCCCCTAGCTGAGCTACAGAAGTTGGTGTTTTGGAAGTTCCTGGAAGGATCATTAGCGTATCGCTTCCCATCGCCCTCACTTCTCCTAAAATCCTAACCCTCATTCCTTCAGTTATGGAAATTAAGGAAACTACTGCAGCAATCCCGATAGCTACACCTAGTGCTGTGAGGAAACTCCTCAACTTCCTGTACTTCACATCCTTAAAGGCAAGCCAAATTAGACTCATCTTTTCCTTCTCTTCTGAGCTAAGAGTTTACTTACTTTCGTCTTTTCTTCCTGAACCTGCTCGCTACCCACAAAAGCAAGATTACTACTATGGCTAAGACTGCTAGGCCATATAATAAAAATTCATTGACCTCTTCTGCTCTTTCTACTCCACTTATCTCTACCTCGAGTGTCTTCGAGATACTCTCAGTTTTCCCCATTCCAAGTTGGTAGGTAATAGTAAAGTTGATTGGAACTTTTCCAGTCAAATTCCCTACTCTAAATTTAAACTTCACTAGGTCGAAGTCGTCGCTCTCCAGATTCCCCACATACTCTTCTGGATTTTCAATCTCGAGAACTGGGCTCTCTGCTCTCGCAACAATATATTTCGCTGTGCTCACTCCCCTATTGAAGATCTTAAGCTCGACTTCGAAGCTGGAGAGACTACTAATCTTTGTGGGTTCAATCTCACTAATATAAAAATCTATTTCTGGCCTAGAGCTAACTTCAATTCCGAGGAGTTTAACGTCTGTAAATTGCTGAACTCTATCCTCATCGAAATACGTCAAAATAACGGGGACTGTGTAAATACCACTACTAACTTCTGGGTTCACATAAACCTTGAATGTTAGGTTTCTGCTTTCATTTGGTAGGAGTTCCCCGAGATAGTAATCGTTGTTTCCAACTATCGAGATAAACTGCGTGGAGTTGAAAATAACTCTTAAGTCCTCTACTTTGTCTCCCTTGTTAATTAATTGAAGCTCGAGATCGCTCGTTGAATCACTGTAGAGAACATTTGTCTGATTAAACTCTAAGCTAATAACATAACCTTTATTTCTCGTAACCTCTATTATCCCTGTCCTAAAGATTTCGTAGCTCTCTCCTCCAACCTCATAGTACACATCAACTTTGAAGTAATACTTCCCCTCTTCAGCATCTTTCGGTACTTCGAATTTGTAGTCAATTGATTGGGAATCCAGTGGAGCTAATTCCCCTATTTTCTCAAAACATCCCTTATCATATTCTACACATTTTTTAGCCATTTCACTCCATACTACACATGTGCTGCAAATCCCCTTTACATATATAGGTGATTCAACTTCCACTACTCCAACTTTTAGAGACTTTATAGTCTGAGTTCCCTTATTTGTCAATGTAACTTTTATGAAGCCGTCGTCTCCTGGATAAAGCTTTTGAGGTACTACTGAAACATCTACATTTAATGTTTGAGCCTCTACTACATTTACTATAAGCAAGCACATCAGCAAAGGCATAAGGGTTAAAAATTTCCTCACTTTTTCTTCACCTCTCTTTCAATTTTACCATCTTTAATGATAAAGATTTTCTCAGCGAATTTGGCAACTTCAGGATCGTGAGTTACAACAATTAAAGTTGTACCGAGCTTCTTATTCAATCCTTCTAGAACTTTCATAACCTCTCTTCCAGATTTTGAATCTAAGTTACCAGTTGGTTCATCAGCCAAAATTATTTTAGGATTATTTGCCAATGCTCTAGCTATAGCTACTCTCTGCATTTCCCCTCCAGAAAGTTGATTCGGGTAATGATTCATCCTCTTCTTCATACCAACGATTTCCAAAAGTTCCTCAGCTCTTTTCAAACCTTCTTTTCTACTAACTCCTTTAAAAAGCATAGTAAGGTAAACGTTTTCGAGGGCAGTTAGATTTGGGGAAAGATTGAAGAGTTGAAATATGAAACCTATTTTCTCGCTCCTAATCTTGGCTAACTCTCTTTCATCTAGTTTAGATATATCTACACCATCTATCAAAACTTTTCCCCTCGTTGGCTTGTCCAAGCAGCCAATCATATTTAACAAAGTGCTCTTCCCAGAACCACTCGGGCCCATTATTGCAATGAATTCGCCCTCCGAAACTTTTAGATTTACCCCTCTCAAAGCCTCAACCCTGACTTCACCATCTCCATATACTTTCCAAACATTCCTCAACTCAACTACAGGCTTCGAGGGCATTTTCACACCTCTTTAAGATCTTAAGAACTTTCTCCTTATCCTTTACTTTAAATGTCTTGGATATAATTGAACTCAGTACTTCGCCAATTTCTCTACTCCTCTCGTCCTCTGCAATTAAATCCACTATTAGCTTACTAAACGTCCTTAGATGTTTTATTGTATAATCCTTTTTCCTCTGGAGGAATGTTAAGAAACTCTCGCCCTTTTTGCTTAGATAGAAGACTTCGACTCTCCCTCTCCGCTTACTTCTTATCAATCCCTCTTCCTTCAAACTAGAGAAAATCGGGTAAATAGTTCCCTTACTCATCTTTCTCCCTGTTTCCTCCTCAATTATCTTAATTACCTCTGGGATGCTTTTCTCCCTCTCTCGAAGTAATTTCATTATGTAGATCGTTAAGATGGTGCCGAATTTCCTCCTTGAGATCTTTGGAAAAAATTTTCTAAACATGTTTTTTAGTTCGAATTCGAACTTTTTAAATCTTCCGAAGGGCTTGAGAGGTGAGGAAT
>CAYLRC010000025.1:7944-9793 GCA_964386445.1 Candidatus Woesearchaeota archaeon
TTTAGTTCGAATTCGAACTTTTTAAATCTTCCGAAGGGCTTGAGAGGTGAGGAATTCATTACCCAAATTTGATACCGAATGCTTTATTAAGTAGGAAGGGGATAGTAAAAAGGGGAAGCAAGATGGTGACCGCATATATTTTGATCGTCGTGGCCCCAGGAAAGGAAAATCAAGTAGCATCGAGATTGTTAAAGATGAGTGAAGTCAAGGATCTAGGGATTGTCTACGGAGAGTATGACATAATAATAAAAGTTGAAGTTCCATCAATGGAGGCCTTGCAGAACTTCGTTTTAAAGATAAGGAAGGATAAGAATATAGATAGGACCTCAACGATGATCGTAGCACCCAGATAGAAATGGATGAAGCGACAATCCTCCAACTTTTCCAGCTAGTTAGAAGCCCACAACTTGACCTTTTTTCAATTTTTATTGACGTTCTATTTTCTTTTGAAGTTCTCTCCCTCTCGATTTTGATACTTTTCCTCCTCAAAAAGGATAAATGGAGTTTTTCCCTCCTCCTCGGCTTTCTCCTTAACGGATTAGTTACTTTAATCCTAAAGTTAATTTTCTGTATGCCCAGACCAGAAATCAAAAATGTCGCAAGCATTCTTCCTAGAGAGACTTACTCCTTCCCTTCTGGGCACACAAGCAATGCTTTTTTCTTAGCGAAGTTTCTATCAAAGCATAGGAGGAAGTTAAAATATTCGTTCTATGCTTTAGCAATAGTCGTAGGTTTATTCAGGATTTATAGTGGTTTACATTATCCAAAAGATGTTGTGGCTGGAGCTTTGATTGGTTACTTTTCTGGTTTTCTCACTTTGAGATACGAGAAAAGCATCCACAACATTTACAGAACTTTGAGGAAAAAGTTGAGGAAGAGAAAGAGGAGGAGAAGTTAGATATTAGAAGCTTTTAAAGACCGTAACTAGAGTGGAAACTTTCTTGTAGAGATCATTCATATCCTCTTTACTTAGATAAGTTGAATATTTCCAAGAGTCTACTCTAAAGGTTGTTCTAGAAACCTTCTTGAAGTTCTTATTCATCAAACTCTTTATTGAGAAGTAGACATCAAACATCTCTTCCCTAATCTTCTCATCAATTACTCCGCTTATGGAAAAGAAATCCTTATCTATGATCGTTCCTTCTCCAAGGACCGCCTGAGCCAAATAATTCAAAGCATTGAGGAGAAAATGAAGATAGTTTGAGATGCTATCTGGAGGTAAATGCTCTATACCTTGAAGGAGTTTCCCAGCCTTCTCTACCTCATCTTCTGCTTTCTTCAACAACTCCTTATTTACCTTTATTTTTTCCATTTTAAATCTCCTTCCCAACTTTCTCTATTAAATCCTCAACCACGCTTTTAAAGTTCTCCAACTTCTCTTTGTTCAACGTAGTTAACTTATAATTTTTCGTTATCATAATTACTTTCTCCATGTTCCCTGCGTGAATGCTCTCCTTTTGAATGGCTCTCAGTTCAACCATCTCCTTCAACTTTCTTAAGGTATCTTCAGGTAGATCAAACCTTTCCCCATAATTCTCGATGAAGAAACCTAGAAGCAAATCTTCATTTTCTGGAAGGAATTTTATATTCCCTTCCCTATACTCTCTCTCTAAGAATTCCTTTATGCAGTAAGAGGCACTTTTGTAGAGATGTTCGAAGATGGAGGAGTAGATCTTTGGGTCAACGACCAAAGTAGCTGTAATGTCGAGTAAATGTTTAGCTATGTTCAATTCTTTCCTTGCCTGTTCCATCTCAGGTTTTTAGAAGGGCTTCCAGAGTTTTAAATTTATCTCAACTTTTCACCTCTAGTATTTGAGTAAGTTCCCTAGCAAATTTATCCAAAAGCCTG
>CAYLRC010000026.1:0-7279 GCA_964386445.1 Candidatus Woesearchaeota archaeon
GAGCTGAGAAATTTTCCTCTTCGTCATGTCTAAAAGGACCGCATTCGTGTTGAAGGAGAACCAAGCGTCCGTGTTTTCATCGATGTATTTCATGAGCTCGACCGCGTCTTTTCTCAATAAAGGTTCACCACCAGTAAGCCAGATGTCTCGAAAATTTGGGTAATTATCGATTATCTTCTTGAACTCTTCTGAAGTGAATTCCTCTCTTAACTTCTTCTTGTTCTTCTTGTAGATCTTCCAGATGGAACACATCTTGCACTTAGAATTACATAAGTAAGTCATGGCTATGTGTAACCTTGAAGGCCCAACAAAGGGCAAACCGAGGTCCCTAAAGGAGGCGACCTTACAGGCATAAATGAAGTCTTTAGTGTAGTTCCTCATACATCTCATGGACTTTTTTTGCGATCCTTTTCCACTCAAATTTCTTGGCTTTTCTCCTCGCGCTTCTTCCCATTTTTTTTCTGATTTTGTTGTTGTCAAAAAGGAACTTTATCTTTTCCACAAAATTATCTAGTTCTGTTATAAAACCGTTCGCCCCATCGTCTATGATTTCATAAAAACAAGGAAAGTTGCTGGTAATTACCGGAAGACTACAACTTAGAGCTTCCAGTACAGGAATTCCAAAGCCTTCGTAAAGGGATGGCCTTATAGAAACATCACATTGAGAATAAAGTTCGGGCATCTTATAATTTGGAACATATCCTAGGAGTTTGATGTTACTAATATTCCTTAGGAGAGGCTCAAATTTTCCGCGGCCCACAACGACAAACTCCACATCCTTCAATTCTCGAGCGAATTTTGGTATCATATGCACTCCACGATATCTTTCAAGGGCCCCCACATAAATGACTCTCTTTCTCTCGTCCTTCTTCCTCATTTTTTTGAAGAAAGTTGTGTTTACACCGTTCGGTATGTAAACAGAGTTTTTGACTTGCTCCTGTAAAAATTTGCTGACGCTTATAATCCTATCACTTTCTTTCAACGCTATTAGATGAGACAAACGAACGAGAGCTGTTTTGGCTTTTCTTTTAAAGGAGTCAAAAAACCTTGCGGGCACGATGCCATGCCACGTGTGCACTAACTTTATCTTTCTCAATTTCTTATTGAGGGCCACCACAAGGTTCGTTGGAAAATAATGTACATGGACTATGTCAAAATCCTTTAGTTTTTTCAAGAGATCTGGATAGTTTTTGAATTCGATAATTTCATTTTTGACGTCTCTAACATTATCCCATACAACTTGGTCAGACAGGATACTTACTTCATCGGGAAAGAACTTAGATATCTCTTTTATGTGGGTATCTATCCCTCCTCCTTTCCCGAAGAAACTCGTCACCATCGCAATTTTCATGTGGCTCCCCGATATATTTTCTTGTTCACAGGGTAAAGAGCTGTGTAAAGCTCCTCTACTTTAATACCTTTCTCACAAGCAAAATCTGTTAACTTCTCAAAAACTAAACTTTTCCTGTCTTTTTTCTTTTTTAAGACATACTTGGGATAGCCTAGCCCCACCATATCTAAATACTCTATACCCATCAGTCCCTTTTCATAGAGAGTCTTCAAGATATTTACGATTTTTCTAGACGCATCCCCTTTTCCGAGAATGTACTTAAATTTCTCTTGTTTCTTGTTCATTAACTTCTTAGCTTTTTTGTAGATTAACTCACTATAACCTACTAAATCTATGTTTGGAGATTCTAAAAGTGCTGGCCTGTCGGTTGCCTCCCTGATGATCAAACATGGTTTACCTAAGCTCACGGCCTCTTCACTAACACCCCCACTATCTGTTATGATTATACTCGCCTTAGAGAGCAAGTAAAGAAATTCAAGGTAACCTAGAGGTTTTACTATGTCTATTCCAGATGTATCTATCTTAAACTTCTTAAGATTGTTGGCTGTCCGAGGATGTATGGGAAAAACAACTTGTAAACCTATTTTTTTAACTTCAGAGATAACAGATTCAAGAGTTTTTTTCCTATCAACGGTTTCTGGCCTATGCGCAGTTAGCAAAACGAACTCTCGTTCCAAAGGGATGTCTGGCTTTTTTGCGTAGACAATGTTCCTCAAACATGCGTCAACGACTGTGTTGCCGACCACGAAGATTCTGTCCCTGCTCACGCCTGATCTCATCAAGTTCATCTTCTCCACCTTTGTAGGAGCAAAGTGATATGTAGCGACGGCACTAACAATCTTCCTGTTTATTTCCTCAGGCATCCTATTATCAAAGCTCCTTAACCCGGCTTCTACATGTGCTACAGGAACCCCTACTTTAACGGAGGCAAGCGCTCCAGAGAGTGTGGAGTTGGTATCGCCCTGAACGATAACGAGATCAAACTTTTCTTTTCTGACTATCTGCTCTATACCCAAAAGCATCTTCGCGGTCTGTTCAGCATGACTCCCAGAGCCAACGTCCAATCTATAATCGGGTTCTGGAAGCTTAAGTTGTTCCATGAATATTCTGTCTAACGTGTAGGAATAGTGCTGTCCTGTGTGAATGAGCTCAAAATCCACGCGTCGTCTTTTAAGTTCGTCAATCACTGGAGAAAGTTTGATAATCTCTGGTCTCGTCCCGAGGATGACGCCCACTTTCATTGTTTCAGATTAAGACATTTCTTTTTAAAAATTGACATGTTAACCTATCGTGTTTTTTGCTTCCCGTACTTTTTCCAATAAAGTAATATTTTCAAAAAAGTATATGAAAACAGCAGTATGGCCGTCAAAGAAAACACAAAAGAAAACCAGAACTCTGAAAAGGCAAGAAGGAAAACGCCAAGAGAAACGTAGAAAAGTTGCATGTCTCTAGTTGACAATTTTCTTAATTTGAATTTGAATTTCCTGTAGGTGGGTTTTAACTCCGCATGGGGCACGAGGAAAAAAGAAAGAGCACCACCAGCGTGAGTAAGTGAAATTGCTGCCCAAGTCAACATGCATAAGTAAACCAAATTGAAGTTCCCGGTGTATCTCCAAATACCTAAGATGAGACCTGAGAAAATAAGAACTTCTGCGATCCTGTCAGCGATTCCGTCAAAGAACCTTCCCCAATTAGACTCCATAAGCTTTAACCTTGCTATTTCCCCGTCGCAACCTTCTAAGATTGAATAAAGTTGAATGGTTATGCTTGAAAGAATAAACCCCAACTTTGTGCCCACAGAAGCCAAGAAAGCTGGAACTGCTGAGAAAAGTAGGACTAAAAAAGTAACCATATTCGGTGTGACAGGGTAGTGTGCTATCTTTTTTGAAATCGCCATGGAAATTCTTCTATTGAAGAAATATGTGACAGGGCCTTCTTCAGGATGCCTGAGGCTATCTATTATTGATTTCTTTGCTGACTCATACTGTTCTTTATTGTTTATTCCGTGCCAAAACTTCCCTTTGATATCAAAATAAGGCAACCCGTAGCGTTCAATGACATATTCGACGAGATCGTTCCACTCCGTCTTGCCTTCTTTTGCTAATCTTTTCAATATAGCAAACACGGAAGGGTGACACAAAAAGCATCCTATGTCTACTCCATCAAATTTTTCAAGATTTTTTGAGCTAGCTGTAACATAACCGTTGGAAATTCTAACTTTTGTGCACCATTCAGGTTTTACATAATTTATAATCGTATCGATGAAATCAATAAGTGGTCTGTTCTTTGATACCCTTCCGTGAAAAAAACCTAAGAAGGAGTAATCGATAATGTGATCTCCCATAACAAGCAAAAAAGGTCTATCGACGTACTTTTCTGCAGAGAGAGCCCCATAACCATTTCCGTACTTATCATAATTATCCGTTTTTGCGAAGTAGATTTCGTAAATTTTGTCTAAACCTTTGCTTTTCACGTAGTTTATCACTTCGTCAGCCTTGTAACCAACTACTATAACAAATCTCTCGACCCCTTGCCTGCTCAACCCTTTAAGGTGTCTCTCTAAAACCGAAAAGCCATAAACGTCTGTCTCTATAATCACTTTAGGCTTTTTCGTGACATCTCGAATTCTCCTCCCCCTACCTCCAGCCAAAATGACTGCAGTGTCTGGAGTCATGAAAAAAGAAGAAGATATTTCATTTAAATCATTTAAGTTTCTTCTTTTTAACTCTTAGAGTGACCTTAATGTAATCTGCCGGAAAAATCCCGGACAATCTTCTTTCATAAAATCCTGGCTTCCACTTAATGATAGGAAGCACCAACTTCGTCAAGAAGCTACATGTGATTTCCTTGCTTATAATGGTAAATCCTGCAAAGTACTTATATTGACTTCCCTTTTGCGTGCTTTCGTCAAAATAATCAAAAGAATAAAAACTGAAAAAGTGTCTATGAGTAGGATCCACAAAAGCACTAGCACTCGAAAAATGAGGGACTTCGATATAGATTTCTGCGCCATCTTTGCAAATTCTCCACAGTTCTTTCATAACTGCAACCACGTCATCAAGATGTTCGAGTACATGTCTTGCAACAATCTTATCAAAAGTGTCATCTTTAAATGGATAGGGTAACACATTCAGATCGTGTACAATATCAACACCTGGTAACGGAAGCTTATCTAAGTAGATCACTTCCTCACCTTCTTTTGGAAGGTATTTCTTAACACCACAACCAATTTCGAGGACTTTTTTAGCCATAAATGCTTAAAAGTAATACGTTCGACTTTTAAATTTTTCAAAAAAGCATCATCTACCTTTAGAACCACAAAGATTTTTACCAAAAAAGATTTTTAGTGTTCATGCGAAAATCCCTTAAGGATTTTGGATTCCTGACTTTTGGTCAGGTATTTGGGCTCTTGATGGGATTTGTAGTAGCGGTCTTCTTAGCGAGGTTGCTGGGACCGGAGGGATACGGAGTTTACAACTTATTGATTTCCATCGCGTCGAGCGTCGCTGCCTTCCTGTCTTTTGGGTTAAGTTTTTCCTCGTTTTACTACGCTTCGCGAAAGGAAAAGTTACTGGGAACCTCAATAGGGTTCTCCACGTTAGCCTCTTCTATTGGGGTTCTCGCTCTATGGTTGGCTTCCCCGCGCTTGGAAGCCATTTACAGCATCCCAAATCTCTCCTTCTTCATAAAGCTCTTCTCGTTTGAGGTGCTCTTCTTGAACTTGTTCAACGTGTTCACCGGGTTCTTCAAAGGGCTTGGGCGCTTCGATGAAAGTGCCCTCATGAACATCTTGTTCAATGCTCTAAGGCTCTTGATAGTGCTCTTGGTCTTGTTAGGGTTTGGACTGATCGGTGCGATAGTTGGTAGGATGATTGACTGGTTATTAGTCATAGGTCTCGGGGTGTTCTTCGGGAAAAGTTTCCTAAAATTCGCGTTGGACAGGGAGATGTTAAAGGAGGTCTTGAATTACGGCGTCCCCATTTACTTATCCTCGATTTTCTCTTTCTTCGCCTCCCAAGTCTTCGTCGTAATCCTAGGTCTATACGGGAGCGCGCTGGTTGGATATTATTCTGCGGCTTTCAAGGTGGCGAGTTTAATCTCCGTGCTCACCCTCTCCATCTCGGACATAGGGCTCCAAAGAATCATTAAAACAAAGGATGGAAAGCTCGTAAGCGCGATAACGCAGAAGATCACCAAGTATTCGAGTTACCTAGGTGCCTTCCTGTTGGTGAATCTCATCATATTCAGTAATGAGATCGTGAACATCGTTTACTCAAAGGAGTATGCTGCGGCCTCTGTCCCTTTGATGATACTTGCGGTTGCCTTCTACGTGGGCTCGAGTTTTAGGGCTTATGGCTCCTATTTCCTAGGAAGGAAGAAGACAAAAGTGGTAATGATAGTTGGGATAATCCAATCCGCGATCGCATTACTCTCCTGCTACTTCCTGATCTCCAGTTTTGGCGTGATAGGGGCGAGTTTAAGTTACTTGATCTCTGTGATGGTCGCAGTCATCTCCTACGCTTACATTAGTAAGATTAAAGGACACGGCGTGAAGGTTGGACTTGAATACCTCTTGAAGGCAAGCTTGGCAGGAGGTCTCACAGGAGCAATAGGAAAGCTCATGAGCTTGTTACTTCCCACTACTCTTTCTCTAGTGATCGTCCCCTCTTTTTCTCTTGTCCTCATGTTGCTTCTTCTTTATTTGTTAAATGGGTTTGACGAGAAAGATTATGAGTTACTTTCTCAAGTGATAAGTAATATCTTCAAGCTAAAAGTTTAAAAATTCATACTTTTTCACACTTTGTATGAAAAAACGCATCACTATAAGCATTGATGAGGAACTTCTCAGGAAGTTGGGGCCTAACAAGAGCAGGGCGATCGAGGAGATCTTGAGGAAGGTCCTGACGGAGAGGCCTGAAAAGGCTATCGTGTTGGCTGGCGGGAGCGGGGGAGAGAGATGCCTAAAAGAAGTTGATGGAAAGAGTGTCCTCGAGTGGAACCTCTCCTTGCTGAAGAGGTATGGTGTGGAAAAAGTGCTCATAGCCCTTGATAAAAGAGGGAGGAGGATAAAGGAGAAATTCGGAGATGGAAGGATGTTTGGGATGAGTTTGAGTTACGTTGAGGAAGAAAAGCCTTTAGGGACTGGAGGAGCGATAGGCAATGCCAAGTACTTCATAGATGAGACGTGCTTGGTGATATATGGGGACAACTACGCCGAGATAGATTTGGAGAAGTTCTATCAATTTCACAAGAAGAGTGGGGCGATGATAACCATTGCTCTGAAATCTTTGCCGGAGGCAAAGAAATATGGGAATGTCTTGTTAGAGGGCAATAAAGTGGTGGAGTTCGTAGAAAAGCCGAAAGAGGCGGTCTCGAACATAGTGAGCACTGGCGTCTTCCTCATAGAGCCAGAAGTGGTCGAAAGATGTAGAGGGAGTTTCGAGAGGGAGGTCATACCAGAGTTCGTTGAAGAATGTAAGGTCTATGGTTACGTCTTCCCGGGGAGGTGGATTGAAGTATGATATTTTTAAGATATGACATTCGAGGGAAATACCCAAAAGAACTGAATGAGAAGGTGATGGAACAGATAGGGATCGCTGTTGGAGTGAAGTGGAAAAGAGTTGTTGTCTCTCGGGATTTGAGGCCTAGCGGGGAATCCCTGCAAAACGCGTTGATAAGTGGTTTGACTCAAAACGGTGTTGATGTGTTGGTGGCTCCACCTTCTCACTTTGGGTTGGCTTGGTTCAACGCCTTCAAGGCAGGGAGGGAATGTTTGTACATAACAGCCTCTCACCTTCCTTACAATTTCAATGGCCTGAAGTTTTATCATCCGGATGGTACGGGTTTTTCCGTCGAAGAACTTCAAGAGGTCTATGAGTGGTTTGAGAGGGCAAAGCCCAGGAAGAGAGGAAAGGTATGGAACATAGA
>CAYLRC010000026.1:7379-8892 GCA_964386445.1 Candidatus Woesearchaeota archaeon
AGGTTCAAGTTCAAGGTGAGGGACAGGAAGAAGACCATGGAGAAATTGAAGAAGAGATTGGAGAAGGAGTACGAACTGAACTTGATGGATGGTATAAAAGTAGAATTCGAAGATGCTTGGGTCCTCATGAGACCGAGTAACACGGAGCCAGTGATAAGGCTCACCATCGAGGCCAAGAGCAAGAAAAGATTCGAGCAATTGAAGAAGGAATTCTTGAAGCTACTAAAATGAAGGGTCTGATCTTGGTGGGAGGATATGGAACGAGGCTCGAGCCTCTCACCTTGAGGACGCCAAAGGCGTTGCTCCCTGTAGGGGGGAAGGCTAACATAACTTACATCATCGATCTGCTAAAAGGCGTTGTGGACGAGATCGTCATATCCGCGAACGAGAAGCAGAAGAAGATGAAGGACTTCTTGAAGGGATATAAGTTCGTCTTCGAGCCAACTAACTACGACTCTGACAAGTTCGGGGCGATAAGGGCAATACATTATGCAGTAAATCAGGCGGGAATCGATGATTACGTGGTGGTTGGGGGTGACAATTGGTTATATGGGCTAGACATGAAAGAGTTCGTCAAGAACTATAAGGAGAAGAAGCCTCACGCGAACATCGCCCTCTTCTGGCTGGAGGACAAAAGTCTGGTGAAATATTATGGGATTGCTGTCTTGGAGGGGGACAGGATAGTGGGGTTCCAGGAGAAGCCGAAGGTGGAGGAGGCAAAGAGCAGGTTGGCGAGCACCATGGTTTATGCCATTAACAAGGAATTCTTGGAGAAGTACTTGCCGGAATACATAGAGAGCAGGATAAGGATGGGCCTGAGACCAGACATTCCTGGCGAGCTGTGGCAACATTATGCTAATCGTTTGTTCTTGATGGGAACGGAATTCAAGGGACATTGGGGGGATATAGGGAAACCCAAGACATACATAGAGACCAACAAGATAGCCATGAATTACGTGAAGGGGAATGTGAGCAAGGAAGCGGAGGTGAACGCGAAGCTGGTGGGAAATGGGATCGTGATCAAGGAAGGGGCGAGGATAGAAGAAGGTGCCAAGATAAAGGGGCCCGCCATCATAGAGAAGAACGTCGAGATAAGTAAGAACGCCATAATCGGTCCTTATACCCACATCATGCACGATTCGAAGATAGGGGAAGGGAGCATGATAAAAGGTTCCATCGTGTTCGAGAGGGTGGAAGTGGGAGAATATGTGAGGATGCTAAACTGTGTGGTAGATGGGGAAGTGAAGATAGGAGATGATGCGAGGATAGAGGATTTCAGCATCATAGGATTCGGGAGCGAGATAGGAGAGGATGCAAGGATACTTTCCCATTCTAGGATATGGCCCTTCGTGAGGGTGAACAACGAGGCTGTGATAAAATCCGACGTCATCTGGCCTATCGTGGATACGAAGCTGAGAAAAAGGCTTTTAGAGTCCAAGTATTGGGAATAGTTCATGGAGTTAAAAGAACTTTTGAAGGGAAAATTGAGCGAGGAAGAGCTCGAACTAGTTCA
>CAYLRC010000027.1:0-8020 GCA_964386445.1 Candidatus Woesearchaeota archaeon
GCAAAAATAATGAACACTGCTCCTAAGGAAGGGCCGATTACAGCTAAGGCCATGTACATCATCGTCCAGAAATTTAATTCATTAACATATCCGGAAATTTGAGCTTTCTGAAATTCAGTGGTAGAGTTGACTATCTGCCTTATTATTTCCTCTAGATTCGCTCCTGTTTCAACTGCATTTATCAATTGCCATATCACAATTCTTAGAACATCAGAACTCGTCCTCACAGCGAGCTTTTTGAGAGAATCTTTAAATGAAATCCCCGTCTTCACTTCACTCACTACCTCTCTGAATTCTTCTGAAACTATCCCGTAATCAGCTTCTGCTGTGCTTGAAATTGCCTCGTATAGGGTACTACCGGATCTCATCTTTAGAAGAATGTGTCTCAAAGCAAATGGCAAATCCCTTTCTATTAATTGTTTTCTAACTCCACTTCTAATTTTTGGCCTCATTAATGCATAGACAAAAGCTGAGAGCGAAGCTATAACTCCAAAAGTCAGTGCATAATTCAACGATGCTCCGAATTCCTCACCTAAGATAATGAATAAGAGGAAGACTGTGGAAGAGAGGAAGAAAAGCATAAAGAGGGAGGAAAAAAATGCTAGTGAGAGGTAATCTTTATCGGAAATTTGAAATCTCGCTTGAGCCAAATTTTTCTGAAGGGCTGGGAAGAGCTTTACCGTCGCTTTACCAAACCAACCAAACTTCTCCCTACTTATCTTTATGGCTTTTTCTTCAGGTAAAGGTAGGAATGGAAGTATCCTCATTTCCCAAGTATTTTTTTAGGATCTAGGTCCTTCCTAACAATTTCTAAAAGTTTTTCCCTATTCCTATAGTAACTAGCAACAACTCTCGCGAATTCGTTTATTCCAGATATGTTGTATTTAAGGCAGTATTCCAGAATTGTCTGTTTCTCCTTCTGATCTTTCCTCATCTCATCATCGCTCATGCCAGTATGAAGTTTTATTTCCTCTCTCAACCTCCTCATAGGGGATATCTGAATTTGAGTGTCGACTTTCGGATCCCATTTATAAATTGTGCTTAACTCTATTGTTGGGTTCTCTATGCTTCCAGCTGGAATGACTTCAACAAATTCCAAGACTCTCCTTATTTCCTTTCTCCTGTCTCTATACATCACTAAAATAGCTTGGAGGGCTTCCATCATAGTGGTGGATAAGTTAAATGGTGGGTTCATTAATCTTCGTTGAACTTGAATTGCTGTATCAGCATGGATCGTCGCATAACATGGATGGCCTATATGAATTGCCTCGAACATCACCTCAACTTCCTCTGGTCTTCTCACCTCACCAACAATTATCCTATCTGGTCTCATCCTCAAGGCATTAACTAGAAGATCGTGCATACTTATTCCGCCTTTTCCTTCTGGGTTAGGGGACCTCGTCACCAATGCCACCCACTGGAAGAACTTCGGTAAAGCTATTTCCCGAGTTTCCTCTATACTTATTATCCTTTCATTTGGAGGCACGAATAGCATAAGGGTATTTAACATGCTCGTCTTACCTGTTGCTGTCCCCCCAGTTACTAAAAGGCTTGCACCATACTGAATTGCTTGCCATATCAAAGCTGCTAGTTCACTTGAGAGAGTGTTGAACTTTGGAGAAATAAAATTTATTATAGTCCAAGGCCTCCTCCTAAATTTCCTTATACTCATAGTATTCCCAAAGACAGATATCGGGTAAAGGGTTGCATTAACTCTATCTCCACTTAACATCTGAGCATCTAGGAGTGGATTTAGGAGCGTTATCTCCCTCAGTACTTCTCTTGCTATAGAAGAAGCGTAGTTACGAGTTTTCTCTTCTGATCCCAACTTGACATTTGACTTAAGCCATCCATAACTTCGATGGAAGACCCAAATCGGTTCCGATGCAGAATTTATAGTTATGTCTTCGAGATTATCGTCGGCCAACATTATTTCTATCTCTCCTAAGCCAACCATTTGATGGGCTATCATCCCCGCTAAAGCCTTCTTCTTAAGTTCAGGCATATCTTTAAATTTTTCATTTATTATCTTGAGCGCGTTTTCAATTACTCTCTGCTTTAGCTCTGTTTTCTTCCTAGGGTCTAAGATTTCACCAGTATACAATTTAATTCCAGAAATTAACTTCTCCCTTATCTCATCTATAACTTCCTTGGTAGCTTCTGGGAACTTAGGGAGAGTTACATGATATTCGTCAACGAAATCTTCATCATTCTTAATTATCTTCACCTCTGCCTCGACAAAATCCACAACTACTTTATATTTCTCTAAAACTTGCTTCACTCCTAAGATAAGGACACCCGCAATTAAAAGCTTTCCTTTGCAAAAATTATTAAGCTTGAACAATTTTTTAAATTCTAAAAGAATGAAGACGCAAGTTTCATTCGAGTATTTGCTTGTCGTTGGTATTTTCCTATTAATTTCTCTCCTATTTTTTTATTTTTATTATGCCTATTTTCTCTTGAGCGAAGATACAACAAGAGTTGCTCTAGCTCAAAATTCCTTAAAGAGGATCGTAGAGGTAGCCAGTGAAGTTAGGGAGAGGAATTACCCATCTATAGAAGTTACGACTATTGAATTACCAGAGGGTATAGAAAATGCAGAGATTGTTAATGATAGGCTCGTATACAAAATCAGATTAAAAGGAGGTGTAACTTATGCAAGCGAGGGTGCGCCATTCCGTATAGTTGGAGATTTACCCATGAAACCTGGAGAAAATATAGTAACTATTAAAATGAGGGAAGATAAGAGTATAGAAATAATCCCAGGATTACCCATACCCATTCTATTGTTGCCTTACTCATACAAGAAAGTTCTTGGGAGGGGAGAAACATATAGATTAAATTTCACCCTAAAAAACATGTTAATGAAAGATTTGGTAAATCTCACTCTAAATGTAACTGGTGACATAAGTGGATTCTCTTGTGTAGGAGAAGTGGTTATAGAGACAAATTACTCAGATGATATTTTCACCAACGTTCCCCCACACTTCGGAGACTTGAAGTACCGCTTTGTGGAGTTGGAGGGAAAAGGTTTTTACTTTGTCAGCATGGACTCGAATGGGGATGGGAAATACGACACAGTATTAATGGATGAAGACGAAGACTTATCGGATTCTTACTTCCTATCTCAGGGGGACGAAATTACGGTGAATAATACCTATTATTTGTCTGAAGTTGAGACAACTGGGGAGTACTTAAAATTTTGTCTTAGTAAAATATCTGTCCCCTCCTCCTCAGAATTCAATTTCTCCCTCTTCGTACACGTTCCTCCCTCGATAGAATTTGGCAATTATATAAGTATCCTTTCTGCTCACTATGAAAACCTTTCATCAAAGTCCTTACTTAGCTTTGTGGTGCCCCAACCAAAAATGAGTATAGGAATTTCGACTTTCTGCGACAAGAATCACACAATCCCATGTTCTGTGTTTAATCCATTAGATGAAGTCTTTTTTAAAGTACAAGTCCTTGGTGATGGTAAACCGTTGCCTTCTGTGATTGACGTTTTTCTCCTAGATAGCAATTCAACCATCGTTAATTCTACTAGGAGTATAATTACTTCCAATGGTTCTTACAACGGAAGTTTCAAAATCCCTATGGTTCATGAAGATGGATACTGGAAAATCCAAGTTATAGATGTTGGAAGTGGATTTATGAACCAATCAAGTTTTTATCTTGATGCATTACTTGATACAGTAAATATTTATGCTTACAAAGACGAAAACTATACTCTCCTATGTGATATTTTCCAACCTAATGATACAGTGTACTATGTGATAGAGATAAAGAATCGATATGGGGGCTATTTGAGTAGAGTTATTAACTTTTCCGTGTTGGATCCTTCCTTAAATGTAGAGAACGGTAGTTTTGAAAATCGGCTCATATCAACACCATATTATGGTAGTTTTAAGCTACCAGAGAATGCTGAGGAGGGTGATTGGACTTTACGTGTTTCCTACAAATTCGTTTCCAAGAATGTTACAATTAGGGTATCTAAATCTACAACTACTCCTGGTAGTATTTATTGGGACACTCTGTTGTATCATTTCTCAGTTAAATATGGGTTTTTCTTCCTCCCTAGTTTAAATTGCCCACATGACAGTATTTTAAGAGCCACGCTAAAAATAGTTGACCAAGATGGTAAAGGAGTTGAGGGGGTATTCCAAACTGGTTCAACGGACGCTTGCATAAGGATAATGGATGAAGATGGTAATGTGATAGTTGATTGCGGTATAGCTGATGATCTCGGTGGAGGATATTACAAGTATGATTTCTCCTGCTCTCAAGGAACTGCTGGGAAAAGTTATGTACTCCATGTAATAATAACTCAACATGCAATCCCTGGAGCTGGAATCTCAGTAGTTAAGGTAAAAAACTCAAGGACTTTTAATATTGTGTAAATATGAAAGTCCAGGCATCTTTGGAGATTGTACTGATAATTTTTTTAGTCCTCCTCCTCTTTAATTTTACCCTCTACTTAGTTAACTTAAAGCTAGAGGAGAGTGAAGTATCTATCCAAATAGCAAAAGCTAGAATGTTTTCAGATGAATTGAAGAGTGCTATTTCACTCGTCTCTTCTCAAAGGGGAACGTCCAGAAAAGTAATTAAAGTTGATCTCTCTAGGGGCTTAGAAGTTACTACCCCTCAACCGAACCTTTTATCTATAAAAATAAATATTGATGGAAGGCAAGAGCAGTTTTTCATTTTTTCTAGTTTACCAATCAAGCTAAAGATCCCTAGGAGGCCTACCCCTGGAGAAAGGGAAATAATAGTAACTTTAGAAAATGATTCGGTAGAAATTCGAGAATTGCGAGATTTACTTGAATTCGAGCCCCATTTCATTTACCTTGATGTTACTAAAAACTCTTCGAGAAGTCTAAATTTTACACTCTATTGTTATTCCGACCAATCGGGAAACATATCTTTTATTAAAGCTGGAGAGCTCGCAAATTATGTTTATGTAGATGAAATAGTAAGCGAGTTGAATAATTGTACGATGATAAGCAATGCCTGTTATAACGATTCTAACCTTCTCTTTCAAAATTTACCCGATTCGTACTCGACACCGAAATTTGGGTTTCTGCAGTTAAGGGGCTCTGTATTAAAGATTTGCCTGATAGATTCTAAAGATGATGGGAGAGCCGAATATGACAAAATTTACATTCTCCCTCCTGACGAAACGGATAGCACGAATGGTGATCATTCTTCTATCAACCAAACTCTTCATATTTTTGGGGGGTCTTTCAAGATTTTCGATATTGGTACTGACTTCTCTTACCTGAAAATGGAAAGGATTGGAATTCAAAGAAGGGGAGATGAATCCTCTTCCGAACTCTTTTTGAACATTTCCGTACCTTTAATCCCTGCAGGAAGATATGGAGCAACCTTAATAGCGGAACTTGAGAATAGTTCTTCTTCTCTCGATATTTTATTAAATGTGTTATCCCTACCTATCCAATCTATGCAAATTTTCCTTTCAAACTCTTCTGATCTCTCTATCGAAACTACTAGATTTTGGAAAAACTCAACCTTCTTTTACAAGGTAAAAGCTACCGACACTTTTGGAAATCCTGGAGAAGGGGAAGTAGAAATAAGGATTCTAAATCCCTTAGGAGAAACCCTACATGCAAAACTAGAGAAATTTAATTCTTTGGGAGAAGTAAATGGCTCTATATTCCTTACAGATGCCTCCCCTTCTGGAAAGTGGAATTTTATGGCTATTATACCTGAGAAAAATTACTTTGAAACGAAGGAATTTGAGGTCATTGGAAAACCTGAATTTATAAAAATCTTTACATTCTCTGATGATGAATTAAAAACCGAAGTAAATTCCTTCGCTAGGGGCAAAGATGTATACTATCTTGTGGAAGTTCTGGATAATGAATCATATCCAACAGACGGATTACTAAACATAAGTTTCTTTGAACCAAGTGGAGACTTAGCATCTAGTAAATTAGTCTATGTCCGTGGAACTTATAACGACTCGTTCCATCTGCCCCTTGATGCAGAACTTGGGAGGTGGAAGATTAAAGTAAGGGAAGTTAACTCTGATTTAAGTGGAAATATAACTTTCTATGTTGTGAAGAACATCCTGGTACATAACGCTTACATCGTGACTGATAAAGTCGAATATGTAAGTGGTGATATGATAAAAATTAAGATGTCTGTAATTGATCAGAATTTTCAACCCTTCCCGAATTTGGGGAATAGGATCCATGTTGATGTTAGGAGATCTGAAGGAAACCCTGACTTTTCTTTTACTGGTGATGATATGAGTTATCAATGCCTCGGCGTCTTTAAATGCCCTCTCTCCGTCTCCTGTTGTTACGTCTACGAATTTAATAGCTCTATACTCCTAAGCGGTAAAGTATACTTCCTAGATGTTAAAATAACTGACCCTGTAAAGGAACTCATATCAATTTATGAGTCTCGATCCTTTAAGGTGATTCCATGAGATCTCAACTTTCCCTCGAGTTTTATAACTCCTTAATATTAATGTCTCTCGCCCTAGCGCTACTTATACCAATCTTCTCATTTCTACAAGAATCAATTAAATTCGAAAGCGATGCACAAGTTCTGGAAGCGTTTGCCTCCAAAATTTCAACCATGTTATATCAAGTAAATTTGGAAAATGGATTAGAGGTAAAGGTCCTCCTGCCTAAAAAATTAGGTTCTCTAGACTACAATCTCTCTTTCATTTATGGTAAAAACATCGGGTTTATTGTTGGGAAAAATTTTCAATACTCTTTTCCTTGCCCACCTAACGTCAATAACACTACTATCACTCCAGGAAGTTATATCATAAAAAAAGAAAGTGGGGTGATAAGTTTTTATGAAAGCTCAAGCATTTAGTCTAGATGTCCTCGTATCAATTCTAATCCTCGGATTACTTATCATTTCGATTTCCTATTTAACTAATCAAATCATCCAAGATTCCTACGAACAGAGGAGGAGGGAAAACAACGTTAACCAGGCTCTCCTAGCTCTAAGGATATTGTTAGAGGATGAGGAAATTGGGATAGTTGATCAAAGGAATTTAATAAATTCTACAAAACTTAAGGACTTCCTTAACAATTGTGATAATGAAACCTTTATGAGCAGATTTGGAATAACGAGGAACTTCTACTTTCGAATTAGCGATGAATTCTACTCTCCTCTTTATGAATGTGGCTATAGCGTTCCTCAAAAAGGGAGAGGTTTAGTACACTTCACGAGGATAGGTCTTCTAAGGAATGGCTCCAAAGAAAAAATTGTTAGGGTTTCCTTGGTGATATGGACATGAGGGGATTCATCCTCTTTGTAGATGCTATATTTGCCGCCCTTTTAGTACTAACACTCTTCTCCATGCTTCTATCTTTTAGGTTTCCAGAAAGCCCTCAGGAGAACTATTACTATACTGCTCTCTCTAAAGATTTCTTGGAGATTCTGGTTCAAAGTGGAACTGCAGAGGAGTTGATAAATTTATCTGAGAACGGCATGAGGGATTATGCATCAACTCTCTTCAAAGAGTTTAGCATGAAGTCGCTCCTTCCAGATCTTCAATGCAAATTACTAATAGAGGTATATAAGTGGAATGGAACCAACTTTACCTTGAAAGATAACTTCGTTTTTTATTACCCTGGTAACGAACCTACTTCAACTAATGTTTATACTGCGAAAAAAATCATGTTGAGGAAAAATTCTTCTAATGTAGAAGAATTTGTGGTTCTTACTTCAAACTTATGGTCTTCTAGTCTAAATGTAATTGTAATTTCTATCAATACTTTCTTGGATGAGAATATGAAATATCCTTCTATGAATTTTCGGAAAAATGATACAGTCTTTTATAGAGTAAGAGCGATGGATAATTTTGGAAATCCAATTAAGGTTAATGTTTCTATCGTTATCCTAAATCCCAATGGTGGAGATAGTGGTAAGGGAGTTCAGAACGTTTTTGTCAATGGTATTTATCAGAACTCCTTCAATTTCGAAGAAAACGATGCTATTGGTGCATGGAAGATAGTGGTTTACGATTCAAGTGGTA
>CAYLRC010000028.1:0-7908 GCA_964386445.1 Candidatus Woesearchaeota archaeon
CTTGGACTAAGAAATCTGGAGAAGACCTAGTGGATGCTTTAATGTTAGCTCTTAAGGAGTTTGAACCTAGAGAGACAACTCAGATCTATATAGCTAAAGGAAAGAAAAGGCGTAGAAGGAAACCTCCCTTTAGAGTATTCTAATCTTCCAAATCACAATAAAGTCATCATTAGTTTTCTTGGTATAATGAGGGATCGAGACTTTAGAGTAGACTCCTGAGCTTGAGAGGAGATCTAGTTCGTAAATATTTTTCATTTCTAAACTTAAAGGGAAAGATCCCTCTATTCGACATTGACCTGTACCAATAGCAGACTTTGATACAGAAATTGTAGCTGATCCAGTTGAATAATAAGCAACCATAGAGGAAATTGGAATTAACGATCCAGTGTTGATCAGGGCATCCCGTAAATAATTTCTAGCTAAGTCTTGAAACGTGTTTTCAAAAATAAAGGAAAGATCTCCTAAATGGATCTCGACTTCTCCTTTGATTTCTAGTTTGTCCTTCATTGGGATCAACCGAAGACGAATTCTGCATCAAAGTAAACATCTTGATCAGCTTCAACACTTATTGTAAATCCATCGAACTTATCAAAATAATTGGGATAAGCCCCATTATAAGGACTACTGGTAAGATAGAGAACTTCGTCAATATCTTGAGGGCCAGAAAAGGGATCAGCATGAGTTACCTTTAATGTATTATTAGTTACTGAACAAGAGGCTGTTTTCCGTTCTTGTTCTACACCTCCATAATAAATTGAAACAGAAGAAATCGGATAGTCATAATCATCTCCAATTCCCCCAAGCCTACTAGCACAGATCTCATTTCCATGCATTCCACTAGCTGCTCCTGAGAATTGCCATTTTACAGTTAATATTAATTCTGAACCAGAAGTAAGATTCAGAGATAAAGCAATCGAATTATAATAATCAGAGGAACCTCTTGATGAATTTCCAGTTAAAACAGCAGTATAGTTTCCTGTATAAGTCCAGGCATCTGAAGTTGTTACTTCTAAAATATTTCCTGGAGAGCTTGGTCGAGAATTCTGTGAAGTCTTCTCGTAAGTTGCTCCATCTACGATTACCCACATTCTATCAATTGTGTTTGAACTCAGATCAGCTAAGATCTTGGCTAACTCGTTCTTTGCTACATCCGAAACTGTGTTTCCCTCACATAATCTGAACTCAGACAAAGTTCCCCGCTCCCAGATTTCACACTCAACCCATTCTTTAATCTGAACTTTAGATTGCTGACTCATCTCGCATTCAACTCCTATTGTGTAAATTTAAATCTAACTTCTGCCCACCATTCCACTGAGCTATTTCCTTGAAGGTCCACTATAGCTGTAATGTAATTATAATTAGATTGAGCAGAGTTCCTAGTAAAAATTTGTTCATATCTATGTCCACCAGGGAAAGGATTATTCTCATTTTTGATAACTAGTTCATGAGTTCCAGAATCATAGGAGTTTTCTGAAGAAGCCCAAACTGTACCTCCTCCTCCATCTACATATTTAGCTCCAACTTGATTCACTGGGTATCCACTTACATTTCCGAAACATCTCGCTACTTGTTCAAGTCCTATCGAGTAAAAAGTTCCAGGATATTTTTTCAAGCCTAGCTTTATTAAGAGTTTCTCCCACCAAGAAAGTCTAGACCAAGGCTTCTTTACTTCAATCTTCCTAATGATCTTCTTAGTTCTTCGATCTCTAATGTAAATGGTTAGACCCTCTTCGACCTTAATCTGTTCTCTAAACGACATATCTCATCACTTCGGAACAATTCTTATTTTAAAGTAACGAAGCCACGGAGGAGAATCTAAAGAGGCCCAAATCGGGCCATACAAAGTTCCGTTATTATTTTCACCAGAATGATCATAAGCAATAGTTCCCCCGCCTTCATTAAATGGCAACCAAAGAACTAGACCTTTTGAGACATTCTCTCCTCGATAAAGGGTCTGAATCTCAGTTTCACTTAAAACTCGATTGTAGATCCGAATTTCATCGATCATACCTTTAATTCTAAAATTCCCTCCAGTAGCTTCTCCTATGTGTAAATCTTCAATATTCGTGTCTGAAGTTGCCACCCCAGTTACAGTATCTTTTTCTTCCCCGTTCAAGTAACCTTTTAAGACATCACCATTCAAAACCATGGTATAAAAGTTCCAAGTATTAAGCGAATGAGGAACAAGAACTTCATAGGTTTCACCACCAGCATGAACCCTCATCTTCATATTTAAGTCATCGAACTCCCAGTTATAATTAGCTTGTTTTTCAGTTCTCTTGTCTATTATTACTCCAACACTGTGATTTACTTGCCACCCAGTTAAGTAGGCTTTTAGTGTGATAGTGATCTTATTTCCCTCCCCTATGTTTAGTAAGTTATTGTGAGGTACTAATACATAATCGCTCTCTCCATCGAAATCAAGAGCAAAACCAGTAATCCAAATTGCTTTATCAATTATTCCATGGTTCTCATTACCAGATACATCATGAGTTATAGTACCTCCACCTTCGTTAAAATTTAACCAGATCTTAAGACCACTTGGGTTTGCAGGAGGTCCTCCTTTACCCGAATTCCAACTCGCTAAAATTTCAGATTCCTGGAGAGCTCTGTCATAGAATCTCACTTCATCAACATAGCCTTTATAGTAGAAAATTACTGTTGGAGTTAAGCCAACATGAAAATTAGAAGAAGTGCTCCAAGTACCTGATATGTCGTTTCTTGAAGCAACTTCTTGGCCATTAAAATACACCTTTGAAATTGAACCATCTCGAACAAAGACTAAATGATTCCAAGATCCATAGTTCGCAAAAATTGGATTTAAATCAAACTTACCATCTGTAGTTCGAATCCTCATTTCCCATTTGTCTTCATTTCCATAGTGAAGAATATAGAAATCCGAGTCAGACTCATTTCGCCAACCAAGAAGACCTCTATTTTCACCAGGTCGTTCCTCCATTTTATACCAGCACTCTAAAGTAGCTGCTGTCTTTCCATTTAAAAGGTCTGAAGTATTTGGGACCTGAACTTCAGAGCCATTTCCATTAAAATACAGGCAGCATTTCTTCATTCAGTACACCTCTACTTATCTTTCAATAGGTTTTCTATAAGATTTTCTAAATACTGGAAAAACCAAGGTTTAGAACTCTAAGTCTCTCCTCAGTTGGAACTGAATTAGTGATCAATCTAAAATAGGGCGTATCAACGATAGCTACAGCTCTATAACAATCCCAAGTTATAGGGCTAGAAAGAAGATCGAGAATCCACTCAGAAGCCTCTTTATCGATCTTCTTCATTATTTTAAACCACTGTTCTCCTAGCTTAATAGTCTCCTTACATTCAAAGGAACAAGGTAAGTGAGGAGTAATTCGGATTCCTAAGTATCTTAGCATTTGATTACAAAAAGGATGTACAATAACCTCTATGGATTCTTTATTTTCTCTGTGGTTTTCAGTATTTTGAGCTATTTGATAAATCGGATCTAGACTCTTAGGCCAAGTATTACAGAAGAAGTCAATGCAACATTTAGGATATCCTAGAAGTTTACCAACTGTAGCATGATCTCCTTCTCTAGAGGCTTCTAAAAACTTCTCAGCTAACTTCTCTCTTCCTCTTTTAACACAAACCCCGTATAAGTGATAAGGTTTACCTGGTTTAACTGGAAGATGTCTATGGGAGAAGCCATAGTAAACAGCAGACTTAGTAATTGGGTAAAAAACTAGATCAAATTTCCTAAGAAAAGCATAACTCTCTTCAAACTTATCTGAATGAATATGGTAGACATAAACAGATCTAAGACCTTGTAAAAAGGTCTCTAACTCTGTAAGAGCAACAACTTTACTCATGCGATCAATTCTTGGTTTCCAGATCTCTTTGAGATCCTTAGTCCAGAAAACAATCCTAGTCTGAGGATCTATTGGCTGCATCTCCAATCACTATCCAAATGTCTAAAGTTACCATCTAAATGTTCTATTCCATCGCAATGAGATTTCGATCTTGATTTCAGATCTGAATCCAAATGAAGGACTCCATTATCCAGGTGCCTATAGTCTTCCTTTAAGATCGAAGATTTCTTCCTTTCCAAATCTTGAAAACCTAGAAAGTCCAACCATTTCTGAATTTTTTCAAAGAGAGCTTTGTATGCTAAACACCATTGATCTTTATTTCTCCAATCACCATTTATTGACATTCCAGGACAACCTCCATAACAGTGTTCCCACCAAGGACAGTTCTTACAATCTGTTTGTCTAAGAATCTCTGAACGAAATGTAGATCTTTCTGGAGATCTTAAGTATATTTTCCCGTCTAAGCCGTATAACCGAACACAGACTCCTACACTTCCATCTCCAAAGACAGTTGTAGCAGAAGGTGTACAGAAAGGATCACATTCTCTGAACACACAAACTACATTCCCTCTTCCTGTTAAAGAGTTAATAATGTCAGAGTAAGGAGACCAAAACCTAATCTCTTCTTCAACCATGAAATCCAACATATCTAGGTAGAAGTCTCTTAATTGAATAGGGGTTAGATCAATTCTTGAGTTTCGAGTATAACAAGGATTTAACCTACCAGAGATTTTTCGTTCAGAGAGATCTTTGACCCAGAGTTTTAGAAGTTCTCTTCTATCTCCTAGAGCATTAGCTTGGTGGACTACTACTATAATTGAAACAGGAATTCCCTCATCCTGTAAAATTTTGATATTATCTAAAACTAAATTGGTAATCTTCTTTCGAATCTCTTTAGATCCTCCAACTCTTAATTCGTTACATGGCCAAGGTCCATCTATGGAGACTCCAACTCTAGTCTTATATCTTTTGAAGAGTTGAATAATCTCCTCATCAATTAAAGATCCGTTGGTCTGAATTGAAGACCCACCTGTTAAATCATAAGCTAGCTTAAGGAAAAACTCCACTTGATGTTTAGGAAGACTTAATGGTTCGCCTCCGTGGAGAATTATCTGTCGTTTTCGTTGGGAATAGAGTCTTCTGACAGTTTCTTCAATTGCTTCTAAGTTGACTCTATAGTGTTCTTTCCGAACAGGATGTTGATAACAGTACTCACATCCCCCATAATCTGAAACAAAATTACATCCAAGAGTAGCTTTAATTAAGATCAAGTCAATTGAATCCCCCTCTTCTTCTTTTTAAAAAGTATCATCCCAATCATTATAATGATCTTCCCAATCGTTATGATCAGTCCAGTTGGAGTGATCACTCCAAGGAGGTTGATCCTCCCAACCTGAATCGGAATGAGAATCACCCCAATTTTGATGCCCATCTGACCAGTTTCCATCGGAATGATCCTCATGTGCATCAATATGGTCTGTCCAATTTTGGTGAGGACTATCATTCCAGTTTCCATCATTATGATCATCATAAGCTGAGTAATCAGTGTAATCTGTCCAGTCAGAGTGAGTGCCATCTGTCCAATTTGCATCGTTGTGATCTTCGTGATAAGGATAATCGTCGTGATCGATATAGTGATCTGCCCAGTTTTGGTGGGGATCCCCAGTTTCGTCAGCATGATCAGAGTGATCAAGATAATGATCTGTCCAATCCTGATGTGGATCATCTGTCCAAGAATCGTCATGATCAATATAGTGGTCTTCCCAGTTACTGTGATCAGACCAGACATGATCTTCCCAAGTGTCACTCCAATCTTCATGTGGATTATCAGTCCAGTCTTGATAAGGCTCATCTGACCAAGATGTATCGGAATGATTGTGATGAAGTTCTCCACTTACTTGATCACTAATTGAAAAACTATCCTCTCCCAAGGCTGTTAAAGCAAAATGTTCCAAACTCTGGGACTGTTCTAGAAAACCTGAGAGGGAGAAGACTAGTTCGCTTTCTGAGACTACAGGCTCTACTATTTTAGTATCTATGCTAAAAAGCTCAGATGTTAGGAAATTCTTAGAGCTCTTTAAACGAGCTGAAAAGGTTTCTTGTAAACTATAAGCAAGTCTCTGAATAGGTAAGAGAAATTCTAGACTCTCTTTATGAGAACTAGTTAAATCTTGTAACTTAAGAATTGTTTTTAATTGAAAAGCAAAAGAAAAGAGATGTTGTCTTAAATCGATCTTTAGTTTTAAACATTCTAGGACATTACTGAGTTCTTGGAAAGTCGATTTAAATTTAACTTTTCTTAGAAAATTCAGAGACTCTTCGATTCGAGTTCGAATAACTAAAAACTCAGTCGCTAAATACTTTAGTTTCTCTTCTAAGGGCAGTAGCATATCTAGAGAACTTTTAGTAAATATTAAGGATTCTGAAGATTTCAACTTCTTGAACAAATTTTTCAAGTAACTCACAGGCTCTAAGAATTCAGTCAAAATTCGTAGACTATCTCTTAACGTATAACTAAGTTTGTCAACAATTGGAAGAGAGATCTCCAGGAGACTTCTTCTGATCTGACTGAGCTCTAAAGATTTGAAGCTCTCAACTAGTCTCTTAACATAAGTTAGGGAATCAACTAGGATTTGGTTAATTCTAACTGTTTCGCTTAATGTAAAACTCTTAAACTCTGAGAACTTAAGAGTCAGAGTTTCTAAGACATAAGTCAATTCTTTCATTAATATCTTAAAAGCTAGTGAAGGGACTAATACTAAATCCTCAATTATAGTGATTAAAATCTTAAAGATCTCTATTATGGCATAACGAAAACGATTTTGCAGATCGAACAAGAGTTCTAGAGGCCTTTTAGCTAGCTGGATTTGATCCTCGAAACTTTGATGGAATAAGAATCCAATTGTTTCTATGATCTTAACTCCATCCTGAAATCTTCTTTTCAAGATCTTATAGACTCGAACTATAGGAGACGAAAGCCTCAAAGTAACTCCTCCGCTAATTCTAGAATCCTTTTGATCTCAGCATTAGACACATCTTCCTTGAAAACTAGAACATAGTCTCCATCAACTCCTCTAGAAATAAACTTCAAAGCTCGATCAAGACTAATCTCTCGGGGAGAAGAGAACTCCTGAATTTCTTCGATCTTAAATTCTCTTCGATTAAAGAATCTATTATACTTTGAACGTTTCTCTAGTTTAAGACGATTCCAGAATTTTGAAGTCTTAGAAAGAACTACTCTCTTCATTTCCAGACTCTACTCAAAGGGTTTCCTCAATTTTTGTTTTACGCTTTGAGCAGTTAGAAAGACAGTTGGATTTCTCATACAAGCAACATCTCCTTCACTAGCTTGAGTCCAAACATAGAAATCTACGACTAAAGTCTCTCCAAAGTCTGTTACATCAATAGACCCATTCTTGAGATATCGCCTCCAATCAGTTTCAAGAGTAGTCCAGATCAAAGTATCCTTGGGAACATTGTTAGATTTTAAAACTATCTTTAAACCAGCAAATCCATTTCCTCCTTTAGACCTTAGATCTGCTCCAAGTCTATATGGAATATATTTAATGTCTTGAACTCCTACATCCCATGTCTCTGACCAGACTAACACCTCAGAAGTATCAGATACTTCCCATGCTTGAGGTCTCTGATAGATTACTTTTGAACTCTCTGATCCTAGAAGTCTTTGGACTAGAATGTCATCAAAGAAGTTAGCTGATCCTTGAACTCCTACTAATCTAACATTAGCCCAATAAGAACCTACAGGTAAAGCTCCTTTATCTATAATAGTTCTATAACGAGTCCAGGAACCAGGAGATACATTTTCACAGAATGTAAAGGTCTTCTTAGGAGTAAAGTCAGGAGATCCTCCATAGAAAACTAGATAAGCTGATAGAGTTCCAAAGGATGATCCATCCCATCCTTTGGCCCATATTTCTCCATAGTATCCAGAATCTTGATCAATTGGAAACAGTTCTGATTCTAGAGTACATCCCTTTGGAACCCTAACTGCAAACTGACCAAATCTAACTTCGTCTTGAGTTCTATAGACCTTAGAAGAATC
>CAYLRC010000029.1:0-7642 GCA_964386445.1 Candidatus Woesearchaeota archaeon
TGGGATCCCGTTGATCTATCATTGTGTAATGTTTTTGGTTAAATTCGAAATTTTCCCATCCTCATAAATTTTCCCCTTTTTTGGGACATTTTTCCGGAAAAATGTCCCAGATTTGCAACATTTTGAAACATAGGTTGTGGGGCATGATCCTTAGATTCTCATCTGTTTAGTAGTTTTTAAGCCCTCTAGGAATGATTATCGCAAATTATATATACAATCTTCACTTAAGAAGTAAGGATGAATTGGTTAAAAACTTCTCAAGGAAGGTAGATTAAATGATAGTGAGGTCAATTTGTCCTTATTGTGGTTGCGGCTGTTCTCTCGTATTTAAGAGAGGGAAAGAAATAGAAGTTTTGAACGATTTGGAAGATGATGTTAGTAAAGGTAAGCCTTGTGTCAAAGGGCTTACTTGTACTGAACCATTGTTCGTTGAGAGGATAAAGTATCCGATGGTTAGGAAAGGGAAGAAATTCGAGAGGATTTCTTGGGAGAAAGCTTATGAGATAATTAGGAAGAGATTATCAAGGTATTCTGGAGAGGAAGTAGCGATAACCGGGTCTGGTGAGCTTACTAATGAAGATAATTATCTCATTCAAAAATTCGCTAGATTGGTGCTTAAGAGCAATAACGTGGATACAACAGCTAGATTATGTCACGCCCCAACCCTTTATGGAATGTATCATTCTTTTGGGATTACAAGGAGTTTAAATTTCATAGAGGATATGAAGCAGTGTGACTGCTTCCTACTAGTTGGGACGAATCCCAAATCGAATTACCCAATAGCGTTTTATAGAATGTTATCAGCGAAGTATGAGAAAAATGCTAAGGTAATCTCTATTCAAAACATCTTCAATCTCTCTTCAGAATATGCGGATTTAGCTCTATGCATTAAGCCAAATACGGAAATAGCACTCTTCAATTGTGTGATAAATTATCTAATAGAGAATAATTTGATTGATGAGAGGGTAAAGAAGATAGAAAATTTTGGAAGTTTGAAAAAGACTGTAAGCAAATATTCTCTGAGCTACACAGCCAAGATAAGTGGGCTTGATAAAGACGCTATAAAGGAATTGTGTGAATTAATAGGGAGTTCTGAGAAGCTTGGGGTTATGCACGGGATGGGATTCACCCAACATGCGATGGGGGTTGAGAATGTTTTCTCCCTTCTAAATCTGGTAATCATTAAGAATGCATTTTTCCTATCTTTGAGGGGGAAAGTCAATATCCAAGGTGCTGGGGATGTAGGCTGTTTTCCAAATCTCGGCGATTTTTGGGATGCATCGATTTTGAGGAGAATAGAAGCTCATTGGAAAACTTCTTTGCCTAGGACTCGTGGCAAGACGCTGGTTGAGAGCTTCCTGATCGATCCTGTGAAGGCTTATTATATAATCGGGATGAATCCTGCGCAGTCGATGCCAAGCTTAGATAGGGTACATAAAAACCTTTCTAAGATGTTCGTGATCTTCCAACACTCTCACACCTGTCTCACCATGAGATTTGCAGATCTCGTCCTCCCCTCCTCTACATTACTCGAGGAGAGTGGTACAATTGTAAATGGTGAGGGTAGGGTAAGGCTAGTTACCCAGGTTGTCAAGCCGGTTGGCAAGTCTAAACCTACTTGGAGGATAATAAAAGAGCTTGCTCGGGTCTTCGGCTTCAAAGAAGCATTCAATTATAAAAATGAGAGGGAAATCTTCGAGGAAATCGTTGCTTTACTACCCGGATTTAGTCATTTGAGGGTTGAAGAAATATACAGTGGGGTTGATGGTTTTCTAGAGAAAACTCCTAAATTCTTGAAGTTCAAACCAGTTGATTTTAAGGGTTTTGAGGAAATTAAGGATGAGAAGTACAATTTCATCCTAACTACGGGTAGGATGCCCTACCATTTCTGTACTGGAGAATCTACTAGGAGATCAATAACCCTAAACAAGTTTTTGAGGAATGCATTTTTCTATTTAAATCCTTTTGATGCCAAGGAACTCGGGATAGAGGATGGGGATTCAATAGAGGTAGAGTCTAGGGCATCTAAGTTAACCGGGCCTGTAAGGATTGATCCAAGGATCCCAAGATCAATAATCTTTGCACCATTTTTCTCAGAAAATCTCCTCGTGAATAAACTCGTCCCTCTCACCTTCGACCCCAAGACAAAAACCCCAAATTATAAAAATATAGCGGTGAGGATTAGAAAAATCTACAAAGGAAAGAGGATAAAGTAATAAAAGCGGAGCTTCTAGGCTTTAAGAGGATGAAACCTAGTGAGATATTTCGCTATTATAGGAGAGAGGATATTAAGAGGGAGATAGTTAGGGTAGCGAAGGATAGGGAAGTAGTTCCCCTTCTAATGACTGGAGAATTCGGGAGTAGACCCCAAGCCATATTCTTTGCTAAGGATTACGATGAAATAGTTAAGGAAGGGGTTGCGAGTCTCCATTTGAGCATAGAGAGATGGGAAAATCCTAGTTTGCTAAGAAGCGAGATGAAGAAGAAAGAATTGGACGAGCTTAGGATAGGGTGGGACTTACTAATTGATGTGGATTCGAAGAATCTGGAATTTTCGAGGATATGCTCTCAGCTAGTTATCGAAGCCCTAGAACTCCATGGGATTAGGAGTATTTCCGTTAAGTTTTCAGGTAGGAATGGTTTCCACCTCGCTGTCCCTTATGAAACTTTCCCAAAGGTGATTGGAGGTAGGGAAGTGAAGAACTTATTTCCAGAGGCACCGAGGGTGATAGCGAGTTATTTGAAGGAGATGATAAGGAAGAACCTGGCTGAGGAAATCCTGAAGAAATTCTCAATGGATGAGGTAGTTGAATTGAGTGGAGTGAGTAGAGAGGAGTTGATAGATGAGGAGATCGGGTTAAATCCTTACAAAGTAGTTGATATAGATCCCGTAGCAATTTCCTCCAGACATCTCTTTAGGGCACCATTCTCCCTTCATGAGAAGACTTGGTTGGTTAGCTTGCCAATTAGGAAAGAAGATCTGAAGAAATTTTCTAGGGAGGATGCGAAAGTTGAGAACCTTGAATTCAGAGCTAAGTTTCTGGACCTAGAGAAAGTTAGGGAAAATGAGGCTAAAGAACTCTTCATCCAAGCATTCGATTGGTTCTCGAGACGAAGGATTGAAGAGGAAGTGTCGAGGCAAATTGGTGAGAAATTCCAAATACCTAAAAAAGCTATTCCAAAGGAGCTTTTCCCCCCATGTATTAAGAGTATCTTACGTGGCTTAAGTGATGGTAGGAAGAGGAGTGTCTTTATTCTAATCAACTTCCTCAAGTTGCTTGGATATGACTGGGACTCTATTGAGAAGATCCTAAAGGAGTGGAATCAGAGAAATGTTGAGCCCCTAAAGGAAAGGTACATAGAAACCCAATTGAGATGGCATAAGAAATTGAAGGAAGTTTACATTCCACCGAATTGTGATAATGAAAATTACTATAGGAGCATAGGGGTATGCTTTCCGGACGAGATTTGTAAAAAAATAAAAAACCCCCTTACCTATCCTTTTAAGAAGAGGAAGAGGAGGTAAGATGGAAGAGGAGATATTAACCTATGATGACATAAGGAAGGTACTTAGGAGGGAGAGAGAGGAGAAGGGCTTACTTAAGGTAGAGGAGGATTTCTTGGAGAGAGTGGTTAAGTACTTGAATGGGAAGAGGAAATTTTTGGAGGAGATAGAAAAGAAGGAAGAAAGTAGCCTCTCTAAAGAAATGAAGGAAAGGGTAGAGCTCGAGTTGAAAAATGCTATGAGGGCTCTGAGGGAGTGGTATAGCTTGAGGGAGAGGAAAATCGTTACTCAAGCTCTAATTGCTGCTAGGGCAAAGGGCGAAATCCTCGATAAAAGCAGACTATTGATGAATGAGAGGGAATTGTTTGAGGATGTGGTGAACATCTTAAGGGAGCATAGGGAAAAATTCGAAAATTCGTTGAGGGAGGAAGTCGAAGAAGAGGAGAAGAAGGAACTAGATAAGAAGTTAGTGAGAATTAATGAGAAGATCGAGAAATTCGTATGGGGGGACGGGAATATCTATGGGCCATTTGAGGAAGGGGAAGTTGTTAACCTCCCTAAGGAAATAGCAAACTATTTAATAGAGAACGACAAAGCAGTAGAAGTGGGTGTTGAAGAATGAAGAAGCCAAGGGAAGTTAGGAGATATTGTAAGTACTGTAAAAAGCATACGGTTCATAAGGTCATTCAAGTGAAGGGGAGCAAGAAGAGGGGAGCTCTTAAAGAGAGTTCCAGGAAATTCAAAGAAATAATGAAGGGGTATGGTGGTTTTCCCAGACCTAAGCCTGAGAAAAGCTCTAGGCATAATGTCAAGACAACGAAAAAGATAAATCTTCAGTATAAATGTACTGAATGTGGTAAGATATCGACGGCTGTTGGTAAAAAGGCTAAGAAATTTAGCTTTGTAGAGAGGTGATTAAATGAAAGGAAAGTTAGTATCCCCAGAAAGTAGGTTCCTCAGAGTTAGATGTCCTAAGTGCAAGAATGAGCAGATAATCTTTGGGAAGGCGAGTACTGTAGTTAGATGTTTAGTTTGTAATAGGAAGTTAGCAAAACCGACTGGTGGGAAAGCTAAGATATATGCTAAGATATTAGGGGTTCTCTCCTAAAGATGTTCTACAAGAAAGAAGGATATCCTGAGATAGGAGAATTAGTAATATGTAAAGTTACTAGGATTACTCCTCACGCAGCTTTCGTTAGCCTTGAGGAGTATAAGGATAAAGAGGCTATGCTGCATATATCTGAAGTCTCTTCTAAATGGGTAAGTAATGTGAGGGAAGTTCTAAGAGAAGGGAAGGTAATTGTATGCAAAGTCTTGAATGTGAATAAGGAGAAGGGTTTCATAGATGTTTCTTTGAAAAGGGTTAGTAGAAGCGAGGAATTGATGAAGAGGGAAGAATGGAAGAACGAGAATAGGGTTGATAAAATGCTTGAAGTGGTTGCTGATAAGCTTAACTCGACAATTGAGGAAGCTTATAAGAACATAGGATACAAGATCATTGAAAATTATGGAAATCTCAGATCAATCCTTCAGGAAATTTCTGAGAAGGGAGAGAAAGTTCTGGACAAGCTTGACATCCCTAAAAAATGGAAGGAGAGCTTCCTAGAACTTGTTAGGGATTATCTCAAATCATCTAAGGTCTCGATAAGTTGTATCCTCGAATTAAAGAGCTTTGCTGGGGACGGGGTTGAGAGGATTAAAAAAGTATTGAAGGAAGTTGAGCGTAGGAGTAGGAGAAGTAGGATAGAGATAAACCTCAGTTATCTAGGCACACCGAGGTATAAGATTGATCTCTTCTCTAGCAATTACAAAAAGATAGAAAAGTTCTTAAGCTCCTTGGAGGAAGATTTGGATAGAGTTGGGAAGGAGAATTTGGTGGAGATAAAGTTAAGTAGAATGAAATGAGGAGAAAAATTTTATATTGTGAGAAGTGTAAGATTTATACATTACGTGAAGTTTGTAAGTTTTGTGGGGGGAAAACGATAGAGAAAAAGCCTATGAAGTTTTCCTTACAAGATCAATATGCAAAATATAGGAGAAGGTTTTTGAAATGAAATTTTTGATTGAGAAGTTTTGTAAAAAACCGAAGCTTAGGAATCCAATTTTGATAGAAGGATTACCCGGAGTTGGTAATGTAGCTAGAATTGCTGTCTCCTACCTAGCGAGTAAGCTAAACGCCCAATTATATTTAGCCTTATATTCATACATCTTCCCAAATTCAGTTTTCGTTAACGAAGACTCCACTATAGATCTGCCAAAAGTTGAATTCTACTTCTGGAAAAATCCTAAGAGTAAGAGAGATTTGCTCCTTGTTTCAGGAGATTATCAGCCTGGAAGTGGGGAGGAAAGTTATCTCCTCGCAGAGAAAATCTTGGACATAGCTCAAGACCTAAATGTAAAGGAAATAATAACTCTGGGTGGTTTCCCAGTGAATAGGGAATTAACGAAAATAAGGATCTATGGGGCTGTCACCGACAAGAACTATATTAAAGAGTTCTCCAAGTTTAATGTCATTTTCGATGGGACTAATGGAGTCAACCTAATTATAGGAGCTGCGGGCCTTCTCCTTGGTTTGGGAAAATTGAGGGGGATGAGGGGAATAAGCTTATTAGCAGAGACTAGAAGTCTTGAAGATTCAATAGGGATAAGGAGCAGTAAGGAATTACTAGTTGTGCTAAGTAAATATTTAGGGTTAAATATTTCCTTTAAAGAATTAGACAACGAGATAAGGAGGATTGAAAAGCAGAGGGGAGAATCAAAGAGGAGGAAAAGGAAGAGGGAAAAGTTGCCAGCTTTCCGTTTGGAGTCTCCTAGATACATCGGATAGGAGGGGTTAAATGAGAGTAATTGCGGATCTCCATCTTCATAGTAAGTACAGTAGAGCTACGAGTAAGCAAATGGACTTGAATGGAATTTCTGAGGGTGCTAAACTTAAAGGGCTCAACCTCGTTGGTTCCGGGGACTTTACTCATCCAAAATGGCTAAGTGAGCTTAAGGAGAAGTTGAAGCCAAGTAATGATGGCTTGTTCTTATACAATGGAGTTTACTTCATGCTCACTACGGAAGTTTCTACAGTATTTGAGTATGAGGGAAAGATAAGGAAAATTCATCATGTGATCCATGCTCCAAGTTTTGAGATTGTGGATCAAATAAATGAAAAGCTTAAGAAGTTCGGAAATCTCGAGAGTGATGGGAGGCCGACTCTGAATTTGAGTGCCCCAGAACTAGTTGAAATCTTGATGGAAATAAGTAAGAAAATCGTGATTACTCCTGCGCATATTTGGACCCCTTGGTTCTCTTTGTTTGGGAGCAATTCGGGTTTCGATTCAGTAAAAGAGTGTTTCCAAGATCAAACAGCTAAAATCTTTTCCCTCGAAACAGGGCTGAGCAGCGATCCCCCAATGAATTGGAGGATTTCCGAGTTAGATGACTTCACCTTAATGAGCAATAGTGATTCTCACTCTCCTCATCCATGGCGCTTGGGCAGGGAAGCAAACGTCTTTGAGCTCGAGAAGCTGAGCTTCGAGGAAATTTTTGATGCTGTAAAGAAAAAAGACAGAAAGAGATTTCTCTTTACTATAGAAGTGGATCCAAATTATGGAAAGTATCATTATACTGGTCATAGGAAGTGTGGGGTTTCTATGCACCCAAAGGAGTCAGCTAAATTTAATAATATATGTCCAGTATGCGGGAAAAAGTTGACTATAGGAGTTCTCCAGAGGGTTGAAGAGCTAGCTGATAGGCCAGAGGGTTTTATTCCAAGTAACGCTATCCCATTCGTTAGACTCTTACCCCTCTATGAAATAATTTCCAATGTAACCGGTGAGAACAAATTATACTCGAAGAAGGTGCTGAGGGAGCATGATAAATTAATTCAACATTTCGGGAATGAGCTTAAGATATTGCTTGAAGTAAGTAAGGAAGAGTTAGAAAAATTCACTACTAAAGGAATAGCTGAAGCTATAGTCGCTGTGAGGGAGGGGAAAGTAAAGTACATTCCTGGCTATGATGGAGTTTATGGGAAAGTAGTTTTTGGAGAAGAGATTAGGGAAGAGAAGAAGTTCAAAACTCTTTTAGAGTACTAAATAAAAATAAGAAGAAAGTTTAAGCTGCCGCGGCAGTGAAGGTTGAAGTTGG
>CAYLRC010000030.1:0-7541 GCA_964386445.1 Candidatus Woesearchaeota archaeon
TTCTCATAACTCATCTTCCTTGGAACTATACCAATCCTCGTTATGACCCTAGCGACATTTGTATCTATGGGAAAGGTCGGTCTATTCATACAATAAGCGAGAAATACATCAGTTGTTTTCTCCCCAATTCCTGGAAGCTCTCTTAAGATCCTTCTAGCTTCCTCCTCACTTAACTTTAGTAACTTGCTCAAATCTCCACCGAACTTCTCAATTACGATTTTAGCTAATTGTTTGATCCTCTTAGCTTTAATATTGTAGAGGCCACCAACTTTTATCGCATCTCTAATCTCTTTCAAACTACTCTCATATACTTTTCTTGGAGTTATGTCTCCCAATTTTTCTTTCAACGATAAATAAGCTCTAGTCGAATTCCTATCATTTGTGTTCTGAGACAAAATCCCTATCACCAGATTCTTAAATGGATCTCTGAAATCTCTCCTCTCATCTATTCCATGTTCTCTAAGGACCTCCTCAACTTCTTTGAATGGACTCTCTCCCCCATAAAACTTATCTAAGATCTTGAGGATCTTACTCACTTTGGATTTTCTCATAACAAAGAGAAATCGTTGAATTAATAAATCCTTATAGGTTCAATACTTCCTTAAGCCTCTTGAAGATGTTTCGAATTTCCTTAGACGCCTCACTTTCTGAGGTTATAACTGGTTTCATATTTACGAGTGACTTCACTACTTCTTCGTCAAATGGTATTTTACCTAAGATGCGAGAGCTAAATTTAGCTTCGATCTCCTTAGATCTTTTTGGATCGACATCCCACTTATTTATCACAATCCCGTAAGGAAGTTTGAAGTACTCCACAACTTTCAAAATCCTCTCCAGATCAGCTAATCCCGTAGGTGTTGGTTCAGTCACTAAAATCGAGAAGTTGGAGCCACGGATTGAAGCTATTACTGGGCACCCAATCCCTGCTGGGGCGTCCAAGATCGCTAAATCGTAATCAAAACTCTTCAATCTCTTCCTTAACTCTTCAACGACCTTTCCAGAATTGCTTTCTCCAGGATCTAGTTGGCCGATGATGACAGGAAAGTCATACTTGCTCCTATTCACCTTTATTTCTGCCCCTTTCACTTCCCTTACTCTTATGGCATCCGATGGACAAACTAGCTTACATACTCCACAACCCTCGCATAGGAACGGGTTTATCTTGAATTTATCCCCCTCTTTACTTATAGCCCCAAACCTACAGGCAGACATACATTCCCCGCAAGTTGTACAAAGCTTTTCTTCGATAAAAGCTTTCTCTGAAGTCAAAATCCTCTCACTTTCATCGTATTCCTTAATACCAAGCCAAATTCCTAGATTAGGGGCATCTACGTCACAATCGCAACCAACAACTCTCAATTCCTTTGAGAAGAGGAGGAGTAAGGAAGACGCTAACATACTTTTCCCAACTCCACCCTTTCCAGACGCGATAACTACTTCCATATCAAATCCAAAACTTCCTCTAACCTACTCGAGCAATATGCATCCATAACTCTACTGGAAAATGGGATTTCAAGGATTATTTCCTTGCCAAACTCCTTAACGATCTTCTCTATCTCTTTCCTATCTCCTACATTTGCTTTGTTTAATACTACTTCAACTTCAATCCCCAATTTCTTAGCTACTTCAAGCATTACTCTAAGATCATATGCACCAAGAGGTGTTGGTTCGGTAACAGCGTATACTTTATCTACCCTAACTAGAACTTGGATTAAATTACAATGAGCTCCAGGGGCTGTATCAACTATTATCTCCTCAACCCCCAACTTCTCTTTCATCTCCAAAACTCTTTCCATGATCTCTCTAACGACAATTCCTGTTTCTGAGAACAATGGAACCGATTTACCTGTTATTAAAGTTAAATTCTCATTAACCTTATTCATGAACATCTCACCAATCTTCACTTTTTCCTTGTCAATGGCTTTGTTTGGACAGGTTATCCAACAAGCTCCGCATCCATTACATAAATCGTAAATGAAAATCGGGTATTTGTCTGGTACCCAAAAAATTGCATTTTCCTTACAAACTTTCGAACATAGGCCACATTTCTTACATTTCTCCTCCTTTAGCTTAGGTAAGTAAGTATAAATCTTCTCTGGGTTCTCGAGCTTTTGATTGAGGAGAAGGTAATCATTAGGGCACTCCACATCCAAGTCGCAGAGCATTACCTTCTTCTTTTCCTTAGCTAATTTCAAAGCTAAGAGAACTGAGAAAGTTGATTTTCCAACCCCTCCTTTAACCCCACTAACAGCAACTTTCATTTTTGAAATTTACTTAAAGATTCTCCACCAAGGGCCTCTTCTCCTACCTCTTGGATATGTTGGAGGCCCCCTTCCAGGGAAGATTCGTTCCTCTTCCTTAACTTCGACTCTCTCGACTTCTTCGATCTCCTCACATACTTTAGTTGGTTTTTCAAGTCTCTTCAGTTTTCCAGCGATATAATCTTCCAGGAGATCCTTTACTTTCTCCCCGGAGGCTTCGTATATATCAATTAGATTATCACGTAAAGTATGGAAGGATATCTCTCCTACCCTTTTAGTTATCAACGCATCAATCTTCTCTTTAACTAGAAAGTTCGATGTTGCTAACCCAGCTTTACTACTCTTTTCTTTGTATGGATTTTCTTTCACATAAAATGTTTCCACTTCTTTTCTCTTCTTGTTTACAATTCCAAAAAAGAACTTGTTCGCCTTTCCAAATCTCTCATCTATCTCAGAGCTCATCCCCTTGTCTTCTTTTATTGGAATCGCAACTTTAACCAGATTTGTCTCATAGGGTTCTATATGGATTAGGAAGGAATCTATATCCTTCACTTCCTCCGTGACTCTCTTCTCAATTAGATCGGAAACTTCATGAGCCCTTTTAACATCGAGATGTTTCCTGACTTTTATTTTCACTTCTCCAAAGATGAAAGGTCCTGCCCTCCTCAATTTTAAACCCTCGAACTCCTCAACGCCCGCTATCGAACTTATTATCTCCTTCACTTTCTCCTCTATCTCCTTCCCAGGAGTTATGTCCATAAGGGAAAATAAGGAATCCTTCAGGTTCTCGATCCCTACTTTAAATATTAGTAGGGAGATAAATATACCCACAGAACCCTCAACATATCTCAAATTCAATGAACTTGATAAGATCGCTAGGAAAACTAAAGAAGAGGAAAAGATATCTAACCTAGATTCTTTCCCTATCGCAATTAACGATTGAGCGTTTATCTCGCGTCCTACCCTTAATTCGTATCTCGAAAGGAGAAAAGCTGAGATAATTGATAAGATTGGGATGAAGAGGGCTAAGAGGGGATACTCTATCCTCGGTAGCTCAAATAATCTGGAGTAACTTTCTGTGATTAATTCGAAGCCTGCGTAGATTATGAGAAGAGA
Source organism: Candidatus Woesearchaeota archaeon (assembly GCA_964386445.1). Taxonomy (GTDB): domain Archaea; phylum Nanobdellota; class Nanobdellia; order JAPDLS01; family Haiyanarchaeaceae; genus Haiyanarchaeum. The sequence goes on from CAYLRC010000030.1 coordinate 3,378, forward strand.
AATGAATAGTGTAGCTAGACTTTCAGCCTTGTAGTACCCATAAGGAAATTTCTCATCAGCTTTCCTCCTACTCATCCTCAATCCGAACCATGATGCGAAAGCTGTCAGAGAATCTGAAGCTGTATGAACAGCATCGCTAAGCAAGGCTATGCTTCCTGAGATGAAACCTATGAGAAATTTTAGAAAAGCTAAGCTTAGATTCGATGCTATGGCAAAGTAAGTAACTCTCTCTCCTTTCTTCAATCTATTGACTTTTTCTTCCTCCCCCATTCTTCAGCAACTCTGTATTTAAAATCCTCTGCCAAAGCCACGACCTCCACCAGGTCCTCCAAAAAACCTACCGAAGCCTTTGGTTGGAAACTTGCTCTCCTTAAGCTCCCCTCTCAAATACTTCTTGACTGCTTCCTCTACATTGATCCCTCCAATTCCTGAAAATATCTTAACTCCTTGGCTCTTTAGGAGGGCGAATGAATTTGGTCCTATATTTCCAGTTATTACAACCTCTACTCCTTCCTTGACTAAAGTTTGAGCAGCTATCACTCCAGCTCCACTCATCGCTGTGACTCCAGGATTTTTTATTGCTTTATGCGATCTTATCTCATTCCCTTCAATCTCGAATATGATGAAATATGGTGCTCTTCCGAACCTGAAATCTACTGGTGAGTTAGTTGATTCCGAGAGGGAGGAAACTGCGATTTTCATAATTCTAATCACTCCCCTCAAGCTTAAAAAATCTTCTAACCCTTCTTCTCAAGCTCCTCAATTCTTTTTCTCAATTCCTCAATTTCCCTCTCCAATGCCTTCCTCTCTTCCTCCAGCATTCTCACTTCTTCTTTGAGGTAGTTCAACTCTTCCTCTCTGGAAAATGTTGGAGGTTGTGGTGCAGTGATTGATTGAGGTGCACTCGTTGATTGAGTCGTGCTTGTCACTAATCGCGGCCCTTCTGGAGTCCATTCGATAGGTCCATACATTCCTGTCCACCACCATCTTGGAAGCCATGGGAAAAATCTACATCTCCACCATGCATAACTCCAAGGATAGCCAAATCTAGCCCAGCCTGGTAGCCCGGTTAACCAATACATCCATCTATAACCACGACCGCCCCAACCAAATGGCATATCAACCACCTCCTATTTTTTGAAATTGCACAAAATATTATGTGCATATGCATATATTTAAACATTTCTGTTCTCCAGCCTCTTGTTCTAAAGAAAAAAGGTAAATCCTCACTCTTCAGAAAGGTCGAGATATTTCTCACTCAATTTAATTAGATTTGTTTTCTTTCTTTTCTCTTTCTCCAAAATACCCCTTCTCCTCAATTTCTCTATCGCCCTAAAAGCCCTTACTTTACCAAGCTTCTTTGAAATCTGAGCTTGAGAAATCTCCCCTTTGTTGTTAATTAACATCCTCAAAACTTCCCTCTCCATAGGATCTAAAATTTCAAGAAACAGATTTAGGTCCTTCTTCCTTCTCCTAGCCATCAATGGTAGGAATAAGTAGAAGGAAATCAACCCTACTAAGAAACCAAAGGAGGCGAAAGTTGGTATTAATATAGGTATAGGCAAAGTACAGGTACATGCAGTACCTTCGAGTATATTTGTTTGAGCATATAAGGTAGCGAATGAAACTGTGAAGACGAATCCGGAGACCAGGATCCCCAAGATCAAAAGTTTCTTCTTGAGATCCATGTGTTTTATAAATTTAAGGGCTGTTTTAAAAGGTTTCCATCTTTGAAACTAAAATTTAAATATGGTTTCATCTTAATTAATAAGATGATGAAAAGAACTTCGAGGAAGAACTTGAACTTGAAATCTGAGATCTTGATTTCCTTCCTAGCTTTATTTATCATTCTAATTTCAGTTCTTTGTTTTCAATCCTTGACTGGTTTCTCCGACTGGTCAAATCTTAGTACAAATGTCTCTTCGAATCGTTCCCTCTCAAATCGTTCTGAATCTATGAAACCTGTTTGCATGATTTACTTCACTGGAATAGGATGTCCTCATTGCGCTAAGACGGATCCTGTAATTTTCAAAGAAATTGTCAGAGAGTACAACCTAACGATAATTGAATATGAGATTTATCAAACTCGAGGGAATGGTGGTGTAATGCTCGATTATGCCGATTTCTACAATAAAAATGAATGGTTCGGAATTCCTTTAGTAATATTTAGTAAAGACCGCTATATAATCGGCGATTCCCCAATACTTCAGAAAATTAGGGAAGTTATTGAGGGGTCAGGGGGTAACAAGTGCTTACTTTTAGGGAAGGAAGAATATCCGTCCCAATTGGACATAAATAGCTTGCCAGGTAAGCCTAAGATATGGGTAGGTGAAAGAGTCCTGGTAAAAGGTGAGAATTACCTATCAAACAATGTTAGCTTGAGTTTATTGTACTCCAAAGATCCTACAGAAGTATTGAGAGAGTTTAAGGATGTGGAGCAATTAAGTCATCCTTGTATGCCGTACTCTGGAGGAGAAGTATGTTTTGAACATGGTGTGAAATTTAATGGAGATTGGGAATTCGTCTGGAATGGAAAGGGGTTGGAGTAATCCGGTGATTTGAAAATGGCGGAGCTAACTATAAGTAAAATTGCATCCTTAGCAGCAGTGGATGCTGTAAACCCATGTGCTTTGGCTGTGCTTACTTTAGTTCTTATAGCCATCTCCTCTTATCGTCCGAAGCGAAAACGTGAAGTTCTCCTAGCCGGGCTTTCCTTTAGCTTCTCAGTTTATGTTACTTATCTCCTCTACGGCATCGTAATAGTAAAGTTCTTCCAGCTGATCTCCCAACTAGTATTCGCGAAGATATACATTTACAAGGCACTAGCTGGACTTGCAGTAATTTTAGGGTTCTTAAATTTAAAAGATGCTGTTAAGTACAAGCCTGGTGGCTTATTAACTGAAATGCCCATGAGTTGGAGACCAAAGGTTAAGAAAATAATTTCAGGAATTACAAGCCCCCTCGGAGCTGCTTCGATTGGCATCTTCGTCACGATCTTCCTCTTACCTTGCACAATGGGACCCTATCTAATTGCTGGTGGTATCCTCTCCGCATTGGATTTCGTAAGAACTTTACCTTGGCTCCTGTTCTACAACTTAATCTTTATCTCTCCGATGTTGGGAATAACTTTTGCTATCTACCTCGGCTATGCTACGGTAGAGAAAGTTAGTGGTTGGAAAGATAGAAATATTAGAATACTCCATGGGGTTGCTGGAGCAATATTAATTACCTTAGGTTTATTGATGTTGGCTGGATTAATCTAGATTAAGAACCCTTTTCAAGCTTTCTTCAAGTTTTGGAACTGTATCATAGTTTTTAAGCTCCTTCGGATCTATCCACCTATATTCCTCGTGTTCCCAATTAAGTTTTATTTCGGGTCTCTCCTTCAGATCAACTAAAACTGGGTAGACTATCCAAGTCCTGTTAACGAGTTGATCTACAAACTTATAGGATTCTCCAAAATTGATAGACGAGACTTCATCTTCTCTAATTCCAACCTCTTCTAATAGCTCTTCTAAGACTTTCTCTCGAATTGGCTTTACTTCATCCAAGTACCCAGCAACCGTATTCCACTTTCCTTTATACGTACCGACCTTATCGCTTCTCCTCAGGAGCAAGATTTTATCCCCATACCTTATGAATATCGTAATTACAGGCGCTACATCGGAATTTGAGTAATCTATCCTACCATCAGGAAATCTTGGAAGCTTCTCTGCGAGTTCGCGTAAGAGCTTCAGTATCTCTTCTTCCATAATTTAGGGTTGTTTTGGAAAGATTAAAAAATTTGCTCGGCTCAGATAAAAATGTGGGTCTCCACCAATATGTGAACTCTATATTGAAGGGAAAGGAGCTCAAAAGGATCCTCGAAATTTCTATACCTCTTTTCTTCCTCTCATTCAGTTGGGCAATGGTAGCCTCAGTCTTCTCAATCAAAGTAAATCAGATTACTGGAGATGTTTTCTTAAGTGGAATCGTCTTCTCTATTTTCTTCTTCGTTTCAATCGTAATGAATTTGCTGCTTGGAATATTAGAAGATAAGATAATTGTAAGTAAGTTCATAAAAATAGCCCTCTTCCTTCACGTACCCTTACCTTTCCTTTATCTGAGTGCCAGGAATTTCTACCATTTAATACCAGTGAGGATCTACCAAGCTGTAATCTCGAG
>CAYLRC010000031.1:0-7356 GCA_964386445.1 Candidatus Woesearchaeota archaeon
TAAAGCATGCTTCCTCAACCTTCTCCCATGAAATTGCTAAATATTTTTCCTTTACCTCCCAATCCATACTCAATTTTAACTTCTCCACATTTTTAGATTTTCTGGGCCCGCTGGGATTTGAACCCAGGACCTTCGCCTCGTAAGGGCGACGTCATACCCCTAGACCACGGGCCCATGCGGCGGGCACCATGGGTTGATAGGAACTTAGACGCGAGCTTATCCAAGCCTTGGCTCCCTTCTGCACCCCCATGAGCACCCATGGGACGTGCTTAGGGTTGCTCTCTCCCGAGCCTGGCCCGGTTCACACGTCCATGGATCCCATGGGACAAAAGTTCATCGTTACGACTTGGGGCTCGCATCTAAGTCCTACCGCCCCATGGCCTCGGTCCGTAAGGGCTTCGGTCGGAGCTTTCGCTCCTTAAGGGCCTGCCCAAGACCCCACCTAGCCCGCCGCAATATTATCAAATCTCATTCTTCTTATAAAACTTTACGAAAATTCCTAGAGCTAAAAGCAGAATTAAGAAGAAGTCCACCTCATCCAAGCCTTCAGTTATATACATTCCAAATGGTCCGGGAGGAACTGAAATATCGACATCGAAAGTTATATCTTTATTTAAATTGGCGCAACCTCCATCCGTGAGATCCTCTATCTGAATTCTCACTTGGGTAGTGCCAGCAGAGATGGGTGTAAATGTATGCTTCCATGGCGTCGCTTCTCCGCCGCTTAGGGAGAAATTACTCGAGGCTAGCTCGGACCTTTGATAACTCCTCTCTGGAGTTGAGGAAATGACGAAAAGATGAGATGGATCATAACTTACGTTTATCCTATATCTAAGTTCTTCCGCTCCAAGATTTAGGAGTGAATAAGATAAGGAATAATCCTTTCCTATTTCCATAGAATATTGGGTCCCAGGAATTGAGTAATGAGAACCTGTTTGATCCCTGCTTACGTTCCATCCTAAATCAGGGGTTATTAGAAGATCTTGGTAGGGGTCTGCTGGAGTAATAGAATCTTGGTAACTCAGTTGTTGAATTTCTCCTTCAGCTGCATAGTAATAAACCGAAAGAGTTAAGGGGATTGGGGAACTTAAGGCACTGCAGTCGATCTTCGTTTTGAATTTAAATGAAAGCATTGAAATATATCCGCTTGGAATAGCACTTGGTACTATCTCTGGAATTGCTTCCTCAGTCCCGTAGGTTAGGGTTGCATTTACTATCACTGCACTTATGCTCCCATTGTTCCTGAGATAGAAAATTACTTCTGGAGTATTGTGGATGTATGAATTCTTTACATTCATAGCCTCCATGTTTAGATGGGCTCTTTTAACTATAACATTACCTTGTTCTTCGGCTAAAGCTGGAGAAATTAAGAACAGTACAATTGCTAAAAGCATGGATTTCCTCATGAAAGTACTTATACTTAAAGTAGATAAATAGCTTACTATTAGTTTCGTTCGACTCCTTAAAATGGTAAGCTAACCTAAAGTCATTTAATTACTATTATCCTTGGTCCCCCTCTAGCCCCTCTTATCCTACTTCCCCTGGCTACAATAGTCCTTATCCCAGATTTCTTACAATTTTCGTATAAACCTTTAGTTACTATCCCATCTACTATCAACATCTTCGCATCCTTTATTTGATTGAGGACTTCCAACAATTCACTGAGCTGAACTTTTGCAATTAACTTCAAGTCGCTTCCGAGGATCAGGGCTCCTCTAGTCCCCCTTACTTCTTCCATAAACTTCCTATATTCCAGTACTTTCTTTCTCTTTTTCTTTAGGAATTCCTCTGCTGGAATTTTTGATCTTAAGCATTTATGGATCTCTTTTCTCGTTAACTCCTCAACCTCCTTTCCTGTTGGGGCGCGAGCTATGTAATCTACTTTTGTTTTATTTAGAAGACTCTTAGCCACTAACTCTCCCCCTCTATCACCATCAATGAAGAGTGTTGTCTTCTTCCTCTTACATAAATCGACTATCGATTGAGGAATGGAAGTACCTTCTATTCCTATTACATTCTTAAATCCATTCTTCAGCATATTTATTACATCTGCCCTCCCCTCAACTATTATTACTTCGTCGCTTTCCTCTACTCCTGGCCCTGCTGGAAGCCTATCTGCCCCATATTCTGTTAGCTCTCCCTCTTTTGCCGTTTCCTCGACTTCTCTAACCATTTCTTGAGAAGGTGGCACCAATTTCTCACTCATCTCTCTCAAGATCTCCTTTGCCCTATCGACAATATATGCTCTTTTCTCTATCCTGACGTCTTCTATCCTATTAACCCTGAACTTCGCTTTACATGGCCCTACTCTTTCAATTGTCTCAACTGCTGCAGCTACTAATGCCGTCTCCGCCCTATCTAAGCTAGAAGGGATAAATACTTTTCCCTTAGCCTTTCCGTCCTTGACTTTGAGTTCTACTTCTATCCTACCTATTCTACCAGATTTCTGCAATTCCCTCAATTCCAAATCTTCTCCAAGTAATCCCTCAGTTTGTCCGAATACCGCTCCTATTACATCTGGTTTATCTACTACCCCCTCTGCCTCGAAATCTACAATAATCATATATTTGATAGAGGTTGGGGCAACTTTTGCCAACTCGATCACCTCCTTGCTCTACTTAATTCTTCAATTTTCCTTATCCCCAACTTTCCTAACTTCCTCCTAAACCTCAAATTATACTTCACCTTATTCAATTGAAAGCCTTGGAGAAGTTCCCTCAAGATTTTATCTCCTTCCTCATCGTTGTCTATTAAAATTATTACTTCCTTCTCAAATTCTGTGAGCTTGAATAGCGGCTTCCCACTGAGCTCAATCACATTTTTTATCCCAAACTTCTCCAAGGCTTTCTTATCCTTTTTCCCCTCGACTAATATCAAACTCTCCTTACTCTCTTTCTTAAGCTCTCGCATCAATTCTTCTATTGCCTCTAAATTTCTTCTCATTTAACTCTGATTCCCTGAAGGTTTAAAAAGGCTTTCATCTCGTTCTCAATCTTGATGAGTTCTTCCTCTAGCTTCCCTCTCCAAGTATCTAAAGTTGCTTTATACCACACTCTCTCATAAAGATATTTGAAGGGTTTTAGGAATGCATTTTCAAAATAATTCTTATAATCTTTCACAACCTTCGCCTTAAGTTTAAGGTCCGTATCACATTTTTCCATCTTTACTTTCTTCCCGTCCTTTACTACTTCTGCTTTTACTATTCCTCCAATAAAGAGGTTTACATTAATCTTGAACCTCGTGTAAGAATCTACATCTTTTATGCATTCCCATACCAACTCTATCTCCTTCTTACCATCTGCCCTTTCCTTATGCCTATATAAAACTTCATTAACCTCGTAGCCTAGCCAGACGAAGAGTTTATGTAAGTAATCGTAATACTCGTCTAACTTTAAATAACCTGAAAACATCACTCTTGCTGATGTGACAGCTTCCTCTATCATTTACATGAACCTTCTCAAATTCAAAAAGGATTTTATCTCATTTTCAAATCCATATGCTTCCTCATATACCCTCTTCTTATATCTCTCGAACGTGCTTCTGAAGAAATATCTATCATAAATCCCTTTAAAGAGTTTGAGGATTGGGTGGGTCTCCCACCTATTAGCATAATCAGTGACTATTATTCCTTTTATCAAAACTTGAATACTTCCCTCATTAACCCTAACTTTGAGCTCCCCTTTCTTAGCTTGCACTTCCCTCATTCCAAGAATTAGAATTCTGAGGATGATTTTAAATCTAGTATAATCATCCACATCCTTCGTACACCACCACTCAACTTCAACTTCATTTCCCTCTGGTGACTCTTTCTGTTTGTATTTTTTCTCCTCAATTGTATAACCCATTGATATAGCTAAATCCGTCATTAGAGAATAGAGTTGTTTAAAATCGAAAATCCCATCATATTTCACTGACGTCTCTGTAACTAAATTTTCTTCAGCCATGCTTAAAGATAATTATTAGAAAGTTAAAAAACTTACTTAACTAAATCAAAACAGTACTCACAAATTAACATCCCTTTATACTCCTTTAGATTATCACTATAGTTCCCACAAATTTCACAAATTCCCAGTTGGCCTGAAGAAGATCTCCTCCTCTTTCTCTTCCTTATCTTAATCCTCTCACTTAGGATATAAATAACGCTTGGGGCGAACTTCAAGATATCCTTCTCCGTAACTAGACCGAGCAATTTATTACCCTCGCAAACTGGTAACCTGCGGACATTCTTCTCGCTCATAACCTTAGCGATCTCGTAAATGTCTGCAGTTGGATGAATTGTTATTAATTTCTTAGTCATTATGTTCTTTACTTTAACTTTCCTTGGATCCTTGGCATATCTAACAACTTTAGATATAATGTCCTTCTCTGTAATTATTCCAACTATCTCGTCCTTCTCAACAACGAGTAGAGAACCTACATTCCTCTTCAACATTACCTCAACTGCCCTCTTCACAGATGCTTCCTGACTTATCGTAACTGGATCCTTCGTCATTAAGTCCTTGGCTAAGATTCTCATATTAAACCTCAAAAAACCTCCTTTTTTATTGGTTTCGTTCAGAATTCTACCTTATCCTAATCGCGTCTAAATTCCTTGGACAAACCGTCTCAACTCTTAGAGTCTTATGGATAGAACTAGCTAGATCTAAACACTTACTACTCTCACCATGGCATACAATTACTTTTCTGGGCTTTGGGTTGAGGACCTGAACATAATTCATGAGTTGATTTCTGTCTGAATGTCCGCTAAAGCCATCGATAGTATAGACCTCTAACTTAACCTTAACATTCTCTATTCTACCATTGCTTTCCATTCTAATTTCCCTCTCCCCTGATTGAATTCTCCTTCCTAATGAACCTTCTGCTTGATAAGAAACAAATATCAGGGAATTCTCTTTGAAGCCTGCTAATTCCCTAAAATATTCCATTATGGGGCCTCCAGTCAACATACCACTAGTAGCAACTATAACACAGGGTTCCCTACTTTCTATTACCTTCTTCCTCTCGTCACTAGACCCGACTCTATAGAAGAAAGGTGCTAGGAAGGGGTTTATATCCAATTCAAAGATCATTTTCCTTATACTCCTGTTCATAAACTCTGGGTAGGTTGTATGCAACGCGGTTATATCCCACACCATACCATCTACATAAACCGGTATCTCCTTAATCTTCTTCTTCCTAATAGCCTCCTCTAAGACGAGTAAAATGTCCTGGCCTCTTCCGACCCCAAGTACTGGGATTATTGCTTTCCCTCCTCTATTTATTGTGTCGTTAATTATTTTCACCAAGAATTTCTCACACTCCTTCCTCGGTGGCTGAATATCTCCCTTACCACCGTAAGTTGATTCCATTATCAAAGTTTCTAATCTCTGAAATCTGTATTCACTCGCCTCTAAGAGTTTTGACCTGGCAAATTTGAAATCTCCAGTATAGAGGATGTTATGGTAACCATTCCCAACATTCAAATGACATAGGCTTGAGCCTAAGGTATGGCCTGCATTGAAGAAAGTTAACCTTACATCTGGTGTTATGTCAGTAACCTCCCCATAAGAGAGGGTAACAGAATGTTTAATCATCTCCTTAACATCTCTACTATTAAAAATTGCATTCTTCAAATTCTTTTGCGATACCTCTATGAAATCTAAGAGTAAGAGCGTTATTATATCACGTGTAGGCTCAGTAAAGTATACTGGGCCTCTATACCCGCATTTGTAGAGATAAGGAATTAGTCCACAATGGTCTAAATGAGCGTGACTTATGACTACAGCATCTAGTTCATCTAGGCTAAATTCTGGAACATTGAAGTAAGGGTATGCTTGCTCCACATTTGCAACATTGACACCACAATCTAAAAGCACGTTGCTTTCTGGGGTTTGGAGGAGAATCGCACTCCTCCCTACTTCCCTGAAGCCTCCTAAACAAGAAATCCTTATCCAATATTTAGAATCCCTCTCCCACTTAGAGTAAATCCTTTTTCCTATGTTATTTAAGAACTTTCTCCTGTAATCCGATGCTTTGAAGAGGGTTTCCCTAATTCCCCTAACTATCGGGCTCTTTATTGCCGGTGCCCTCCTTACCCTCGGAACCCAAAGAGTTTTTTCCCTAATTTGCTTAACTATTTCCCCTTCCTTCCCTATAACAACCCCTGGTTTTGCAGCTTCAATTATAACTATACTCCTCTTCTCATCAAACCAAATATCTACAAGACCAGCATCTTTTGGTATTAGATCTTCAATTATCTTCCTTGCCTTTTCTTTCTCCATCAACATCGATGGTTCCATCCTTATCTCTACTCTCTTCTTCAGCTTATCGACGATCTTCCTCACTATTTCCTTGCCCTCTTCCCCGATTAACTTCTTATTCTTCGTATAAAGAACTATATTCGCACCCTCAAAAGAGTAATCAGTAATCAAAGCTCCACGAGGTAAGTTCTTCTTTATTTCAGAAATTATCTCCTTCTCTTCCAAATCCCATCCCTTAAAATATCTAAGTAAGAGTGGGTCTATTTCTTCCCCAAGATCTTATCTATTTCTTCCTTCTTCAACTTCCTAAATCCTTCCTTAGTAACTACAGCAACTTCAATTTGTCCACCGGAGTAGATATCTCTTTTAGTGGCTGCTGAAACTGCTCTAGCCGCGAGCCTAACTGCTTCCTCCATCTCCAAGCCTTCTTTGTAATTATCCTCAAGCACTCCATAAGCTATTACAGATCCTGAGCCAGTTGAAATATACTTATCCTCCACCTTGCTACCATCTGGGCCCAAACTGAAAAGATGAGGACCACTTTCATCCACACCACCGACTAAGAGTTGGGCATAGTATGGGAAGATGCTCATCCTATTTTGGAATAGGATGTGGCTCAACAAAGTTACAACTGCATTTACGCTTGGCTTTCTTTGCCTCCTAATCTTAAACAGCTCTATATTTACTTTCAGAAATTTTATTAGCATTTGGCAATCTCCAACTCCACCTGAAATAGTGATAGCTAAATTATCATCTAACTTGTACACCTTCTCAAAGTCCTTGTGAGCAATTAGGTAACCCATTACAGCTCTCTTCTCAGAAGCTAAGACTACACCATCTTTGAAAATAATACCGACTGTTGTTGTTCCGGTTTTCATAAACTCTTTCGTCTTCTCTTCCATTTGCCAGCACCAGAAAAAGTGTTACTATGATATCGAATCTCAACATATTTAAATATTTTGTCCCTCAAAGATAGAGGGTAATTTTCAACTTTTCCCAAAGCTCATGATATCTATTCCTTATCGTAACTTCAGTGATTCCCATCTCATCTGCGAGTATCCTCTGAGTGATTGGTTCTCCGACTAGATGAGACGCTATGTAAACTACTGATGTAGCA
>CAYLRC010000032.1:0-7155 GCA_964386445.1 Candidatus Woesearchaeota archaeon
TCCTTCGCTATACTTCTGCTTTCTCAAGAACTCTTCTTCTATTTCATCCAAACTTTTCCTCTTGATTTCTATGATTGTTGGGCTGCTCTGATCTAAGAGGGATGTTGTATCGACTTTTGTGAAGATATAACCCTTCTCGCTAGCTATCCTCTCTATAATTTCCCTATTTATCTCACTCTTATTTCCAGATGCTAATCTACCGAGCAAACGCAAGATTAATATCCCTCCTTTATTTTCCCTTATTATTTTCCTACAAAGCTCAGGTATCTGGAGAGGACTTAGGTTATTACAATTTACTTGTTGAATGACGAACTTCCTTGTTTCTAATTTTACCCATCTAGCTTTACCATCCTCAACTATAAAAAATCCCTTTTCCCTATCATTCTCCACTTCCGTAAGGTCGCAATATTCTGTAGATCCAGGATAGTTCACTGGAGAGCTTCCATACTGGAGCTGCGTTCTCGAGTGATAATGTCCAGCAGCATAATAATCGAACCCCTTCGGGAGCATACTAATATCTATGTCTGCATATGGCCCTATTTGGGGTATGTTCGAGAGAGTATGATGGAATACGAAAATGTTGTAATATCCATCTTGCGGCTGAACTTCGAGATTCTTGTAAATTTTTTTGATCCTAGCTCTTATACCTGGAAGCCCACAAATGAAAACTTTAAACTTCTCCAGTTTATAACCCTTCAACTTCAGCTTCTTTTCCCCTTCTTCTTTTATGAGTGCCTCTTCCCCTAAATTTATCACATATCCTACTTCATCGAGGATTGAAATGGGGGATCCTCCAACACCTAAGTCGTGGGAGCCAGGAATTACGAAGAAAGGGATATTATTTTTATGTAATCTCTTCAATTGTTTCAAACAAAATCTTAGTATATAGTTTGGAGGTCTCGGTTTATCGAAGAGATCTCCACTATGGACTACGAAATCCACTTTCTCTTCTAAGCATTTATCTACGAACTGCTTGAAAGCTCTAAGGAAATCCTCCTCCCTCTCCTTGAGCTTGAAATTCGTAGCTCCTAGATGGGTATCCCCAACATGAGCAAACTTCATAACCCCACCCAAATACACTAAAATCAAATTCCTTTAAAATTTTTTGATAGAAGATTTCCGATTTTTCGATAAAGTTAAAATTTTGGGATTCCTTATGGTTTGAGATGAAGCTGTCAACTATTCTTGGGATAGTAGGAGTGGTAATAGGGTTTGTCACGATAGTGATAACGGTTGACTGGGTTAGGTGGATCTTGTTTAAACCACTTTATTTGAGTAATGAGAAGTTCTGCATAGTTGATGCGGATTGTCAGGAAGTATGTAGATGCAATAATTTCTTGAGTTGTAGAGAATCAACCAATTTTACTGGAAATGTGAGTGTTGAGTGTAAGTGCTTAACCTTTAAATGTTATGAGATTGTGAGATGAGTAAATTACTCATACTCACTTAACTTCCTTTGTTCCTTCTCTTTCCTTATTCTGATGAAAGTCTGCCAAGACCTTCTAATGAATTGTTTTTCGAATTCATTAGCATTTCTGACAAATTCAATGGCTTTTTCATCATGAGGATAACCGTTCCCAAGTTCCTTCCCAACAATCTTCTCGATCTTCCTTATTTCCCTATCCCTAATGACCTTCGCAATTATGCTTGCAGCCCCAACCACTTTATACCTCCGATCAGCATAATTCTCCAACTTCAACTTACATTTATGCTCCAAATACCTATTTAAGATCTCTCGGAATTTCCGAGGATTTGGAGAGGGACAGTCTATTATAGCTAGATCCGGCTTCAATTCATTTATTATCCTAGCGAACTTTATTGCTTCTAAGATATTTAAATTAGTGCAGACTTCCGCTCTTTTATCTATCTCTCCTGGGGGGACTTTAATGACCTTTATTTTCTTAGCTATCTTCCTCAACTCCTTATATAATTCTTCCCTCCTCTTTGGGGAGAGGAGTTTAGAGTCCTTCACACCAATCTCTCTAAGCTTTCGTATCTTATCCTTTTCAAAGAGAGCACCACAAATAACTAAAGGTCCAATTACTGATCCTTTTCCAGCTTCGTCTATCCCCAAGACATCCATTCAAACACCAACAAATTTTAATCGAAAATTTAATTTTTCCTATTTCAACTTGAATTCCATTTTTGGATGCCCGAAGTGAAACAATAAATCAATTTCCAGTTCATCAAGTTTTGGGATATCACAAGGTCCGTAACACGACCCTCCCCAAATGAGTACATTGCACCCAGTAGAGTTTTGAATTTTCTTTGCAATTTGAGTAGCATATGGCTTTAAACCATCTGGAAGCTGAATAACGACTTTCTTCGCCTTAAATTTCTTTATTATTTCAATTACTTTCTCCAGTTCTAAATCGTACACTTCCTCGAGCTCTAGATTTTCCATAAATGATAAAAGGAAAGTAGTTTTTATTAAGAATGTGGATCTCACAATCACCGAGCTGGCTTTTAGGATAGGATTAAGCATAGCTTTGGGAGCTCTGGTCGGGGTAGAGAGGGAGTATAAGAGGAAGATAGAGAAAGAGGTGTTGATTTTTGGTTTGAGGACAGCAGTTCTAGTAGCTTTATTGGGCTTTCTCTTCGCATATCTCTCAAATTATGTAGATCTAGTAAGCAGCTTTGTCATAGGATTGGCTATAGTTACAGTGATTTCCACAACAGCTTTTGTATTGAGATTTTTGAAGTACGGATATCTAGGCTTAACTACTTATGTCTCTATTTTCATTATTTATATTCTAGGCTTCTTAGTGGGGATAGGTATATATACGATAAGCGTTTCTATAGCAATTATAACAACAGCATTTTTGACCTTCAAATCGGAGCTCCACAAGATGGTAAAGCACTTGAGCAAAGAAGAGATACACGCGGCAATAAAATTTGCAATAGTAGCATTCGTCATCCTACCATTCTTACCAAACGATTATGTAGATCCGTATCACATATTCAATCCGTTCAGATTTTGGCTAATTGTTGTGGCAATCTCCTTAGTGAGCTTCATCTTCTTTATAGTCTTAAGGAAATTGAAGGAGGGAGGATTGTTTGTTAGTGGCTTGTTAGGAGGGTTCATTAATAGCGAAGTTACGACTTATGAAATATCGAAGTCCGTTAGAGCTGGGAAACTTATTGATCAGGCAGTCGCAGGCGTTTTATTTTCATACTTCTCCCTCTTCCTGAGCCAATGGATAATCCTGATTTTAGTTACTCAATCTCCAGTCCCCTTAGTTTACTTGATAGCTCCAACCATAACTTTGGGGATACTGGTTGAGATCTTAGCTTACCCTGGGCTTCTCGAGATAACTAAGACGAGCATAGAGATAAAGTCCCCATTTTCCTTAAAACCCGCATTAATATTCTCCTTCCTCTTCTTCCTGACCTCAGCTTCTGTCGGCTTAATTAAGCCATATCTCCAAACGGCTTTCATCTATTTGGTTGTGTTCCTCATAAGCCTTCTCGGAGCATCGCCAGTAGTTACTGGTATAGCGTTTCTCTACACTACCAACCATCTTTCAGCAATCCTCTCCGCTAAGCTTATGCTGGTTGCATTGATTGGAGGATTGGCTAATAAGCTAGTTTGGTGTAGGGTATCGAAAAATGAGGAGTTTGTGAAGAAAGTTACCACCTATACTTTAATGTCGATCCTAGTCCCAATTTTATTCCTCCTAGCTTACACTTTGATATATCCTCCTTAAATTCTCAATGAAGTTCCTCTTGAAAATCTCGAAGTGTTCTTTCTTTACAGTAGCTCCCGCAGCATTTCTGTGACCGCCACCCGTTCCATCTAAATTCCTCAAAGAGCTCTCAACTAGCTCGCAAAGGTTTATCTTACCGTCTCCCCTCCTTAAATTCACATTTACTCTCTTCCTCTCATTGTAGATCATTATAGTAAGGTTAGGGTATTTGTAACTTAGTTTAGTAGAGAGGGCAGATCCCAAATTATATTTCTCATTCTTCAGATCGAATATCCTCAACTCAATATCTTTATAATATTCACTTCTCCTCTGGAATTCCTTCTCTAACTCCTTCAACCTCCTCTCAACCTTTTCATACCACCCCCTAAATTTCTTACATCTCTCCTCAAAATCCTGAAAGTTTTTTGCCTTAACCAACTCAAAAAATATTTCCCTAGCCCCACTCACCCCCCTATATATCCTACCAGAGCCAACTATCAAGCTTAAGTACCCAAATTTATTATCGTAAAGGTTTTCATCCTTCCCAATTTTTAGTCCATATTTTTTTAGAGTTCTTGCGATAAATTCTTTCCAATATTTCCCCCCACCATCACCTATGCAGCCAATGCATGCTAAATAGTCAAATTCCTTCAGTTCCTCTTGGAATATTAAATATAAAAACCTGGAGACAGGACAATATTCCTCAATTCCTAGGAGGATAGGGTGAAAGACGAGGATGTTTGGTTTTTCAACTTTCTTCTTACTTATCTCATGATGGTCTATAATTATCAACTCATTTTTAATTCCTCTTAACCCAAATTCGATTACTGGTATATCTAACACGACATTCAGCTTAAATGTAGCTAAGTTCCTTATTTTCCCTCTCTTAGCCTCTTCAGGGGAGCTAAATAAAACTAGGAAATCCTTTCCCAACTTCTTCAGTAATTTTACGAATAGGATTGCAGAACAAATACCATCGCAATCAGTATGAGAAATTACCTTAACCCTTTCATACTTCCTCAATTTTGAGAGGATAATTTCCCTCAAATTTTCCATCCTCAGAAGTAGAAAATTAATATTAATAAATCTTCCCGGCTATGATATTAGTGATTAGCATGGAGTACGTAGAACTTGATGGTTCGATGCTTGAGGGAGGTGGTGGTCTAGTAAGGACAGCGGTAGCTATGAGCGCCCTAACGAAGAAGCCAGTCAAAATATTTAATATACGAGCAAAGAGGCCTAATCCTGGATTGAAAAGTCAACATCTCACTGCAATAAAATGCGTCGCAGCTCTCTGTAATGCTAAAGTTATTGGACTTAAGTTGAATTCGACTCAGATAGAGTTTATACCTGGAGATGAGATTTTGGGGAAGAAGTTGAGGGTAGATGTGGGAACAGCAGGGTCGATAACATTAGTGCTACAAGCTTTAACTTTGCCGGCAATTTTCGCAAGTTCTGAAGTTAACTTAGAAATCAAAGGAGGGACCGATGTCCCATTCTCCTGTCCCGTAGACTACTATAAGAATGTGTTAATTCCACTTTTCCAAAAATTTGGAGTAAGGATGGAGTTAGAGGTTGTGAGGAGAGGTTTTTATCCTAGAGGAGGGGGCTTGGTGAGGGTGAAATATAAACCAATGAAGTTTTCTGAGATAAGGAAAGTAAATTTGGTAGATCGTGGTACCCTCCTTAGGATTGAGGGGATTTCATTTGCAAGTAGAGACTTGGAGAGAGCTAAGGTAGCTGAGAGGCAAGCCCTAGCTGCGAAGAAAATTCTAATATCAAAATTTAACAAGGATGTGAGGATATGGACTGAATATAAGACTACGAGTTCCCCTGGTTCTGGGATAGTGATTTGGGCGAGGTACAGCAATACTATATTAGGTGGTGATTCCCTTGGAGAGAAGGGGAAGGTCTCCGAAAAAGTTGGGAGAGAAGCCGCTGAGAAACTGCTTAGAGAAGTTGAGAGGGATGCGTGTGTGGATTCTCATGCTGCAGATAACTTAATTCCATTTATGTCACTCTCCCCTGGAAGCTCGATAAAGACTAGCGAGATATCACTTCACACGAGGACAAATATATGGGTATGTGAAAAGTTCATGGGTGGAAAGTTCAAAATAGAGGGTAGTACAATTCATTATTCCTAAGTATTTTAAAATTTGGGCTATGGTTTTTTAATATGCAGCCATCGATTTTGGGAATCATATTCAAAGCATTGGAGGAAATTTCTGAAGCATTGAAGAAAGAGGTTAGGAAGAACATCGTTTTTACGGACACGATGGCTACAACTCTAAACTTGTTGATCTTACTAACCTGCCTCTACATAGGTGTTGATTACTTTAAAGCATATGGTTGGCTTATAATCCTAGTCTTATCCCTCTTATTGCTCCTAGATCTCTTCTTACACAACCAGGAGAAATTCGTTCAGCTCTACCTTAAGCTTAGGAAATTAATTGAGAGGTAACGAGGTATTTATTTAAATTAGCAACTTCTTTTAAATACGATGGGAATAATAGAAACCCTCCAAGCAATAGCATATATAATTGCATGTTATGCATTTGGAAAAATATGCATGAGAGGATGGAGGAAGCACTTGAATTTTCTAGTTGATCTCGTTTTTTCCCTGTTTCTCGGCTTCATAGCCCTTTCCATTTCCCCAATCTTCAAAACTTTCATACCATTTGATATTTTCATTATAACAGATCTCATCGCAGCTCTGATAGCATCAGCTCTGATAGCTCTAGGCTTATTTTTGATCTCCAGTGGTTTCGTAGAGAAACCGATAACTAAAAAGGATTTGAAGAAAATAGTTGAAGAGGTTGAGAAGCTTAAAGAAGAGGTTAAGAAGATAAAGGAAGTTCTAGCCGAGAAGAAGATATTACCCAAGAGGCTTGGGAGGGAGAAAATCCTGAAGAACCTAGGAGAGATTTTGAAGGAGAAAGGCATCAAGAAATTTGAGATTTTGAAGGAAGTAGAGAAAATAAATGAATGGGAGTTCTCGATTAAAAGCGAGAGGAAGAGGTATTTAGCTAGAATAGATGCTTACTCTGGAAAGCTCCTAGAACTTTCAGAACAAAAGAGCGAGATAATAGAAAAGCTTAAGCTAATATTTAAGAACAAATTAGCTTTAGCTGGAATAATCTTCTTACTCATCGTCCTAGCAGTACTCCCAACACTTTACTGGAAGGAAATCTCAGAAAATTTGTTTTCCCAATTTAAATTAATAGGGATAATGGGAGAGAAGTGCAATGAGACTTGTCTTTCGATGAATTGCTTACTCAATTTGATGGAGAGTGGAAAAATAAAAGACGAGGATATAACTCTCGCAGTCGGCATGGAAGATCCGGAGACTTTAAGCAAAGTGATAGAAGCGATAAATTCGACGGAGAATGACAATGCAATTATTTTAGCTAGTGTAGATTATGGGAACTCAACCTATTGGGTAGTAATATCCCTCACTTCTCAACAAAAG
>CAYLRC010000033.1:0-7097 GCA_964386445.1 Candidatus Woesearchaeota archaeon
AGCTGATCAAATAGGGCCAGGAACTTTCTATGGAGGAGGAGACTATATCTTCCCAATAACTTCAAATGTCAAATTAAATGATTCGACTTTATACTTTAGACATAGAGTTGGCAGTACCATAGATACCTATCACGGGATAGGATGGAATTATCGAGCAAATGGATTTGATGGTCCAACCATATTTGGCTACGCTGGAGTAAGCATAGAAAAAAAGAATGAGACAGGAAATTACTCAATAGCTAACTTCACTTTCAATGAGGTAAGCATAGCAACAAATTTGAGAATCCCGATAAATAAAAAATTCTACTTAGGAAATGCTTATCTCTATGGATATTGGTATCAAGGCATGGATTACATAAATACTCCAAACTCCTTTTTCGTTGGTCAGCATTTCGGAGCAGACACACAAACTCTATACGTAAATGCGAGTACTCATAGAGTTGGGATAGGAACGAAGTATCCAAGTTACAAACTTGATGTAAGGGGAGATATTTATTCAAGTGGGTATGTAAGGGGAGGAACTGGTTTATGTATAGGGAGTGACTGTAGAACTTCATGGCCATCAGGGGGAGGAGGTCTATCAAGCATATCAGTAAGAAATTCAGCAAATGTTCAACAATTCTCCATAGATACTGGTGATAACAGGATACAATTTGCAGCTACTTCACCCCTCTCAGTAAGTTTTGACTCTACAAATCATAGAGTAACTTATTCTCCCTCAGGAAGTAACTTGAATTGTGGACCTAGCGAAGTTATTAAAGGGGCCACTGTTTCTAACGGCATTATCATAAGTGGCACATGCACAGCTGATCAAACAGGTGGAGCAGCAAGTGATGTTTGGGTTAATGAAAGTGGAGACACGATGACCGGGGATTTAGCTATAAGCAAGAGTGCTGCTCAGATAGCTCTAGGGGAAGGATATGGAGGGCCTCATGGGATAAGATTTGGAGATGATACTCCTGGAGAAGGAATTAATTTGTACTATAGGACTACACCAAATCAATTAATTGTTGAAGATACAAGCGGAAATGACATCTTCTACTTAGATAACGATGATAATAGTGCTTATTTTGCTGGCAGGGTCGGAATTGGAGATCCGACACCGGATGCAAAATTAGATGTTAGTGGAGGAGATATTTATGTTGATAGCGGAAAAGGTTTGAGGAGTGAAACAGGAGATTTAATCATAGACGCTCATTCAACAGGCAGGGGTACAGTTTATATGTATGATGATGTCAGCATTTCTGGAAATCTAATTGCTAATGGATATGGAAGCTTTAATAGAGCAGAACAATGGACTAATTTCGTAACATCAAAGACTGGGTATGGAGATACTATAGGAATAGGTGGAGACGATTCTGGAAATGATATTGAGATTAGGGTAAATGCACCAAGTTCTAGGAATACATTAGTTCTATGGAACTCGAACCTCAATGATAATGTAAATCTTTTGGTTAGGAGGTTGGGGACTAATGGGTTCTCTCCGGATTCCGGTTATCCTTCTGGATGGGGAGGAGGGATCCATACATGGGACGTGTATGCTGAGGGTTCCGTTGGAGTGGGGCAGGGAGGAGCCTTAAATGCTTGGATGAATAACGCAGGAGATGCGTACTTCGCTGGGAAAGTGGGAATAGGGACGAGTACTCCAGCGTATAAGCTTGATGTAGTTGGGGATGTAAAATGGGGGAGTGGAAGAGGAATTCTTAGTGTTGATCAAGGTGCTTCAATAGAGCTAGGAGGGACAGAGAAAAAACCATACATAGACTTTAGTAACGATGATACTAGCGATTATGATATGAGAATCCAATTAACCGGCAATGACGTCCTAACCATACAAGGTGGAGACCTTGATATGAATGGTCATAAAATTGTCAACCAGTGGCACAGATATTATAAAACGACAAGTGCTTGGGAAGTGACAACTTGCGACTCCTACGGTGACGACCCTGCTATGGACACAGGGTACTCCTTACCTGCTGGAACTTACTTAGTAATTTACAATGGTAGATGGTGGTGTAGGGACCCTGACTGGAATCCACCTTGGAACATGGATAGTTGCCATGGTTATGGATATATAGGGTTAGAAAAAAATGCCGACCTCATAGCTGTAAGTAGACGAGGTCTAGAATCTCCTACCGGAGCAGGGGGTGGTTGGGAATCACAATTCACAGTAGTTGCTGTAGTTACAGTAGCCACTGGCGATCAAATTAACGGAGTTGCTAAATGGTGTCCGGAGGATAACGAGTACATGAAATTAGCAGAAAGAACTATGATAGTAATCCCACTTTAGGGCATAAACTAGTAACAAAATGAACAAGGTACAGAAAACTTTAAACACAACTCTTTAGCCCTTATTTTCATTTTTTTAGGAAAGCTCCTGTCTTTAAATTCCATAAGCATCTCTCTCCAGAGGTCGGGGGCTTTTTCCTTTAACATCCTACCTAGAGTATCAAGAGATTTGTATTTAAAATTGAACTTATCGAATATTATTTCTTTTGCGACCTCTTTAGCTTCTCTCACCAACTCTTCAAGATCCCTCTCTGTAATCACAGGTAAAATTGGGCCAACGAACATGTAAGTGTGGATCCCTTCTTCCTTGAAAATTCTCAATGTTTCCAACCTTTCTGCTATCTTTGAAGCCTTAGGTTCTAGGATTCTCCTGTACTCCTCGTTTAGGGTTACTATTGTAAAGCCAACTTCAGCCTCCTTAAATCTTGAGATTATATCTAAATCCCTCTTAACTAATTTTGATTTAGTTAAGATGGAAATTGGATATTGAAATGAAAGCAATCTCTGCAGAATCCTTCTGGTTAGTTGATATCTGGATTCAATGGGTTGGTAGGGGTCTGTTATACTACTTAGGAGAACGAGTCCTTTCCTAGCTTTGGGTAATTCTCTAGCTAGAATCTTAGGGGCGTTTATCTTTACAAGTACTTCCTCTCCCCATTTCAAATTTTGGTTTATAAATTCCTTCACAAAACCTCTCGCATAGCAATAGGCGCAGTTGTGCTCACATCCTATATAAGGATTGATAGAATAGTTAACTCCATAGATCCCACTCCTATTTAATACTCTTTTACAAAGAATTTCCTTAATTCTCATCTTTCAACACTTTGCTTACAGCTTCCATGCATGAGTTAAGCTCCCTAAAATAGAATAAGTGGGAGTAACAATTGCAATCGCTACAGCCAAAACCTTTTATCCCATTAGCAAATTCGATGAATTTCCTTGCATATTTACACTCCTTCTTCTCACTCTCAAGTCTGAGGATCACGAATATTGGCTTACAGTCCTTATCGGAAGTTAAGTAATCAATATGCCAGAATTTCCTCTTTCTTTTTCTAAGATGTCTAAGGACTCGATTCTCCAATCCTTTCATCCCGGAACCAACATACAAATAAAATCCTTTCCTTAACTTCCAATTCTTTATTTTCTTATCTCTCTTAAGTTCCAAGATCAAGAAATAACTACCTCTCATTCTTCTCCAATATGAGCTTTATCTTCTTCCAATCCTCCAAAATTTCCTCCTTCTTCTTAGGATTATGTAGGGCTGCTGCTGGATGGTAAGTAGGAATCCATACGTAAGTTAGCAAGTTAAATGGAGTTCCGTGAATTTGGGAGATACTTCTCCTCTTAAGTTTCAATTTTTTTAACATATAGTTAAGAGCCACGTCTCCAAGCGTTATGATGACTCTTGGCTTAAGGATTTCAATTTGCTTATCTAAGAACCTTTTACATTTCTCTATCTCTTGAGAGGTTGGCCTCCTATTGTTTGGAGGCCTACACTTGACAACATTTGTAATAAATACATCTTCTCTCCCTAATCCAGCGATGCTCAGGAGCTCATCTAGGAATTTACCTGCAGCTCCGACGAATGGCTCCCCCTTAAGATCCTCGTAGAATCCTGGTGCTTCTCCAATCAACAAAACCTTCTTTCTAAATCCACCGCTTCCAGGAACTGGATTCTTCCTAAATTTAGAGAGGTTGCAAGCTCTACATTTCTTTATCTCCTCTGAAATTTCAACTAACTCCCTCATTTACTAACCCTCCTCAAGAACTCACGGATTTTCCTTTGATAAAATAATTTTTTCAGTAGGGTACTTGTGGTTAACCATCTATCCATATCTATGCTCAATTTTTTCTCAATTCTTTGGATGGCATCATTCAAGCTAGTGAATCTCGCTGGTTCTCTTCGAAGAGCTCTCCTCACGCATTCCCTTACTAACCAAACTCCTACCGGCATCAAATAATCCGAATGAATCTCTCTGAAAATTATGACTGTAGCTTGTCTCCTTTCTCTCCTAAGTTTCTCAGCTACAGCTAGTCTAGCTGCGTAATAACAACCACCTATACTTGCGTAGCTCTTCCTACCCCAATAACTTTCGAAATCCCCATAAATCACAACCCTCTTCCCGGGATTCCAAGTCGTTCCAGGATACCAGGCTTCCATGGATTCGTAGGACCAAGGTTCAGGTATCATCAATATTTCAAAAATATTGCCTAGGTACTCAAATTCATAAACTCTAAACTCGTTAATTTCCTTAAACTCTTTTATTTCTTCGATTAATCTCTTCGATATTATTGAGTCTACAGCTGTTATGCTCCACCTGGTTGGAACTAATTTCCTTTGAAATTTTAATCCAAGTGCTCCAACACTCAAGGCCTTCTGGATTTTAGAAACAAGTACGCCTTTTTGGAAGAGGTACATCATCGCATCTCCAGCCTTTAAATCATTATCATAGTAAACTTTCTCTATTCTCTTGTCCCACCTCGTGGGGGTAATTTTAAAATCTAAAAGCTTAGCGGAAGGTCCGAAAGGTTGAAGATAATCATCTAAGATCAAAGTTCCCTTCGGAATTTCCTTAAACTTTGCTTCCACATCCACTGGGGAACTGGCTAGTGCTATCTCTTGGACTTTCTCGGCTAGCTTAAGTTTACCCGCATCATTTACTCTTGCTCTTACCTTCCCCCTCACTAACAACATCCTCGAATCCACAATGCTCTCAATCGGCTTCCCTATCCATAACTCAGGAGTATCTAACTCAGCAGTATCCCCGTAGAGAGGTGGTACTAGAGGACCTATATTTACTCTGGGGTATCCAACCCTCCCCACAAATACCCCAGGAGCGCTTCCAAAGATCTCCCTCTTCTTAATGAGGTTAGAGATTCTGATATGCGTGTAAAGCTTTAGAAGGATGGGGCACCTCGACTTTCCACACAACCCTCTCACCCCTCTGCATAGGACGCATCTACTATACTTTGGAACCTCGACCTTTATGCCTAATTCTTCTAGATATTTAATTCCCTCAGGTTTCACAATTTCTTTAGTCCACTTAATCATGTTTTCCATAGAATTTAGAATCCTCACCCAATATAAGAATATAATGTCCTCAACTCTTTCTTCGTTAGCCTCTTTCCTCTTCTTCTCTTTTTCTTCTTCTTATCGTATCCAACATCGTCGATGTCAGGTTCGATAAGAAGGTCCTCATCAAATTCAATTTCTTTCTTATACAGTTCGAAGTCGAACATTTTTACATTTCAAACCCAAGCCGTATTAAAAATTTTTCTCCTCTTCCCCTAATAAATAGTACCTCCCTTTTCTCCTCAAATTATCTAAGTACATCCTAAAAACATCATAACTCAATCTGTAATAAACTTCTCTCCCTCTCCTCTCGGAAACTAAGATTTTCCCAAACATCGGAGAAATTATGTTATAAAAATGTTTTTTCTGGGCAGGAACTTCCAAATTCAGTCCCAACTCCTTAGCTATTTCTTCCCTTTTCACAGCCCCTCTACCTTTGATTAGCTCTATGACTTTCTTAGCAGGTTCGTAAAGCCTTCTGCTCTTTGGATGATTTCCGTAGATCAAAAATAAAATTTCTTCCATGTCTAAACTTAAAAAATTCCAAATTAAAAAATGTTTGCAGGTTGTTTATTCTTGGTCTATCTTAAAATGTCTCCTAAATTCTCCAGGATCTATTAGCTTAAGTCTAGCACATGCGTCAAGGATGCCCCACAAATAACTTAGTAGTTCTAAAGCTTCTAGGTACTTTCCTTTCTCATAAAAGTACTTGGAATCCTCGAAGTAGCTGGAAGCTAAGTTAATGAGATCATTAGCTTGCTCGTCAATTATCTTTACCCCTTCGAAAACTTTCTCAGTTTTCTCAATTTCCTTCCGGACTTTTTCTTCTAGCTGCATTAAAAAGATTAAAATATTTCCACTTTATTAATCTTTAAAGATGATTAAAACTGGTTTTTCGAAAATTGATGAAAAAATTGGTGGTTTTCCAGAAGGCAGCAGTATCCTTATCTTAGGAGAACCAAAGGTTGGAAAAACTATCTTCTCTTTGAATCTCGCTTTCAACCACCTAACTAGCGGTGGGGGTTGTATTTACTTAACCACTGACGACTTAGCCGGAAATAAATTCGAAGTTGCCAAAAAATTTGGGTGGAGATTTGCTGATTTTCAGAAGATTAGGATAATCGATGCTTATTTGCCAACCCATGGCAAAGTCGAGTACGGTAATGATTTGAGAAAAATAGTAACAGTAGCTGAAGGTGGTATTAAAAATCTCGTTGACATGTTTTTCTTCTTCACTAAAATTTCTCAACAGATGAAGGAAGATTCTGTGAAGATTATCAAAATATTTGATTCTCTTTCCCCTCTAATTTTGCATCATAAGTTCAATGATGTATTAGATCTCGTGAAGAAGCTCGTAAATAAGAATTTCGAATTCAAAGATTTATTCATCTTTATAGTTGAGGGTGGAATTCATGAGAACAAAGTTTACGAAACATTGAAATTCCTAAATGATTATATAATTGAAATGGAGAAGCGAGTTGAGGGAAAGTTCATGAAGATCTATGGTAGGGATATTCCCGAATTGACCTTTGAATACAAGATCAACGAAAATGGAATCTCAATCGAATAAACCATCACATGGGGAAAAAGTGAAGAGCGGTATCTTTGGTTTAGACGAATTAATAGGCGGAGGTTTTATTCCTGGTTCTGTAGTCCTAGTATCTGGAAAGGCAGGGACGGGAAAGACTATTTTCTGTGCTCAGTTCCTTTATTACGGAATTACTCAATATAATGA
>CAYLRC010000034.1:0-7072 GCA_964386445.1 Candidatus Woesearchaeota archaeon
AGCTCCCTTCTCAGCTGCAATTGCATTAGAATCTATCACACCACTTAAGAGTTTACCGTTCTTTATTTTCACATATGCATCATACTCACATTTCTCCTTCAAACATTTATTACACTTCTTACAACTTAAGGATTTTCCCTCATAGTTCAAACCTTTCGGAAGGATACAGCTGAATAAGAATTTCCCGCTGTAATATCTTTTCCCACCCTTCTCAACATTTGGTTCAGGTATGTCTTCAACTCCAGCGTAGAATAGAATCCTCTGACCTTCATCTTCTTCTACTAACCTCTCCTTTTGAGTTAGTAGGTAACAACCAAGTACCTGATCCTGCTTACATCCAATTATTGGTAATCCGTACCTTGGCGTTAATATGTGTTGCTTCACACTCATCAATATCTCTGCTTCAGCTCTAGCTTCTTCCGTTTGAGGAATGTGTAAGTTCATCTCATCCCCATCAAAATCAGCGTTGTAAGGAACTGTTGCGCATACATTTATCCTAAAGCTTTTATAAGGGAGTACTTTCACCCTGTGAGCCATCACACTTATTCTATGCAAACTAGGTTGACGATTGAAGAGAGCTATATCCCCATCGATTAGCTGTCGCTCAACTACCCATCCAACATCTAGTTCTTTAGCTATCATTTTCTTCGTTTCCTTAGTTACCCTCTTCCTCTTCCCATCAGGGGTTATCACATAAAGAGCACATGGGTAATCTTCCGCATTTTCAACAAACTTCTTTAAGTAATCTAAGTTCCATTCATTAACCCTTTCAGGAACTGTTAATTCCTTAGCAATTTCAATTGGTACTCCAACCTCACCTATATCTATGAAGTTGTCAGGAGTTATCACAGTCCTAGCGCAGAAATTTACCCTCTTCCCAGCCAGATGCTTTCTGAACCTACCTTCCTTACCTCTAATCCTTTGAGCAAGAGTTTTTAATGGTCTACCACTCCTATGCCTTGCTGGAGGAACTTGAGCAATAGTATTGTTAAAGTAAGTTGTTACATGATATTGAAGCAATTCCCAAAGATCTTCGATTATTACTTCGGGGGCTCCAGCATTTAGATTCTCGTAGAGCCTCTCATTGGTTCTAATTATGTCGCTAAGCTTGTGAGTCAAATCGTCTTCACTCCTCTGACCACTCTCTAGAGTTATACTTGGCCTCATACATGGCGGAGGGATAGGAAGTAAAGTCAGTACTGCCCATTCAGGTCTACCAGCCTCTGGATCCAAACCAAGCAAGATACAATCCTTATCCGGAACTTTCTCCAGTCTTTCCCTTACATCTATTGGTGTGAGCTGAGTATTACCCTCATAAAATGTTGTTGGCTTCTCAAGCTTTATTTTCCCCTGTTGAGTTCCACAATGAGGACACTTCCTAACGTTCTTAACTTTATTTATCACATACTTAACTATTTGCCACTTCTTAAACTTATCTCCAAGCTCTTCATATTTCTTCATCTTCCTCAACAACTTCTCAACTTCTTCATCCTTCATCAAAATCCTTCCACAATTCTTACAGGTACATCTCAAGAAGTTGTAGATCAGGGGAGCGTACTCCACATGAATTACTGGGTAAGCGAGTTCTATATAACCAAAATGACCTGGACAATCTTTCACAGTCCCTCCACAAGTCCTACATCTCAATCCAGGATCTATTACTCCCATCCTAGGATCCATCAAACCTCCTTCACTTGGATAGCCATCAGCATCATAAAGCTCTGAGGAAGAGATCTTAACAACTGCCATCTTTTTAATTAGCTCTGGAGAAAGCATTTTGAATTGAATTCCACCAATTTCTTCCCTAATTACTTCCTCCACGATTATTCACCTTTTGGTTTTATCAAGAGCTTTGGATAAATACACAAACTCTTCAATTCATCTAATAAGAGTTTGAATGCGTAGCTAACCTCAATAATTGTTATTGGAGCATCCTCACCACAAACAGGGCAATAACTCTTTCCTTTAGCCTTATTATATACTGCAACCATCCCACAATTCTTGCACACAGGTATTGGCCATTTATCGGATTCGAATCTCTCTTTTAGCAAGAGGGATGCCCCATGAGCTACTAGACAATCCTTTTCCATTTCTCCAAACCTCAAACCACCTTCTTTACTCCTTCCTTCGGTTGGCTGCCTTGTCAATAATTGCATTGCTCCTCTAGCTCTGGCTTGGATCTTATTCGCAACCATGTGCCTGAGCTTCAAATAATAGATATTCCCAATGAATATCCTAACTTTGTACTCCTTCCCTGTAATCCCATCGTACATGGTCTCGACTCCATTATCCCTAAAGCCGAGCTTCTTCAACTCTTCTCTAAGATCGAACTCGCTTTCCCCACGCCAGGGAGTTCCATCAACATATCTTCCAGCTAGAGCCCCTACTTTCCCAGCAATCATCTCAATTATGTGACCTAAGCTCAATCTAGTTGGGAGAGATTGAGGGGAGAAGATAACATCAGGTATGATGCCGCTTGCTGTGAATGGCATATCTTCTTGAGGAACTATCATTCCTATTACTCCCTTCTGGCCATGTCTACTAGCAAATTTATCTCCAAGCTCAGGAATTCTTTCGTCCCTTACCTTCACCTCAACTAACTTATTCCCTTCAGAACTTTCAGTTATTACAACGCTTTCAACTATTCCCTTCTCACCAAATCTCACAGATTGAGAGGATTCCTTCCTCTCTAAAGAGATTCTAAATCCACCTTCTAAGAACCTAGGTGGCGATGTTTTCCCGATCAAGACATCTTCCGACTTGACCTCAGCTTCCGGATAAATTATACCATCCTCTTCCAAAAATCTATAGCTTTCCTCGCTCCTATAACCTCTCACGTCCTTAGATGGGATTTCAATCTTATCGACTTGACCACCAGGATATTTCAGTTCCTCGGTTTTATAAGGTCTGTAGTAAATGGATCTTCCAAATCCCCTTTCGATGCTACCTTTATTTATTACGATAGCATCATCCATATTGTAGCCATAGTGCTGCATTACAGCAATGACTACATTTTGCCCTATTGGGTGATACTCATAGCCAACATAATCTTGAATTATACTTCTAACTATCGGTCTCTGAGGATAAATTAGAAGAGAAGAATCGGTATCTGCCCTTATGAGGAAATTCGTAACATAGAGGCCAAGACCTTGCTCTAGGGATTTTGGACCAAGCAATGCCCTAAATGCTTGATTATGCTCAATGTATGGAACTAAAGCTGTTAAAACACTTAACATAGCAATTGGGGTTATCTCCAAGTGAGTATGCTTTTCAGTTAGATCTTTCTCTTCCATAGCAACCAAACAATTCTCCTCTTCCTCAGCATCTAAGTATTCTATAATACCCATGGAAATGAGATCATCCCAGCTTAAGCTACCTTCTTTCAATTTCTGGATGTGTTCTTCAGTAAGCTTAGGTTTACCATTCTCCACGATTATCAATGGTCTCCTCGCTCTTCCTTTCTCATTGAGTATTACTACAGCATCTTCATCTTCCCTATAAGCTACATTTATCTCTTGAGGAAGCTCCCCACTCCTCCTTAACTCCCTAACCTTCCTAACAAATTCTATCGGATCTTCACAACTTCCAATTATCTTCCCATTCAAATAAACATCGCTCATGCTCCGATCCTCCTTAAACCAATTTTCTCAAGTTTCTTGAGAAGGGTTTCCTCCTTCATCGTTGGTTCAGTTGAAATTTCACACATCAAAGCTAAGTGTTTCCTCAATCCAACATTCGTTCCTTCAGGAGTTTGAGCTGGGCAAATCCTACCATAATGAGTTGGATGAACATCCCTAGCTTCGAAATTTTCCCTCCCAGTTGTTAGCAAGGAGACGACTCTCCTAAGTTGGGAGAGAAGGATGAACTGGTTCAACCTGTTCAAAGCTTGACAAACTCCAGTTCTCTCCCCAACCCACTCACCAGTAGCCATCGCACTCCTGATCCTTGAGGTGAGGAGTTGGGATCTAACGATTGTTTCGAGAGGTGGAAGCTTCCCCCTCCTTATCAACCTTTCAAAGTTATATTTAATATCCGTAACGAATGTCCTGAACACAACTCTAAAGAGAGATTCCATCAAATCTCCACACAACCTCAATCTCTTGTTAGCATAGTGATCTTTATCATCCTCTCCAATCATACCATACGATAGTTTTAGTAATTTCCTTACTGCTCTGCTCAAGAAATATGCTTTCAAGATCCTATCTCTTCTTTTATTCCCTATGTGAGGGAATAGAAATCGATCGATTATTTCGGAAGCCCTCTGGATTTTCTTTACCTTTTCTTGGGTTATGCCAACCTTCTTTCCAATAAACTCTAATGCATCTTCCTGAGTTTTAATTTCTGAAGTTTCATACAAATTCATGTAAATATCACCAAAGAACCTCTCCTCATCACCACAAATCATTTTCATAATGTCCTTATCTCTCGTTATCCCAAGGGCTTTCATCAAAATTGTGACGGGGAGTCTCAAGACCCTAGCAAAGGAAATAAAGATCACACCATCCTTTCTCTTCTCAATCAAATGTGGAACCCTATATTGAGGAGATTCGGAGAAAACTTTTGCTATGTAAGGGAAGGGTCCAGACTTCTTCTCAACGAAAACCCTGTTTGGAGCGAGGTCTTCTACGATTACAATAATCCTCTCAGTCCCATTTATGATAAAATATCCTCCAGGATCATTTGGATCTTCATGTAAATCAATTAATTCAGTTGGTGATTTTCCGTGGAGGTAGCAGTACTTGGACTTTAACATGATTGGAATAGATCCTATGTAAACATGTTTCCTACTTTCTATTTCTATACCATCCTTCTCCAGAGTCATCTCCAAGAAGATTGGAGCCTCATAGGTTAGATCTCTCAACCTAGCTTCCATTGGGTAGATTGGTCTCTTAGTTCCATCAGCCTCTATCACAGTTGGTTTTTCTATGAAGACTTTTCCAAATTTTATTTTAAGGCTCTCACATCCTGGAGGGAGAATGTCTGAGGATACTTCCCCAACTTCATCAACAATTCTTTGAATCCCATAATCCAGGAACTTGTCGAAGGATTCAATATTGTGGCTTACTATACTCCTACTCTTAAAGTATGCATCCAACAAAACCTTTTCAGCTTCCTTATTCAATAACAACCACCCTGTAATATTTAGATTCTCCAGCAGTTGGACTTTTCCTAATTATCTCTATCACATCTCCAGGCTTCGCTCCCAGCCTTCTAACTACAGGATCGCTGACTAAGATCCTCGGCAAGTCCATTAACTTTGCATTATACCTCTTCAAGACTTCTTCCTTCTCTTCTTCACTTAACACTCTATGCTTAGGTACCAATTCATGAATAAATATATCTATTCCCTCCTCAACTTCCTCCTTCTTACTCTTCCTTCTCATTTTCAAAAACCTTTAATGGGCCGTGCGGGATTCGAACCCGCGACCACTGGGTTTCCTCATCATCCAGAAGATCTGAGCTTTTATCCTCATAGATAAAAGCCCAGTGCTCATGGCACTCATGCTTAACGCATGAGGTTCTACCAGGCTGAGCTAACGGCCCAAACGAAATCAGAATTTTTTTATCATCATCTAATGGATAAACGTTAATCGACATAGCATTTTTTAAAGATGAGTGAAAGGTTTTTAAACTTTACGCTTTTTCAATCGAATAAAAAATTTCCGCAATCGGCCTTCTTTCTCCCCTCGACAAACAAATTCCCACAACTTTCAAACATTTTTCAGAGATTTTCTCGAAATTTTTCCAAAGTTGCCCTCTTTTCCGAAGAGCTAAGTTCTCTTGGAATCAATAGGATTCCATATCTCGATTCCTTTTCAAAGGAATGCAGGAAAGTTAAAAGTTCATCCAAACTACTCCTCGAATCAAATAGGTGTTGAAATTCCGAGTTAAATTTTTATATTGAAGTATTTTTCTTCAAGAAGTGAAAAGATCGAAGAGGAAGACGAAGAGAGCGAAAAAGAGCCCCTTTATATCGATTATCATACCTACCCTAAACGAAGAGAAGAACATAGGGTTCGTACTGAGGGCACTTAGGAATCAAGATTACGAAGGGAAGTATGAGATAATTGTTGCCGATTCTTATAGCGAGGATAAGACTGTTGAGATAGCAAAGAAATATGCTGATAAGGTTGTGTTAGAGAGTAAAAGAAGTGTTTCAGCAGGGAGGAATGCTGGGGCTAGGGAAGCGAAAGGCGAAATACTAGTTTTTTTAGATGCTGACACATACGTATTACCTAACTTCCTCGAGGTGATAGAGAAGTCATTTAAAGATAGGAAAGTAATTGGGGTGCAAGTTGCAATAATTTCAGAGGCGTTTGGCTATTTAATTCATCATTTAATCAGTAGTTTACTCCACGAGTTTTCATTTTTGGCAGGTTATCCGATTGTTTCTACTGTAGCTTTTGCCTGTAGGCGAGATGCCTTCTGGAAGGTTGGGGGATTTAATGAGGAGATGAAGCTTACTGAAGATATAGACTTAGGGCTTAGATTAGCAAAATATGCTAGGCAAAATGGGAAGATCTTAATATACACGAGAGAGACAATGGTTCTCACTTCCTCGAGAAGATTGAAGAGATTAGGAGTAATAAGGTTCTTAGCTAAGTGGCCTTTTGGTTATATTCACTGGAAATTAAGGGGAAAACTTCCAAGTTATGAGCCGGTGAGAGAATAACCCTATACCCTCCTCACTTCTATCCCAACCTTTCCTTCAACTAAGCCAATGTTCTTTATCTTGAATTTATATAGGCCAGGAGGTAATTCAATCTTATTTCCAGTCAAATTCAAATTATACTCCTTTAGATCATAAACTAGCTTAACATTTACATAATCCTTAATCCTAAAGCCAAATGATGGATTAACTAAGCTAAAGAACCTATCCTCTTTCAGTAAATCATATCTACTTATAGCTAAATCCCTACTACCCCTAGTAAAAACTAAAAGAAAGCTATTTCCCTTATAATCCGAGCTAATAGATAAGTTATATCCAGTTGTTGAAGGACGCCCAAATTTTACGTAGCTTAAATCTCCTTTATAGCTTGGGTCAAAGAATAGGCCAAGCAAGAAGCTCGGC
>CAYLRC010000035.1:0-6804 GCA_964386445.1 Candidatus Woesearchaeota archaeon
TACCTAAGTAAAAGGTGAACTACTCCCAGCTTTTACATGGAGACTTTTCCCCGACAAAGTTAAATCTTTGGACTTTCTCGATAAGAATATGGGTCTGGGAGACGCTTTGATAGTGATTTTATTTATTGGTTTAATCTTAGCTATCATTTTCATTCCTCCAGTAAGGGATTTCGTGTTCTCCATCTTTGGTTTCGTCTTCAATCTAATAAAGAACTTGCTTAGTGGGATCTTCTCCTTTATCCCTTCTTAGATAACTATCATCAAGGAGTAAAAGAAAATGCTTAGGTTTACCAAAACTTTTTTAATTTAAAAAATCTCTTTTTAAACTGTGGTGATATCATGAAGGGACAAGGCTTGCCTATAAATACGATAGTTTTAGCTATTCTGGCTTTGCTAGTACTGGTAATATTAGCAGCAATCTTCGTACCGGGATTCAGAAGTTTACTTACGAGTATAATCTTGCCCGCTCCCACAGAAGAACAAACTTTCACTAGATCTTGTAATGAGTGGTGTAAGGATCTCAACAATAGATTCAATAGAGGAAACATAGGACAGATCGTCTATACTGAGTGGTGCAATAAATTCATTACGCCGTACAGCGGAGGCGATTGCCCAACAAAGGATAGGTGCTATCCACAACCAGAGGGGGACGTATGCGATGAAAGCTTACAGCAATTCGCTCCAGGAAGCGGTTTCCCGGAAAAGGTCAGAGTTTCGTGTTCATTCACTCTAACTACAGGGGAAACCTGTACTCCGGAAAGTTGGGTGAAATGCTGTAAAAATGGCGACTTAGAGTCCTGTTGTCCAGGGCTAGCTGAATGAAAGCTCAAGGACTACCGATTACAGCGATAGTAATAATCGCATTAGGCCTTATCATTCTTTTTCTCGTTCTGGTTTTTATTTTTAATATAAATCCCCTAGCTGCTATTTTCAACATCTTGAGACCAAGTTCTTCTGAACAACTTCGAGCTTTTGCTGAGCAGTGTGAAGCCTATTGTATTCAAGCTAATGAGAGTTATCATCCCATAAGTAATGCCTGCCCCTTATTTTGTAGCGTGAGCTATAACAGTTCGGAATTTAATGGGATAGAAGAGGATCATTGTTATCCTGAAAATAACGATGTGATTAGAGTTGATTGCCAAGTGATTGGGAGTGATGGTAATTCTTATGTCCTCAATTCCACCACCTGTAAGTGTCCTTAGAAATTTATTTATTGGTTCGTTGCGTTTCATTTTTCTATGAAGGCTGCCATTCAACTAGGAACGGAGACAATAATAATCTTAATTATTGGTGTCATACTCCTATTAATTTTGATTGTTCTTTCCATTACTGGAGTAATAAACCCTGGTAAAAGTCTAACCAACTTTTTAGGGAGCATAGGAATAAACTTAACGAAACTCTGGCCATGGTAGGAGCTATAAAACTTGGGACGAGGACAATTATCATTATGATTATCTTCTTAGTTTTGCTGATTTTCTTCATTACTTTTATTTATATAGGTTTTCCTAAGGTAGCTGAAATACTCTACAATATAACAAAGAGATGAGAAAAGCAATTGTTATGACAGCTCTATGGAAGCTCGTCGTTCTCCTAGTCGTAGTTCTCGTAGTATTCTTCGTCATCCTCGCCCCATGGTACATACCTGCTATCATAAGCATGGGTGAAAATAGGATAATTCAACAAGTAAGAAGCATGAAGTTTATCTTAGAGGAAACTACGAGGCAGAACAGCTGGGTTTCTGGCACTCAATTCGAACTTCCAAACAATTACTTCATGCTTCAAATCTATGGAAGTGATGAATGTTTCAGCTACTTGGAAGATTTGTATATCCAAGGTAAGTTTGCTGGAAAGGAAGATCCATTCCTCTGCAACAATTCTTTCTGTATATGCATAGCTAAATTCAGACCTATTTGTGAGAAGAAATGTGTACCTCTCATACCTCTCTCAGTGATACCATCACCCATATCCTCAATCCCCTTATGTTTTGATGTTTGCTTAGTCAATTGGAGTTCAACCTATCCAACTTGGCTGGAGAGCGATTTTCACGCTAGGTTTTACGATAAGATAGCCTACAATAATGAGGGCTCATCTCCCCAGCTTCTCTTATCAAATTTATGTGTTGATTTTTTCAATGGAACTAAAGTTCAATCTGATTCTCAGGTTAAAATTTACAGGACAGAATACATAGAGACTATAAGGTGCTTGCCTGCTCCACAGGTAAAGAAGGACGGGAAAACCATTAAATACTATTTATCTATCGACAACGGAGAGTGTTACTTCAAGGATTGCGGGAATAACATAGTTCTTTGGATTCATACCAATGAAAGTCAAAACTTCAAGATACTTGGAGCTAAACTACAAGATCTATCTGACTTTTTCCAAGGTGATATATCTACAATCCTAATGGATCCCATAATCAAATCTTATTGAAATGGCAGAAAAAACCCTGAAGCTGCTTTACGAAATTCTCATTGGTATAGTAATAATTCTGTTGTTCGCTATCATTTTTGTCATAGTATTTTTCTCCCTCTTCGAGCAAACTAGAATCACGAAATTCAATGAATTAAGTAAGGAAATTAATGTAGTATGCAAGGCCCTTGGTAGTGTTGGTGGAGTTCATAAGTACTTCCTCCCTAAAAATCATGCTATCGTTCAAATCTACAAAACTCCTTTATGTAACGATACTCTATTTAACTTGCACCTAAGTGATCCTAAGAAATTCCAACAAGATAATTTCAACAATTTCATCAAATCAGCAAATGATTACTTCTATCTCTGTTTAGTTGAATTCCAAGATTTTGCTTCTATCTCCTCATTTGGTCTTGGGGACAGAAGTTTATTTGACACTACACCAACGAACGACACTTCTCAAATTAAAACTAATCTCGAGAATCTCTGCAATTCGATTGGGGCAAATTTTGGTTCGATAAAATTCATCTATTGCAAGCCGATAGGATGTAAGGACAAGTATCTAGCTGATAAGGAGGGGAGAGCCATTAGTGGTATAGCTACCTCATCAGATTGGACAATCGAATATTTTGAAATCGAGAATACTAAAAGTGGTTTAGTCCCTTATCTTTATACCCATTAACGAAAGTTTTAAAGTAAAGTATACTTTCTTTATTTAAGGATGGCCGGTCAAATCCCAATGGCTATTGCAATAATTATAGTATGTTCGGTTTTCTTCGTCCTCTCCCTATTTTTCACAGAATTCATCGGCGCATTCTATCTCGAGAAGGGCCTTCCTCTAGTTTTGTTTAGCAATGAACTAGGCTCCATCTACACAACTATGTATGCTGTCCCAGAGTATATTGAAGTAAATTTCTCCGGAACAAACTTATGCAGATGGAATAGGACTTTTGGAAAGTATAAATGTGTTGATGGTCTAACAGTTGATCAAATTGGATTAGCAGCCTCTCACACAACCGCTGTAGAAATAGAAGCAATTCCAACTACTGTGTGTGTTTACTTCAGCATTCAACCATTATTCCAGAAAATTGCTGGGGTAATAGCAAGCAAAGTTGGTGGCAAGTTAGCTAGCGTAGCATCAAAGTCTACGAAAATAACTAAAATTGCTGAAGCCCTCAAGAAGGTAGGAAGATCTATAAAATCTCTCCTCAGTAAAATAAAAGCAAGGGTCCTTGAAAAAATAAGGGGAATTACTAGGAGAATTAAAGCGAAGTTCTATGGCTTCCTAGCAAAAATCCCTTATTTTGGGAGGAGGTATAAGGAAGAGTTGCTCTTCTTCAATGAGTTCAATTATTTCAGAGGTGAGATTAAATCTATGTTGAAGAGTGCTTTAAAGTTGAGCGATAGAGAATGTGATGAAATCTTAAACATTTACTTGAATGCAAAGAAGTATAACGTCCCTTCTAGAACTGTAAAAAGGCTTAAGGAGTTCGTAGAAGGCTACGATCTCTATAAAAAGGCTCCTCCCGACTCTCCTATTTGGCACATAGTGCCTGCATTGCCAGAGAACGCATTCTATGAGGAAATGGCCACTGAACTCAAAGCAGCTGTAGATGCAGATTGGTACTTACAATCAAAGCATTCTATATTTAGACAAGCACTGCTCGACACATTCAAGAAGAGTGCTAGGGGTACATTTTCAAAGGATTCCCTCTTCAGATTCTTATCATGTAGATGGGGGAATTGGTGGACGGATCTCTTTATCATAGGAGTCTTTGGGATGGTAATAAGAAGTGATACCTTGTTCTCTCATCAATTTTATAGTCGCTACGTGGGAAAAGTTGGTGCTCTCATAGTTACTTCTAATGATGGTAGCGTAACCTACAGTGCTGATCGTCTAATAGCTTTGGATGGTGAAGATTTTTGTACCATTCAAAAGTACTTGACTGATCAAAGTACTACAATTTTTGAAGTAAAAAACATAACTCCAGAACACATGGTAGACTTCTTTCATGGTGTGATGCGCTTCTCGAAGTCCAGAGGGCTTTATGATACTCTCTGTAAGAAGAAAGATGTCTTTTATCCAAATTATTTGGAAAAAATAGTAAATGCTTCCATTCATGTTTGTAAGAATGGTGGTTCCAAAACTCTAACTATCTATCTCCCCCCAGGGAGGTCGATATTGAAGAAGGGGGACGATATGTTGTGTGAGGGCAGGGTAGGGAGGAGTGAAGATGGAAGGAACTTAAGCAGGTTTGTAATAGGGTGTATTAATGTAAATGAGTTACTTGGAAAGCTTGGTTGTGACGTAAATTTAGGATTTGAGGAGCTTACTACTAACTACAAAGGTCCTACAGAAGAAACATGTAAGAAAGCGACCTTTCAAATTAATGTGGGTAGAGCTCTACTACCTTTAGGTCCTATGCTAGTTGAGTATAGATGTAATCTCAAGGGGGACGAGTATTTTGATATGTGGCCTTGGGAAGCCAATACGTCAGTAAAGTTTGAGTTCCCATTAGCTGATGCTATAGGATCTGCAGGCAGAGCTTTTGGAGCTAACCTTTCTGTCCCAGTGTTGGATCAAATTGTAGGCGCTGTTGAGGGAGCTATAGGAAAAGGTATAGATGCCCTCTGGAACAGTGTCTTCCAGTTCAAATATGATGTTTACAATTTTGTGCATCGAATCGAGAAGGAAGCTTACTATCAATCGAGATTCGACTACTACGATATTGAAATCAAAAAAAGTGGGAATACAGTTTCTATCCAACCTGTCCTTGGGCCAAAACCATGTTCCTATGTCAATCATGAAGGTGTGGTAATCTTTAGTGATTCGAAATGCCAGAGTTAGAAGTAACATCATTCGTGAATTTAACTATTGTAACCCTAATCTTCTCTCTTTTGATAATATCTATAGGGTTGAAGTTTAATGACGTTCGCACTTTAATTGCATGGGCAGATGCTAAAAGTTTTGCAAATTCAGTTGCGACTAGAGTAGTAACTTCTGCTGACTGCTTTGCTTATGAAGATGTAAACTACATTTATGATCCAGAGAACGATCAATTCACAGTCCAGAAGAGAGTCTATCCTGGAGTAATAGATGTGAGGAAATTCACTTTAGATAGGTATTTTGATTGCATCGAAGCTTATTATCATTCGTTAACGAGTGAAGTCCCTTTGCTGAGGATGAGTTCGGAAGAACCGTATGCGAGAATCCTCTACTTTTTCGAGTTTAAGTTAGTTGATCTAACTGACCCTTATAGGCTTCAAGGTAAGGACACTTTGACAACTATAGAAAGACTTAACACTACGGAAGCTTCTAAACGCGCTGAAGATTTTAAAAATTTCATCCACAGGGCAGGAATTATTATAGATGTTGCATGCTCTGTTGCTTCACTCGCGGCAAGCAGTTTGCTAACTACAACAACTTTCGGAGTGTTAACTGTTTCCATAACTGGAAGCCTGAAGCTTGGAGAAGCCCTCTCAGTTTCAAGCTTAGAAACAAACTTAATAGATTTGCTCCTCACCCAAGGAACTACCTATACATTAACTACACCTGTAATAATTAGGTATGTGGATGAGGAGGGAAATTTGATTGAGGATCATGTAGGCGTCTTAGAAACGAAATTCTATTATTACACACCCGAAGGTTATGGGAAGTTGTTTTCGGTAACATGGTAAGGAAAAAGGCTATCTTAACTACATTTGAAATCTTCCTCATAGCATTAGTTGGCTTCCTAGCTATCTTGGCTTATAACTTATTTGCGAACATACAAACAGAGAACATTTTAGTAAAGATTATAAGTCATGAAAAGTCCCAGGAACAAGACTTCTACCTCCTCGCATCTTTTGGTAATGATTACGTTAGATACAAAAACCTTTCATTTTACAACATAACTCTCCTAGATTACTGTATTTATTCTAGCTTCGGATCAGTAGCTGGAGATTGGAACTATTCAGTTGAGTGTGATATTGACAGGAATGGTAGCGTAGATATATTTGATATAACCGCCATAACTAGCGATCCAACCCTATCTTCTAAGCTCGTATACAAACTTCCAGGAGCCTATGAGGACCTACAGAATTATTATATAGGCCCTACAGGTAGCTCCCAATTCCCCATACCCTACGCTGTAACCCCCCTCTACTACTTTAAATACCCAAAGCTTTCAAATTTCACCCTAGATCAATCTTTTTGCATCGGGCAAGAGAAGGTTTTTATCCCAGGGATATATAGTGATATCCTCTACATTTATGATCCATTTTTAAAAAATCGTACTTGCACGGTGGGACTATTAGAAAGGGTCAGGCAAATTTAATTATTGCACTCGCGATAATAATCTGCGTAATAATCGCACTCATAAATTTAGGTATGTATATCGCTAATCTTGGGAGAGC
>CAYLRC010000036.1:0-6778 GCA_964386445.1 Candidatus Woesearchaeota archaeon
GAGATAACAGAGGCCATGAAGAAACACATCAAATGGACCGTGAGACAGATAAACAGGATAATAAACGAGGAGAAAATACCCAAACCCCCCTCTAAGCCTAAGAAGCAGTGTCACGGATGCGGATGGCACTGGATATGTAAGAGGGTTTAAACGTATCGTTAATTGATACAAATTTTTGTTTTGTTTCATTATATTAAACAATGTTTCTCTCCTAATGAAACGAAAATTTTATAAGTATGTTTGAGTTATTTATTACGGTAAAAATGTCGGTGGAGGGTTGTGTTAACGACGTGGTTCAAATGCTGAAATTCTTCGCCGAAATTAGAAATTATAGTTACATCGATCGCATCGCTAATTCTCTTAGGCCCGAAATCGCAGAGATCGCCTTACTGGAAGCGATGAGACATCTTAGATCTCTATATGATTCCGCCTATAAGAAAGAAAATTTAAATTGTGTAAAGATAAACGATGAAGAAAAAATTTTACCAAAAATACCATCTAAAGATTGTATGGAGCGGATTATTCAAATGATGTGGGAGAGCGAATCGGCTAGAAGAAGAATAGCAATTTTAGCTCTAAGTTATGGGAGGTGATTATGATGTTCATATCTGCTGGGATTAGATTTGAAGCAAATGTAGAAGCGCTTAATTCCGTGGAGACTACTGGAAACTACTCCAAACACAGACGAGTCCCATATTTAGTTAAAGAAGATGAGTTTAAAATAATATACATTCCCGCTCTAAGCGGCGAGAGTCTTGCACACGCATATCAAGAGATACTTGTTAAAGAGGCTGATATAGTTTATGGAGGAAATGGAACAGCTCCTATATGTCAAGATTGTAGAAGAGGAGAGTTCTTTAAATCAATGAATAAAGCACATCTAAAGGGAAAAGTAGATGTTGAGAAAGAGACTAAGGCAGAGACAATTGAAAAAGGGATTATAGAAAACTGTCTTGTAGAGGATATTGGGGGATTCTTATATGCTGAAAAGCCACCAGTGAAAAGAACATCTGCGTTTCAGTTTAGTTATGCTGTTCCAGTAAAGCGATTTTCTTTATTAAGTGTCACTGAACCACAACTTCATGCAAGACACGCTCAAATGAGAGAGGTGAAAAAAAGAAGCGATCGAGAAGGAGCTGCTGAACAAATGTTGTATTACGTTGAAGTCGGAACCGCATTATATGCTTTTACATTTAATCTAGACCTAGATAGCATAGGGATTAGCGCCTTCACCGGAGAAAATCTCTTACATGCTGAAGAGAAGAGACGAAGAAAGCAAGCAGCTCTGCGAGCTTTCGCGAGATTAATTAGTAGCAAACAATTTGGAGCCAAACTAAGTAGGTTCTTCCCAGTGGGAGACATAGTAGGAGTTTATCTGTCCATAACTGAAGGGCCCTTCAGTGTCACATCCCCAATATATGATTTTGCAGCATTGACAACAGCTAAAAGACTCAAGGTGATTAAAGAACATTTCAAAGAGAAGACAAATCTCTACGTATACGATGCTATAGAAGATCTCTCTAAGCTAGAGGAATTTGATTTTGTCACAATATGCGAAACTCCAGAAGAAGCCGTCGCTAAATTATTATGAGGGGAAAGAGAATGCCCTTTCTCTTTGTCCGGCTTCGACCGAGCTGGGGCTTCGCGGCTAGACTTCAACCACAGAGCAAGATGAGAATGGCTTTTACTTATCCTCCTCCCACTACTCTAATAGGAGCATTAGCCTATCCTTTAGTTAGATGTATGGAGCAAAGGAGGGAAATTTTCTTTCAAGGAAGAGAACAGCTTAGTATGGCTGAGAAATTAAGAAATGATTTAAAAGTTGTGGCAGCCTCCTCGATTGGACGAGGGGTGATTTATGGAAGTTATCTCAAAGTAAATAGATATTATCGAGGATCAGTTGAACCAGCAGTTACAGCCCTTCCCTCGATGATAACTCTAGGTGAAAGAGAAAATATCCTAGATATAGTGTATGTTACTTCTCGTGAGATTGATGACAAGCTTCTTAGAGCGGGATGGGGAATTACGAGGATAGGATCCAGAGAATCGATATATTCCGTGGAAGAAGTATTCACAGGTAATGAAAAAGAAAAAGAAACAAGTAAAGTTAACACAAGATTTTCTTTCCGACTTAACACTAAAATACAAATAAATGGTAGAGGTACAATAATTTATGTTGTTGACTGGAAGAACACAAAAATAGGTGATTACAAAGATGTTGAAAGAGCTCCATATTTTTATCCAGAGGGAGAAGTAACAGTTAGATCAGAGGGTTTCAAATTAAAAGTTTTGGAACTAAATTTACCTTGGGGAAAGGAGGGAATAATAATTTGAAGATATCATTAAATTTGCCATCTGAAGGAATAACAACAGAACTTCTCTCATTAGGAGTTGCTAATCTGTTGCTAAATATTTCTTCAATAGAATTGAAAGGTTTCACCGAGACACCAATAATTAATATAGAAATAGAAGATATCGAAGAGGATATAGCTGATTTCTTAATAAATAAAAGCGTAGAGTTTGAAAAAAAGAAGGTAAGACATTCTCCTGGAGGAAGGGTTGTTGGAAACGACCTTAAAAGTTATAGGACCACTTTCCTTAATTGTTTTCATTCGGAACTTCCTGAAGGTATAACTTATCCTTTGCTGTTTATAGAAGTAATGAAAAAGACAGCGATCCTTCTAAGATCAGGAAAATTAGATCCAGTGAAATCCTTAAATACAAGGAGCACCTCCACATTCGGTGTCGGAGCATATTTTTTCATTACCCCATCGATTATAAAACAGATGGAGTTCTACGAACGAGGGACTTCTTTTCTCAAACCTACGATGGGAAAAACAACAATGATGAAATTTGATCCACTCTGGTTCAGTATTCTTGGACTAGGTTTTATGGAAGCATACGCTGGATTCATAGAAGGGGCTTACTATCTCATAACATATCCCTATCTAATAGATCTATTAAAAAAACCAAATAGAGTTTTAAATACGTTGAGAGCTGTCACATCGATTAATCTTAGAAGAAGAAGAGGATTAGAGAGCGAAGAAGTATATGAACTGTCTCTTTCCTTGGAAATAGCAAACCAACTTGAAAAGATCGAGGCTATAGAAACCTATACTTGGCCACTACGTCTTTATAAAGAAAAACTTGTTGGGAGAGCATTAACCGCAGAAAAGAGTATAATGCTTGATCTTCACGATCTTATTGTTTTCTCACTTAGATACATCAATTCTTGGAGAAAAATGGAGAACAAACCAATAGTAGATATTAAAGATAAAAGAATGACTCCATTAGAAGCATTATTATTTCTTGCAGATATGGAACTTAGAAGACCAATATCTGGAGATAATGAAATGTTGACTTTCCTTTTTTCAAAGGAAATTTATAAAGCAATAAGTGCAGGAAATAAGGAGCTCATGTATGAAGCGCTTTATAGGCTACTAAGAAAAGCTGCAGCAATACTTTCGGCGGATAAGGAAGGAAAAAGATGTGATAAAATGTTATTAATGATTTTGAATAAATTTTCTGCTACGAAACATCTTGAAATTTTGATAAGAGCAATAGAGGGTGCTTACAGTTGACATCTAGATTTTCTACTCCGATGAAATGTTATAAGGAAGCACTAAAACTTATCTCGAAAGTAAAAAATATTCGCTTGGGACGGAGAGAGATCCTGGAAAGAGCACTTCGATTTTTAGAAGAAGATGAAGGGAAAAAGATATTTTATATCATAAGAGCACCGACTGGATATGGAAAAACTACTTTTAGTTATGCTCTTTTTCTACATACATTATATGATGACTCTTTTGTGGAGAAAGTTATTCATGTGCTTCCTATGAGATCTATAATAGAAGATGCATACTCCTCAGCGGTCGAATATTTTGGGGTAGATCTTATTGGACAACAAATGAAAGACGCTCCTGACGACCCTTTCTTGCTTAAGCCATTAACATTCACAACCGTTGATACATTCACTTTTGATCTTATGAAATTAAACACAATAAAAATAAGAGCGGTAAAAGAATATAAAGAATACGGTTATGATTATTTCACTCAATCTAGCATCATATTATCTGCGGTAGTTTTAGATGAAGCACATTCTATATTAGAAGAAAGATTACTTTCCAAGGCTTTCTTGACAGCTCTAAATGTGTTATTAAAAT
This sequence comes from Candidatus Woesearchaeota archaeon, assembly GCA_964386445.1. Taxonomy (GTDB): domain Archaea; phylum Nanobdellota; class Nanobdellia; order JAPDLS01; family Haiyanarchaeaceae; genus Haiyanarchaeum. Next base: position 4,164 of record CAYLRC010000036.1, read on the forward strand.
TTAATACACCAATTTTTTTAATGACTGCCACTGTAAGTAGGAAATATGTCAATTATATTAAGAAATTAGCTAAAGAATATGATTATATAATAAGGATAATTCCTGATTTTGATGAGACAGTTAATGACGACTATTTTACTAGAGAAAGAAATAAGTTATTCACAATATATATTAAAGAGGAGGAGAATATTGGAAATTATATAGATGAAAATAAAAGAAATTTAATAGTTGTTAATACTGTTAAAAGAGCTCAAGAGATATATGACGAAATTAGAAAGACATATAATTCTATGGAGGTATTGTTAATTCATGGTAAATTTAAGGTTTCACATAGAAAGAACATTATGAAACAAATAAGAGAACTTAAGAACGAAAAGAAATGGATTATAGTTTCAACTCAAGTAATTGAAGCGGGGGTTGATATCTCAAGTGATAATTTGATTTCAGATTTATCCCCCCCTACGGCGCTTCTTCAACGAATGGGAAGAGTAGCAAGATATAGTGAAAAAGAAGGAAACATAACGATAATTGCACCTAAAAATATGTGTTATATGCCTTATGATGAAGATTTATGTAAAAAAACATTAAAAATATTAGAGGGACTTTCAAATGAGAATAAAGTTGAAATCCATCCAAGATTACCAGAAACCTATCAAAAAATACTCGATAAAATATATAGAGGAATTAATGTAAGCCCTTATCATAAGTTATTAATTTCAGTAATAGATCCTCTAGTCAGATCGAATGAAGTATTTTATAATATAAAGGAGATAATAATAGACGAGGGCGCGTTTCTAAGAAAGTATCCAATATCACTTAAAATTCAAAATGAGGATGTTTCCATCGATGGAGAAAAATTGAGAAAAATTGTTAAAGAATATCCGGGGTCAATAATTGTTATGAAAAAAGGTTCGTATAAAAAGGAACTAACAATTAATGAGGTAGATTCGATATTAAAAAAGATTGCTTTTTGGGAAGATATTGCACTTCAATTAAAGGATGAAATAGCAGATAAAATTTATTCTGAGGAGAAGGGGTTGATAATCTAATGACATGTATATCTTTTGAAGGGGAAGAAATGAGAGAGCATATAGAAAAATCATTAAGGTGGCTTAAAAAGTTATTTATAGATAGAGGTTATTCTAAAAGAATATCAAGAGAGTTAAAATTAGAAATAGAAGCATCTGAAATTCTTCTTAAATTATCTGTTGCACTTCATGATCTTGGAAAGAGTAACACTATTTTTCAACTTAATGTGAAGAGAGGGTTCATGGGACATGAAATTTATTCAGGATATCTGGTTGAAAGAATCCTGAAGGAATGTTATAAATTTGATAATTACATAGTGAGAATAATAGGATCCGCCGTTTCTCTTCATCATCATACTCAGATAAGAAGACAAATAAAGGGGGATTTCAAGATGTTCCCACCATGTGAATCAACGATTAAAGAGATACTTAGTTTGGAGGGAATACCATGTGAAGCTAGATGGCCCGCCTTTGTAAGCAGAGAAAAGATAAACTATTGGTTCGATGAAGTGAGAAACTTCTTTAGAAAATCGATGAACTTGAGGAGAGTTTATCTTTTTCTTTTTCCTATAATGGTTTGTGATAATTTGGCAGCCTCATCAAGAGAAGGGTATCCATCAATATTAAGCAGATTTCTACAAAGTTTTTATAGTAAACATGGGAGGTGGAAGACTACTTGAATGGTTATATAATAACTTTAGGTTATGATGAACGATTTGCTATTAGATTCTTAATGAGACATGAAATTAAGCAAGAAGATTGTATTATAATCATTACCACAAGAGGATATAAAGAAGATGAAAAAGCAATTTCTGCATTACAAAGTCTTATATCAATAGTAAGGGACTCTGTATCTAATTTCGAGATATATGATATTGATTATTCAAATAAAAGACCATTGAAGGAGATGATGAGATTATTTGATTTTCTTGTAAAAAAATGTGGAAAATGTCAAGAAATTAAAGCATGTATTAGTGGTGGTATGAGAGCCGTCATTGTGATGGCCTTCATTGCTTTGCAGAGACTTAGCAGAGAATATGGAAAAACTGTATGGATTGAAATAGATTTTGAAAATCTTTCAGGATTTATAGAGTTCCCACTTACTCCGCTCGTTTTTCCTAAAGATATGAGATTTATCAATATACTTAAAGTATTAACTTTAAGTGGGAAAAAACCAACTGTGAGACTAGTTAGTCAGGAAACGGGATTATCTCTGGCTACAGTTTATAGAGAAATGAAAAAAATGAAAGAACTTGGTTTATTAGACGAAAAATTCAGACCAACCCCTCTAGGATTAGCATATTTAGATTTTTACGAATCAAATTTTTTGAAAAAATAAAAGGGAGGTACGAATTTGGCTTTTACCGTTATTCGGTTTAAGTTTCAGATCGAAAAACCAATTAATTTTCAGGGTTTTTCTGGTTTCTCTTCTAGGGGTCTTTTCTATGAGTTTTTGAGGCGGGTTGATGCTGATTATGCTGAGAGGCTTCACTCCTCCGCTAGGTTAGCTCCCTTCTCCGCTACGCCCATCTTGGTTTCGACATCTAAGGGTTGGAGAGTTATCTATGATCGGCTTCCTGCTCCTGC
>CAYLRC010000037.1:0-5856 GCA_964386445.1 Candidatus Woesearchaeota archaeon
TAATCTTAAAACTTGGGTGGGTGCCTTATGGAGGAAGAAGTTGGTAGGGTCACACATTTTTATCCAAAGATAAGCGTGGCAATAGTGGAGATGAGTGGTACTTTAAGGGTTGGAGACAAAATTAGAATCAAAGGGAGGACGACTGACTTCACTCAGGTTGTTGAGTCTATGCAAATAGAACACAAGAACATAGAGGAAGCTAAACCAGGAGATGTAATTGGATTGAAGGTCAATGAGAGAGCAAGAGAAAAGGACGTGGTTTACAAAATAGTTGGGGAAGAATAAATTCTCCAGATTTTTTATTTTATTTAGAATGAAGGTAAATGAACTAAGGCAGCTCTATAAAGAGAAAAGAAAGGAGATAAGGAAAAAGTTAGTAGAGTTCCGACGAAACCTAGAAGCTCCTGAGAAGAGAATATTTTATGAATTAATCTTCTGTCTGTTAACACCTCAATCCAATGCTGAGGTTTGCGATAAGGTTGCTAAGGAGCTAGAGGAGAAAGATCTTATTTTTAAGCTTGATAATCCGAGATTAAAGGAACTCTTGGAAAGAAAGCTCAAGAAAAGAGGGATCAGATTCTGGAGGAGAAAGGTTGAGAACATCTTGAGAGCTAAGCAAATTTTTCTGAAAGATGAGAGGTTGAGGATTAAGGGGTACCTAAAGTCTTTTGCTAATGCATTCGAGTTACGAGATAGTCTAGTTCGAGATGTTAGAGGAATCGGATTTAAAGAGGCGAGCCACTTCATTAGAAATGTGGGATTTGATTATGAACATCAGTTAGCGATTTTAGACAGACACATTCTAAAGAGCTTACAAGAGCTTAGAGTAATTGAGGAGGTACCTAGGTCTTTGAGTAAACGCAAGTACTTGGAAATAGAAGAGGCGATGAGGAAGCTAGCAAAGGAAGTTGGAATAGGAATGTATGAATTGGACATGTTGCTCTGGTGCTTAAAAACTGGTAAAATTTTAAGATAAATTCTACAAGCAGAAATCAAAAGCACTTGATTTCCAACTTAAAATATGAGTGGGCCCGACGGGATTCGAACCCGCGACCAACCGGTTAAGAGCCGGTTGCTCTTAGCTGATACAGCCATTTGGCTGTACCATCTACCAGACTGAGCTACGGGCCCTTTATATTTTAGGAATTTCGCTTAAAAAAATTTTCTAGGACTCGTAAACTATAAAAGAAACGGGTGATAAAATTCTGACATGAAAGAATGTGTAGATGAAGAGGGGAATGTATTCTATGAGATTAGGGGAATGTGGTTCAAGAAGACGAGTAGGGGTTTAAAGCCGTGTGAGAGGCCGAAGAAGATAAAGAAAGTCAAATATTTGAGTGATAAGAAGAGGAAGGAGATTGAATGGGCAATCCCAGAGGAATTTAAGTAAGTTACTTCTTCCTTTTCCCAATTAGCTTCTTGTTTTGCCAAGAGTACTTTCTAAGCTTAGAAGATCTTCCAAAACCACATGCAGCACAATAACCTTTCCTTACGTTAAAACTATGTCTACCACAACGCCTACACTTGATATGAGTCTTCCCCCTCGATTTTTTGCCTAGAGAAGTTGTTCCCTTTACCATTTTACTCTACAGAAACAGCTATTATAGTATCTCCTCTAACGAATACCTTACCAAGCTTTCTCTTTGTTTCGTTTTCAAATATTTCTTCAGCATCGTCCAACACGATATTTATGTGAATATCGAATGCAAGCAATACACCAACAAGTTGTTTTCCATTTTTCAATTCGACTAATACTCTCTTCCCCTTAGCACTGTTCAAGATGTCAAGTGGTCTTAAAGTTTCCTCCATCTTTAAATCACCATACCTTTTTACTATTCCTACTTCTTTTTATACTTAACGATTTTCGAAATTAAAGATTTTGAAAAATTTTTTAAAAGGGAAAGTAATCCTCAATAAAATGGTAATTTGGAGGAAAGCGAGATCGAAGAAAATTTCGGGAGGGAAGCTGCCTGTAGCTAGGGAGAAAAAGAAGAGAGAGCTTGGGGGAGAGGAAGTTAGGGTTAAGATCGGTTCGAGGAGGATCTTGATTAAGAGAACTAGGGGTGGAGGGAGGAAGGTAAAAGCTTTGTCAATTGATTTTGCCAATCTTTACGATCCTGAAACTAAGCGATGTGAGAAAGTGAAGATCCTCGGAGTTGAGGAAAATCCAGCGAGTAGACACTTCGTTCGAATGGGTGTCATAACGAAGGGAGCGATAATAAAGACAAGTAAGGGATTAGCTAAAGTGACGAATAGACCGAGTCAAGAAGGTTTTGTGAATGCAATTCTCCTGAAGAAAGAAGAGTAAGCTAATATGAGAGTCGCTGTTCTTAGGAAAGAGAGGTGTAAGCCTGAGGATTGTAATTACCTTTGCATGAAATTCTGTCCTAAGGTTAGAAGTGGAGTGGAAGCAATAAAAGTTGGGGAGGATAAGAAACCGATTGTTAATGAGGACTTATGCATTGGCTGCGGGATCTGCGTAAAGAAGTGCCCATTCCAAGCTTTAAGCATAGTAAATCTACCAGATGCGTTGAGGAAGGATGTGTTCTATAGTTATGGGAAAAATCAATTTAGGTTATTCAAATTCATAGTACCTAGGAAAGGGAAAGTCCTTGGATTAATAGGAGAGAATGGTATAGGGAAGACAACGGTTCTCAATATCCTTTCAGGAAAGCTGCTACCAAATCTCGGGAGGGAGAAAGTAAATCATAGGGATATTTTAGACTTCTTTAAGGGTAGTGAGGCCATGAACTACTTTAGAGATTTGTTTCAAGGAAGGATCAAAGTTTCCTACAAGATTCAAAACATTTCAGAATTCTCAAGAGATGAGAAAGTAGAGGATTTCTTGGAAGAAGGGTTTGAGGAAGGAGAGAGGAAGGAAGTGAGTAAATTGAGTTCTGAGCTTAGAGTAAGTAAATTGTTCTCGAGGAAATTGATGGAATTGAGTGGAGGGGAACTTCAGAAAGTTTTGGTGGTTAAATGCTTGAGTAGAGAAGCGAATGTTTATTTCTTGGACGAGCCATGTAGCTACTTAGATATTGGTGAAAGACTAAAGATTGCTAGGATCATAAGGAAAAAATTAACAACAGATAATTACTTGGTTGTTGTCGATCATGATTTGATTTTCATGGATTTGGTTTCAGACTTCGTCCAAATCTTCTATGGGAGGTCGAATGTCTATGGAATTATTTCCTCAATCTACTCAACTAGAGTTGGAATTAACAACTATATAGAAGGTTATCTTCCAGTTGAGAATGTAAAGTTCAGGGAGTTTCCAATAAAATTCGAGAGGAGATCTGAAGTCAGGAAAAGTAGCGTTAATGAACTCGTGAAGTGGAGTGATTTGAAAAAGAGGATAGGTAATTTTGAGTTAGTTGTTAAGAGCTCGGGAATAAATGAGAAAGAGATAGTTGGGGTAATTGGAATAAATGGAACGGGGAAAACAATATTTTCTAAGTTGATAAGTGGTTTAGAGACTCCGGACTCAGGGGAAATATATCCAAAAATAAAAGTAGCTTATAAGCCTCAATACTTGAAAGTCACGAATCCCGACTTAAAAGTAAGGGATATCATTGGGAAAGTTGAAGTAGGGAGCCTCTTTTGGAAACAAGTCATCTTGCCATTGAGAGTAAATCTACTATCTAACTTGAAGCTGTCGGAACTGAGTGGAGGGCAATTGCAGAAAATTGCTCTGGTGGAATGCCTCTTGAGAGAAGCAGAATTATATGTATTTGATGAGCCAAGTGCATATTTAGATGTTGAGGAAAGATTAAAGGTAGCGAAAGTCCTTAGGGATTTCTTAAAATTTAGGGAGAGTTCGGCTCTAATAATAGATCACGATCTCCTTTTTATCGATTATACTAGTGATAGGATAATTTATTTTTCTGGGAAACCAGCTGAGTTCGGAACTTGTGAAGGTCCTTTGGATGTTGTTACGGCAATGAACTTCTTTCTTAAGGAAGTTGGTGTGACGATGAGGAGGGATAAACATACCAATAGACCGAGGGTCAACAAACCAAATTCTAGATTAGATGTCGAGCAAAGAAAGCAGAATAAATACTACTATGTTTAGATTGGGATAAGTAACCTGAGGAAATCCCTTAAGCCTGGTCCAAGTCCTAAGACGCATGCAACTACCATTAAATAATTCCTTAAGTTTTTATCCTTACAGTATTTGAATATCAGGATGAGAAAAGTCAAGACTACTACAAGCTTTAGAGGAACCATTATCCAGGCCCCGAAGTAATTGATTAAAAATCTCGGGAAGACATGCTGTTCGAAGTAACCTTTTATCCCAAATTCACTTACCCATAAGTTATTGTACTCAAGGGCTACAAAGGTGGAAGTTCCATCAAGGAGGTGAAAAGCTAGAACGCAGAATGCTAGCTTATCCATTAGGATCTTTGAAAGTTTCTTCTGCCTCATGAATAAGAAAGGAAGGATGAATACGAGGTACCAGAAGCATACGAAAATGAGTGCTAGGTAATTCTTGGGTGGAGTTGAAATATACATAAAGAATGGGAGTATGGATGTAAGTACTCCAACTATGAGTAGAAATTTCCACAGTTCAATAACTGATCTCTTCTCCAGATAAATCCCAATTAGTATGAGGAAGAATGCGTAAAGGATGAAGATTACCCATATCATAGGAGTCACGAAGAAAGGAGCAGGTAGTATGCCAAGATCTTCTAGTACGCGGATCACGGCTGCAGCAAAAATGATAGGAATTAATCCCAAGAGGAACTTGAAGTTAAATTTCAATTTAAACTTCTTGAAGATCTTGTAGAGGAGATAAATCCCAAAGATAAAAATGAGGAAGTAAGTTATTGTATTGAAAATGTTATATCCTTCCTTCGTGAAAATGGGCTCTACAAAATATCTGTGGAAAAAGTTCTCGATCATCTCAGTATTTCTGAGAGATTAGTTTTTCGATCATAGTCAGTCTTTGATCCAACCTTTCAAGTTGGATTTTAATCATCTCCAACTTAGTTGAAATTAGTTCCAGATCCTTCCTTAAGTCTCCGCTAATTTGTTGGGACTGACTTTGAGTTGGTGTTTGAGTTGGTGGGAGTGGCGGTAAGGAGGGAGTTGGAAATAAATATGGCTCCTCCTTCTTCGTAGTTTCTGGAATAGGCATAAGTTCAGGATACTCTTCCTTTTTCTTCTTCTTGAAAGGCCACATCATCTCAACAACTCCACAATTTTCTTTCCGAATTCCTCAGCTGCTTCGGGACCAGAAGCCGTAATAACCTTACCATCTCTCACAACTTTCTCCTTAACGTAGGTAGCTCCACCTTCCTCTAAATATTTTATGAAACTTTTATCGAGAGGACTACTCCATACAGTAGCTCTCTTCCCCTTTAATATTCCAGCTTTTGCTAGGATGCTTGGAGAAATACAGATAGCAGCTACAACTTTCCCATTCTCATAGAACTCTTTCACTAGTTTAGCCACGTCCTCATTCTCTATGAGTGCTACAGCCCCAGAACCACCAGCTATGACTAAAGCATCAAACTCCTCAACCCTTCCTAAGGAATCCTCAACGCTTAACTCAGCCTCAGCTGTGGCTCCGAGCATACCACTACATTTCCCCTTCCTTAAACTGCAAGTCACGACCTCAATCCCAGAATCCTCAAAAATTTTCTTCGGCTTTAGATATTCTTCATCCCTGAAGTTCTCTGGGGCAATTAGGAATAGGATTTTGGTCATATGGTATCCTTGGATATCTAAATATAAAAATCTTGCTGAAAGGAATCCAATTCTTTAACCAAAAAAATTTTAACAAATCTTGGGCTAATTCTTGATATGGTGATAGAGAAACTAAAGGAACATAGGATAATCTATGAGCTTCATGTA
>CAYLRC010000037.1:5866-6492 GCA_964386445.1 Candidatus Woesearchaeota archaeon
TCGAACCATTTTACTATTGGATCTTAGATTTCCTAAGAGTTAACCTTAAATACAAAGTGGTTAAAGGGGCAGATTACTATAATATAAGCAGTAGAGCTCCAGAATTCTCAAGCATGCTCCAGGCGATACACCTCTCTGTTAGTGATGCAAGTTCTTTACTCCAGCAGATAGGTGTAATACTTAAAGGGATTGTTGCAATGAAACAAGATTATCAGAGAATTAAGGAATGCTTAGATTATTATGAGAAGGCTAAGAAGCCTCCAGGAGAATTAGTGCTTAAGGGAATTTGGGTAGATTTTGTAGACACGAAGACTGGAGCAGCTAGCATAGCTCAAGTCACTAGGAGCTTACCATTCTACACAGTTAGGGATTGGTTTTTTAGAGTGGATAGTGAGAAAGACATCGATAAGCTGCCTACTAATGAAAGGGTTAAGAACTTCTTGAAGAGGAAGCTTAGGGAATACAAGACTTGGAAGAAGATGTGGTATGAGAGCTTGAAGGAGATGTTGGAGATAATAGAGGAGAGGATTAGGGCAAGTACGGAGACAGTTAACTTGTATAAGGAATGGGTGAAACCATTCATAAGGAATGTCCAGAGATTGCAAATGAGGGTCGAGCCGATTTCC
>CAYLRC010000038.1:0-6478 GCA_964386445.1 Candidatus Woesearchaeota archaeon
TTGAACCTAAAAATCTGATATGGAGTTCAGGGGGGAAGGTATGTCCTGTTCTTTGTAGGACATGGCACCTGCAACGTTATGATGGAAATGAAGATATAGACTACTTACCAGGTACAGCACTTTTGATAAAAAGAGAAGTAATTAATAAAATAGGTGTATTAGATGAACGTTTCTTTCTCTATTTTGAAGATGTAGATTTTTGTTTACGAGCTAAGCAAGCAGGATTCAAACTATTAATGGTGCCGGATGCTGTGGTTTGGCATATAGTACCTTTTTTCAGACCAATCTTAAGGAGATCATTAAAAATTGAATATGAAAAAATGAAAAGTGCATTTATGATTATTTTGAAACTCTGGCCATTTAGATACATATTATCGGCCATTTTATATAGACTGCTAATTGAACCTTTGTTAAGAGTCTTAATATTTAATCAAGACCCGAGACTCCTGCTTCTGGTGTGGAAGGCTTTTATTTATGCAACTAGAGAAGTAAAGGTGCGTCTAAAGTTGGAGAATAACATCCTTCGACCTAGGCTAAGTGAATTTATTAAAAGTGAATATATTAAATATATTAGACAATTAATGGTGATTAGGTTAAAAAAGTTTAAGTTATGAAAATCTCGGTGAAGGAATATAAAGAAAAATACCCAAATATAATATTCATAACTGTAGATTGTTTGAGATTTGATCATCTTTCTTTTACTGGTTATCCTATTAATACTTCTCCAAATATAGATAAAATATGTAAATGTTATAATGCAATATGTGTTCCTGCTACCTCTTCTGCTCCTTATACGAAGGCATCTTTTAAATCTATTATGACAGGTTTTCTTCCATTTACAAAAGGTGGATATCACACTATAAAAGGTTTGCCAACGTTGCCAACGGTATTAAGAAGACATGGATTCTTCACAATAGGCGTTCCAAATCATGCGATTTTTTTGGCTAATGGATATAAACAGATTTTCAATTACTTTCTTACTCCAGAATTCCGTACAGAAAAGTCGATGGCTATGAAACAGATCGAATCCACAATTATGCGGTTTCCCCCAAAAATTCGAATGTCAGTTTACTTTTTTGGTTTACTGTTTGAATATCTAAAAAGACGAGGGCCTCCTTATGCTCAAGCAGATCAGATTACAAAGACTATAATAACATTCATTAACAAACTACAACACCGAAAAGTTCCTATATTTATTTGGGCGCACTTTATGGATGTCCACTATCCTTATTTCCCTCCTGACGATATTTTTTACGAAATTTTTGAAGAAAAAAATCATGATTTACTCTCTCTAATGACTTACACACAAATTCTTCAAAAAATTATTTATGATAGTGAAATGAAACGTAATATTATATATTACGCTCAAAAATTATATGATTCTTCAATACGGTTCGTTGATCATAATATTGGTATCCTAATGGATTATCTCGAGAGAAGTGGCCTCGTTGACGAAACCATTTTAATTATCACAGCCGATCATGGCGAAGAATTTCTCGAGCATGGAGCTTTTGGACATACAGGAAGAAACTTCTTCACACATATGTATGAGGAGCTCCTACGTGTACCGCTTATAGTTCTTGTCCCTAAAGATTGGCGTCCCAAAATAAAGATGCAAAGACAGCCGACAATTTCCTCAGTGGATATCTTCCCAACAATTCTTGAGCTATTGAGAGTTAACGAAAAAATTTCCTGCGATGGAAAACCTTTGCATGAGCTTCTAAAAGCTTCCAATAATGAGAGACTGATTTTTGCTGAAGCATCGTTATACAATAAGGAAAGGGGTACGATTGTAATCCCTCCAGATGAAAGGGTAACGATAGCCATGAAATTTGGGGAATGGAAATATATTTTCTATGAAACCCGTAATCGCAAAGATGAGCTTTACAACCTGCGGCTAGATCCCGCTGAACAAACGAACTTAATAGATGAGAAAAGAGATTTAGCGGAATTTGTTCGAAATAACATAATATATACACGTTTAAAATACATCAAGAGACAACTATTACGCCAAAGGATACTTTCTCTAAGGAGAAAGAGAGGTGTTCGTGTTGGATGAGATTGTTGAAAGAGGTATTCGTGTTCTTAGAGAAGAGGGTTGGCGTGCGTTCATTAGGAAAACTTCTTCGTACCTATTGAAAAAGGCCTTTGATTTTAGTGGTTTGGGGTATGTTTTGGTTCCTTTTATCGCCCGTAAGTTGAGGCGGTTGGCTGAGGACATTAGCGATGTTCAACGTGCGGTGGACTTTGCCTTCTCGTTTAAATGCCTTGGCGTATCCATAAAGCCGAGCCAAGTCAAGTCTGAGATAGCTGAACTATTAAGGATAGTTCATACGATTAGGCCGAAGGTGGTACTTGAGATAGGTACCGCGGCGGGGGGGGACTCTCTTTTTGTTCACGCGGGTGGCTGAGCCGGATGCCACCATCATAAGTGTAGACCTCCCAGGAGGAAAGTTTGGAGGGGGTTATCCGAGATGGAAAGATGCTCTATTTAAGTCGTTTGCGAGGGGTTGGCAAGAGATTCACCTGATAAGAGCCGACTCTCATGACGCTGAAACCCTTGAAACGGTTAAGGAGATTCTTGGCTGCAGGAAGGTTGACTTCCTATTCATAGATGGAGACCACACCTATGAAGGCGTTAAGATGGACTTTGAGATGTACGGCCCGCTCGTGAGGAAGGGCGGGATAATAGCCTTCCATGATATTGTTCCAGGTCCTCCTGAGCGTGTGGGGGGAGTACCAAAATTCTGGGGTGAAATAAAACATGATTTCGGCTTCAAGGAAATAGTGAAAGACTGGAATCAGAACGGATATGGTATAGGTGTCATTTATGTCACGTGAACTTAAAAACATCATATTGATAATTTGTGATGCTATGCGATATTACAACCTTCCCATATATAACTATAAAATAAAAACAACTCCATTTTTAGATAAGATAAAGAATCGATGTCTTATATTTACTAATGCCTTCTGTTGCACCAACGCTACCGATCCCTCTTTGGCATCGTTATATACGGGCAAATATCCCTCACGCATAGGATTGATACACCATGGCGTGCATATCAAGACATCAGAACTGAAGTCTATAAATAAACAAGTATTTTTGCAAAAACTTTTGTTACAACAAGGATATTTAACTATTGCTATAGATATATTGGGAAGATGGCACAGAAAAGGCTTTAAATATTATATAGATCCCTTCGAACTCCAAACATATAAATTTATACACAAAGTTGCAAGAAGAATACGTAGATTTACGAAGATTTATAACATAGCTACTAAATTGTTTCGATTATTTAAAGGTAGAACTATTTCTAAACCAAACGGTAAGTTCATAACCGAGTTGGCTCTTAACTTTTTGAACAAATATCCAGGTACCAAAAGGTTCTTTATGCTCATACACTACTGGGATACACACATGCCTTACAAACCTCCCATATATATGGTTGATAATTTTTATCAAAAGTATAAGGCTAAATACTCTAATGTTTCCAAAAATGCAGATTCCGTCATAAATTATGTGCTCAATAGGTCATGGAAACGATTTCTAAGTTCATTTTTCAAACTTTATGGATGGGAGTTTGCAAAGGCTTTAGCAGCTTATGATGCTTGTCTCTTCTATACCGACCTGTGCTTAAAATCCCTATTTGAAAAATTGGAGACGCTAGGACTCTTAGATAATACAATCATCATTATAACCGCTGACCATGGAGAAAGTCTTTATGAACATAACATTTTTTTCGATCATCATGGTCTTTACGAAGTTACGGTCAGGGTTCCTCTTTTAATATATGATGAAGGTGAAGGAATGCGTGGATATGTTCATACTCCTGTTCAATTAGTGGATCTTTTCCCCACAATACTTGAGATTTGTGGATTAAGAAGAACCTTAAGCCTTATGCGAGGCTTAGATGGGCTTCCCCTCTCTTCGCTCTTAGATAAGGTTCAGGAAGATAGATTCCTGTTCTTCGAGGAGGCGCATACAGAGAGAAAAATTGCATTGAGAACTAGAAGGGCCAAATATATCACAGCTCTTAACCCCAAGGATGCAATATGTAAGTACTGTGGGCGAATCCACGGCGGACTTGAAGAGCTTTACAACCTTGAAAAAGATCCTAGTGAAAAGAAAAACCTGGTTTATGAACGTGAAGAAGTAAAAGCTCTCTTGCGCAAGATTTTACTAAATAAGTTTAGAAGATTAAAGGGTGTAAAAATTTGAAGGACGTTATTCTTCATGACGGTGCTCACACCAGGCTTAGACCCTTAACCTTTACAACAGCTAAACGGCTAATTCCTGTAGCCAACAAGCCGGTTTTAAGCTATGTCTTGGATCACTTTTCATAAGCTGAAAAAATCTATTTGAGTCTGAGAGGAAACTGAGAGCCTCCCTTAGGCGAAGCATCGGATCCCTACAAGATATAGAATAAACATCCAGAGACCTCTGACCAGCCTACCAAGGAGCCCCAACATATACGAAAACGTAGGAAAGATTCCCCCATCACCAAATGATCCCTGATACCCCTAGGGGGATCTCCATAGTCAACCCCAAACATCTCCACAACTGCAACCTATCATGGGATTATCCCTAAAGAGAGAGCTAAAGTAAGCCCAAGAAGCCATAACTCCCAAGAAATACCTATACTAAAGGCCATCCAATAGAGTCCCCTAAAATACTCTAAGACCGAATCATAAACCCATATAGATATGGGATAGCCCCTAATAGCTCCCGACTTATATTTTTAAAGGTTTATAACGAAGAGTTCGTCATCCAAATGGGAGGATGAACTTCAGGGACCTGCTCCTAGAAATAGATAGATGGGAAGTAGAGGAGTTCACCTCCACTCAGCTGGCTCTCCACCTAGATAAATCGGTCAAAGAGATATCGAACAAGCTTAGGAGACTTCATCAGATGGGTTTCCTCAAGAGGAGGAAGAGGAAGAGACTATGCTTAACGAAGACGGGAAGGCCATGTTACCGTGGCTACGAGTATGTTTATACATTGTCAAGGCAGGGTGAGAGTTACTTAAATTGGATGAAAAATCAGAAACCAATAGAAGACCTCAAAGATGCAATCCTTATGGACGATGTTATGAGGCATTTACCAAGAGAAATTAAAACTAAACTTTATTATGATGCTTTAATAAAAACCACATATAAATATAGAGGGCCAAGAAGACGATTATATCCTTTTGATGAAAACTTGATAGCCTTAACATATTTAAGCATTGAAAACGATGAACTTAAAGAACAAGTCAAAAATCTAAAAGCGGAAAATATATCGTTGACTTCTCAATTAATGAGGCTTGCATTTTTAACAGGTTTGCTAGCAGGTAAAGTGGAAAAGTATGAGAAGCAAATAGAGGGTCTTCATGAATCGATGATTGAATATATAAAGGATTATTGTTCACTTATAGTTAAAAATGTAGAAACCTATGTAAAATCAAACATTTATATAAATATAAAAAATGTCGAGATGGATTTATTGTTCTTAATTCTATCACACTACGTACCAGAAGAAAAATTGAAGAAACTTGTAGAATTAATGAGAGATATAGAGGCCGATATGATGGCAAAAATCGAAAACCTTCAAAACTTCCAGCAATAAAATAGATATGATATGCCCCTCTTAGGCTCTGTGAAGGAGCTCCCCCTCCCAGGGATGAAGCTCGCAGACCTAACGAGATTCCCAGATGAGAGAGGAATCTTCACAGAGATAATGCGCACAGACTGGAGAGAACTCTTAGACGGAGACCAGATAGTTCAGGCAAACTTCTCATTCACCTATCCAGGAATCGTTAGAGCCTGGCATAAACACGAGAGAGGCCAAGTAGACTACTTCCTCGTCGTTAAGGGCGCGATAAAGGTCTGCGCCTACGACGACGATGAAGCCTCAGAGACCAAAGGCCACCTCATAGAGGTGACGCTAACAGAAGACAGGATGCAGATACTCAGAGTCCCAGGGCACTACTGGCATGGATTCAAGGTCGTCAGCCCAGAACCCGCCTACCTCATATACTTCGTCAACAAACTCTACAACTACCAAAACCCAGACGAACTCCGAAGACCATGGAACGACCCAACAATAGTACCAAAAGCCATAAACGGAAAAACAGATGACCCCAGATGCGGGAAACCCTGGGACTGGTTCTACCCACCACACAAATAGGGAGCTAAAATGAAAGCCCTGATAACTGGAGCCAGCAGCCTCCCAGGATACAGAACCACCCTCAAGCTTCTCGAAAAGGGATATAATGTTATTGCAACTCATCTAACAAATCCAATACCAATAGAACATGAAAACTTAGAAAAAATAAAACTAGATGTAAGAGACTTCAACTCTCTTTTAAGATTATTCAAAGAAAATAAACCAGAAATAGTAATCCACATGGTAGCACTAGGAAACGTAGACGAATGTGAAAGAAATAATATGTTAGCATGGGAGATAAATGTTAAGGGAACCATAAATATTGTAAAA
>CAYLRC010000039.1:0-6311 GCA_964386445.1 Candidatus Woesearchaeota archaeon
AACAACGGTAGATGCGAGGCTCTCAAAGTTGTTGGAGCCAAATGTTCCGAGCCCCAGGGAAAGAATCAGGGCGGTTGAAAAACTAAAAAAGAAAGGAATTCCAGTTTGTGTGAGAATAGACCCGATCATACCTTTCATAAATGATGATTTCTCAAAAATTGAGAAATTAGTTAAGATCCTCTCTAAGATAAAAGTCGATCATATAATCTCATCAACCTATAAAGCTAGGAAGGATAGCTTAGCTAGGTTGAGCATGAAATTTCCAGAAGAATATGAAAAGTTAGTCAAGCTTTATAGGGAAGGGGAGAGAATTTCGAACTATTACTATCTACCCAGAGATTTGAGATACAAAATCATGAGGAAAGTTAAGAAAATCTGTTCGAAGTTCGGAATAAGCTTTGCATGTTGTAGAGAAGGTTTTAGGGAACTCAATGACAATATATGTGATGGCAGCTTCCTTTTAAGCTGAGTTGAATCTCGGACTCTTAGCTGATTTAGTTGCACGACGATAGAAATCATCAAAATTTGTTTTAAGAGAAAGAATTCCACTCAATAAAGCTTTCCTCTCATAAGCTTCTTCCAATAGTTTAATAACTTTATTCAGTTTCCCCTTGCTAGCTTCGAAAATTATCCCTCCAACTCCTCCTCTCCCATAATTTTCTTCAGCATTTATCTCTTGAGCAGCTCTCGAGAACACATCACTAACTTCTATTACTTTACTCCTTCCAATGAGTTTGAAATAACCGTTCTCCTCCAAGTTTACATATACATCCTTGCCTTCTTTTACAGCTATAAGACGAGCCGCTTTTCTAATTCCTCTAAGCAATAGATCCTCTCCCTTGAGATGGTAGATCTGAAAATATTTCGTGTCGACGGCTTTCCTCTTTTCCATTACCCTACTTGTAAATGCTGTTAACATCCTGGCGAGTTCCGCCTTTTCCATTAATTCTTTACTCCGCACCTTTCCAAATTTTGCAACTTCTCTACGAGCTTTTGAGATTGTTTGATTATCAAGGATTAGTAAGTTATCCAGAGTTGATATTTCTCTCCTCGTAACAAGACCCAAGGGTCTCTTATTCCTGAAGCTTGGTGAATCACATACATCAGCTATTTCTCTTAGTTTGAGGGAGAATTCGTCATTTAGGCCAAGATAATCGCACACAACCGAAGTTGCTGAAGGGGCATCTTTCCAAATGAAAACCTCTTCTTCCTCTAAAATTGAGAGCAACGATTTCCCCACATTTAAGCTATCTGGATGATGGTCAAGGAATTTTACATCAACCCCTTTCTCTTTGAGCTCTAACAAATGTTTTGCTAACCCCTCATTCAAAGTCAGATCAGCGCTTATTAGTTTAGCTCTTGGCTTAACTTTCAGGATTAGATCCCTCCTCTTTTGAGGAATATAGAATATCTTCATATCTGAGTATTCTCTCCCGAACTCTCTCTCAAGAAGAGCCCCACATATTAAACCATCTATATCGTCGTGATGAAAAACTATGAGATCCGCTTCTGCCCCTTCAATATTCTTAAAATATGTTTCGTCCTGTCTCCGCATCAATTCTAGCGTGTATCTAATTGTTCTGTTTATTTGTGGGTTCTCGAGGAGTACCTTACTTAACGTTTCTGTGGCTTCCCTTGCTTTCTGCCTCTCAAACTCCAGTTCTTCCAACAATTGCTTGTTATAAGTTTTCAATGCTTCTATCTCGAAACTCTGTTTTATGAGAAGTTCATTACTCTTCGTCAACTTTTCCTGAAGTTCCCTGATAGTCTTCTCAGGTTGATCGTCTCTCCTCAATAGTTTTTTGAATATTCCCATATGTGTAAAATAAATTATGAACTTCCTAATAATTTTTACTACTACAAGCTTGTAACAGCTATAACAACTTCTTATCCAAGAAATTGTGAACGATGACTATACAATGACTTGAGAAATAGGGAAGAGGTCCTAAAGAAATTATTTCCTTAGCAAATCTCTTAGCAATTTTCCTTTCTCTCTTCGGCAACCCTAAATGATCCCCTAAGACAAAAACGGGGTTCTCATTTATAGTAACTTCATCGATCAGCTTTCCTTTAGGGTCAAGTAAATAAATATTTCTATCCCCATGTTCCCTAAGAACTTCCTCGAAACTCTTCTTCTCAATGTAGACGCCTGGAAATGCCCTTACTTTCCTCCCTTTCTTATATTTCCAAAGAGTAGCCCTCAACAATTCACCAACATCCTTTTTTGAGATAGGCATTTGCGGATCGCTCTGAAATTCAATATGTTTTGGTGGGTCTGGAGGACCATTCAAGATTAGATGAAGGTGAACATCATTCCTCATAGCGTTTGAGAGGAAAAATGCTGATATTACAGCATGACAAAGGATGTCGAGTCTGCCAGCTCTCATCAAGTCCTTGAAATCCCCCTTAGTTCTTCCTTTCTCCGAGAAAATTATAAATTCTCTCATAAATAAGGAAGAAAGTTTTAGAGAATAAAAATGTTTCAAAAATCTTTTTAAGGAGAATTTTCTTAGAAAGAAGAATGAAAGTGATCGAGATGAGGAAGTATCTCTTATTTTTGGTATCAATTTCAGTAATCTTGTTTGCTTCGAAGGCCTTCGCTCAAGAGGAGAATGAAGCAATCCTGACAACGACTCTCACTTATCCAGATACTTTGGTGAGTAGTGTAGTCGCTGCTCAAAATGGACTACCAATCCTAGTAACTCAAAGGGATTCTGTAGCTACTGAGGTCCTCAACACCCTTCAGCAATTTAACGTCACAAAAATTTACATTATTGGAGGACCAGTGGTAGTAAGTGAGAAGGTTGAGGACGATTTAACGTCAATGGGTTATGATGTAGTAAGAATCTGGGGGATGACTAGATTCGGAACAGCATGTGAAGTTGCGAAGTACTTCTGGCCAAATGGTTCTGAGAAGGCAGTTATTGTTTGGGATCAACTTGACAAACCAACTCAAAACCTAGAGAGTGCTCGGCTAGTGGCACAGGCAAAGGAAATAGCAATAAGCGAGGGTGTACCACTCTTATTAGTTCCTAGGAATGTGATGTCGCCAGAGGTTAGTGATACTTTAAAATTCTTGAATGTAACGAAAGTCGTGATCGTCGGTGACGTTGGTCAAATAGTTAAGGATGAGCTGAGCAACCTAGGCATAACTGTAGAGGAAGAAATAACTGGAAACTTCCGTGAGATAGCGAGAAAAGTAAAGAACAAAATAATCGAGAGATTGAAAAACTTGAAGGACAAAGCATTAGTTGTAATTGCGGTTGGAAACTGGAGTGATGTATGCAATGCACCATATGCCCCAGGCAATAGCTCAGTAAGATTGATTTCGAGCGAGGACCAGATCCCAGAGTTAATAGATGAAATTAATTCCGTGAACTACACTGATGTTAAAGTCCTTGGGGAACCGGAATTGGCTTCGAAAATCTGCGATGCAATTAAGAATCAAACAAGTGTAGAGCCAGTGTGTCTCACTGTAAGACAAGTGATCAAAGCTGTTGCTGATCATATGAGGGAAAACATCAAGAGGATCAGGGCTAGGAGGAAAATTGCATTGGCTTTGAGAGAAAAGATCAAAAACGCTATCAAAAGTAGACTTTGGGAGGAGTTGACTAAGTGTAAGATTAGATACAACCTAACTATGAAATTAATCGAAAAGATAGAAAATAGAACTGTACTTCCAAACAGGACTCGTGTAATCACCAAATTGAAAGCCATACTTGGAAATCTGAGCAATGCACTTGATGAAAATAGGCCACTCCAAGCTTTAGAGTGGTGTAAGAAACTCGTTCACCTCGAGAAATACTTGAAGTGGAAGTATCTATCAGTGAGAGATGAGATCGATAGGGAAGAAAAGAACGTCTCAACCTACAGGGAAAAGATCTCAGAGATCCTCCAGAAGCTTAAAGACTTGAGAGAAAGAGTAAGAAACTTGAGGACTCAAACTGCGACCAGATGTTCTGAGGAGATCAACAGGACAATAAAATTAGTTGAGGACAAGAAGTATGCTAGAGCTGCTGAAAATCTCAGATTCGTGATATTTTTATGTAGACTTGCAGCAACTCCAACCACACCGGAAGTAGGAACAACTGTAGAAACAATAGAAAATATGACCGAAAAGCCGATATCGTCCCTTATACCAAAGTACCCTTAAAGCCTCAACCTCCTTAAATTTTTCTTTTATTTCATTCTTCATCTATCCATTAGGAACCTAGAAATTATTTAAGTCAAAAAATCCTCGTTTCTGCTGATGCGGGGGTACCCAAGCCAGGTCGAAGGGGCAGGGCTCAGGACCCTGTGGCTTAGTGCCTTCGTGGGTTCGAATCCCACCCCCCGCAACCGTTTTAAATCAAGATGGAATAATGGAAAAACATGAATAAATTGAAAACCATCACCCTTTCCCTAGTCATTTTATTTTCTTTTCTGTTGTTTGATGCCTCGTATGCTTATGTCTTCAACTATCGTTATACGATAACAATAAATAACACTCAGAATTCTAATACTCTCACCGATTATCAGGTTAAGGTTATTGTTGATACTCAATCTTTGATATCTAATGGGTACATGAAAAGTGATTGTTCTGATATTAGATTCTCAGAATCGTCAAGTGATTGGAATTTAGATACAGGGTTACCTTACTGGATAGAAAGTGGTTGTAACACAGCAAACACAATAATTTGGGTTAAGGTCCCTGAGATTCCAGGAAATTCGACGAAGGAGATTTACATGTACTTTGGGAATTCTTCGGCAAGTTCTTTAAGCAATGCAGATAAAACTTTCATTTTCTTCGACGATTTTGATGGAACCTCACTAAATACTAGTAAGTGGAGTATCTCTATAACTGATCCTGCTGGATATTATGTAAGCTCTGGTCGTCTAGTCATGTGGAATGATCCTGGGGGAGGGATTACGATTAGTTCTAAATCCTCTTTTTCTACAGCTAACATGGTTGAATTCTATACCTCTGTCTCTCTTTCCAGTAGAACCTTACTTTATAGAGGTTATTTTTATAGGAATATTTATGTTTACAGCTCGAGCTCTATGTACCTTCACTGTTACACTTCTAGCACAAAAATTTCATATGATGTTTCAAGTGCAATTTGGGGGTTAACTACAGCAAGTGGTTTACGCCTTTACAAGAATTATGAACTTAAGAATACCATGGGTTGTGGTTCTGCAACTGAAAGGATTAGTTTTAGATTAACCCCTTACAGCGAACAGCTTGGTCGTAGCTATCTACATGTTTATTTCGTTAGAGTTAGAAAGTTCACTGTGCCAGAGCCCCAAATAGTTCTATCAGCGATTGAATGCAATCCCAATCGTTGCTACGCAGCTTGTGGAGCATCTACAGCTTGTGAGGGAAAAGAAACTAGCGGTGTATATATTTGTGAAAATGAAGATGGTTGTCAAAATACAAAAGGGGAGCCAAGTACTATTCCGTACAAATCAAAATACATTTGTGCTTCTGATTGTTCGGCATATGATGCT
This sequence comes from Candidatus Woesearchaeota archaeon, assembly GCA_964386445.1. Classification (GTDB taxonomy): domain Archaea; phylum Nanobdellota; class Nanobdellia; order JAPDLS01; family Haiyanarchaeaceae; genus Haiyanarchaeum. The sequence goes on from CAYLRC010000039.1 coordinate 5,488, forward strand.
GATTACCAAGCGGTTACGTGTGCGATAGTCTTAACTGGACATATCTCATGTCCCCCGTCTGAGCCATGTTGGTCGATTGGGGGTTCTCATTGCCTAGCTAATCCTCCGACTAATGATGGCCAATATTCTGCTTATGGATGTAATGAGTATTGTTGTGGAGATGATGCTAATGAGTACAGGATAAATACTACTGTAGTTAATCAAACAGCTTTCCAGAATTTTACCTGGAGTGATACTACAGATATGTATGGATGTTGTAATTCATCTAGTAGTTGTGTATATGATGATAAATGTTACTTTCAGGGTTCAGCTAATGGGATGATTGGAGATGCAGTTTGTATAAGTAATGATACTGGAAGTTATTGGATTCATGCTGATGACAACGACATGGCTTGCTACTATACTTGTAGTGTAAGGAACGATAGAGAAAGATGGTTCTTAATAATAGGTGGTAGAGCGGCTAGCTACTGTTCAGCTAGGACTTGGGCTCCTGGGGGAGAAATTAATGAGGTTCCTTATGGTTATGGAAATAGATGTTGTGGAGATGATAATTTTAATGGAATTAGAGAAGTACTGACTATATCTACAGTGTTGAATCAAAGTAATTTTAATTCATTTAATTCTAATGGAGACTTTATTGCTTGCTGTAATCTAAGTAGTAAATGTGCTTATAATGATAGATGTTACCCTAACTTAACTCTTGTTGGAGATGCTCTATGCTTCAATAACTTTACCCATCAGGATTGGAGTATAGTAGTAAATGCAACAGCAGGTGCTGGAGGTAGCTATTGGGTTAATGTTGATGATTATGAATGGGCTTGTAG
>CAYLRC010000040.1:0-3282 GCA_964386445.1 Candidatus Woesearchaeota archaeon
TCTTCCTATTTAAAATGATTGCTGAATTTTTCACTTCCCTTGTCTCAAACCTTGGCTATGTTGGAATGTTCTTCGTTTCATTTATTGGTGCTCTTTCAATTTTCTTCCCCATTCCTTACACTACTCTTATCCTCTTATTTTCAACCAAAATGAATCCGATTTTATTGGCTATTTCCTCTGGCTTGGGGGCCGGACTTGGCGAATTCTCTGGATATTTAATTGGTATGGCTGGAAGGCATGTCCTTGACCCAAAAAAGAAAGATAGGGTAGAAAAACTAAAAGCGTTATTGAGTAAATACGGATTAATTATCATCTTTATCTTTGCTCTCACCCCATTACCAGATGATTTGATCTTCATCCCGTTGGGAATTATGAAGTACCCCCTCCTCTCCTCCTTGTTTGCATGTATTCTAGGGAAAATCTTGATGAGTTATCTAATAGCTAGCTTCGGTAGACTTTATGCTAGTATTTTTAGAGTAGAGGAAAATTGGGCAGCGAGCATCGTGTCCGTTCTCGTTCTTACGATTCTAGTTTTTGTTATGCTTAAAGTAGATTGGGGGAAATTTTTAGATAAAATACCAAAGAAAGATTAATCGGCTATTAAACCTCTCTTGAACTTCCTATAAGTACTGTAATCCACATAATCCAAAAATGGGCTACTTGCTGCGTACTCAACCGTAAACTTTTGATTCCCCCTCTTCCTTGAGATCTCTTGAGTTGTAATGAACGAGTAAGCGTCACTTCCTGCTCCAGAACCATAGCTCACCAATAATATCCTTTCTTCAGGTTTAGCTTTATCTAAAATAGATGCTAAGCCTGCTGGAGAACTCCCAGCATACATATTCCCAAATTTCCCAACAGCCAGTCCGGGTAAATACTGTTCCTCCCTAAAACCAAGTTTCCTAGCTATCTTTATGGGGAAAGGTATGTTTGGTTGGTGAGGGACGAAGTAATCTATATCCTTAGGTTTCAACCTCAATTTCTCCATTAGGGTCTTAGCCGCCTTTTCTATGTGTTTAAAATATGCAGGCTCTCCTGTGAACCTGCCCCCATGCATAGGATACGATTCTCCTTCCCTCCTCCAAAAATCAGGAGTATCCGAGGTTACTGAATTCCATCCTTCTACCTCTGCAATTACATCCTTCCTTCCAAAAATGAAAGCGGTAGCTCCAAATCCTACGAAGAAATCTAGTTCTCCTCCAGGTTCTCCTCGAGGAGCAGCTTGTGAGTTATCTGAGCCTATGACCATATAGAACTCTTCTGGGCTTCCATAAGCTGAGAGAGAAATAGCATCTTTAAACACGCTCGTAGCAGCTTTACAAGCAAATTCCGTATCTATCGCATCTACTTCTTGAATACCGTCTGCATGCTCCTTGCCAAGCTTCAGAACTTGAGCAACCTTCGAAGCTATAGGCTTAACAGCATAGGGATTCGACTCCGTTCCTACATAGACTTTCTTTATTTTAGAAGAATCTAGAGATGAGTGAATTAAAGCAAGTTTTCCAGCTTCAACGGCTGCTGTGATTGTGTCTTCATCCAAGAAAGGCACTGCCCTTTCCATCCTCCCCTCCCTAATTCTAAATCTAGATGTATAGAAACCATAACCAACGATCCCAGGGGTTTCGCTTTCTTTCTTTGGTTCTCTAACCCTATATGGTTGGAAAGGATAATATTCATCTGAGAAAGTGAAAGTGAGGGATATTGTAGGTATTATTTCTCTTTTTCCAACTGCATATCTTCTCCTAAACCTTGGAACGACTTTACGACCTTCGAGCTCAGAGGGTTCTACCTTTCCCTCAAGCACTATATCAGTTAATCTCCCCGGTAGTTTTATCTTACCTCCATGAAAAGACACTATTCCGTAAAGGAATTTACCGAACTTCTTGAATTTATTTGTTGGTTCGTCCACTGCTGTACAGACTTCTAATTCCCCTTCCTCAAAAAAGAGGTCTAAGCTCTGTATTTTACCTAAACTCTCTCTCCCACAAATACCACAAAAATCCCTTACTCCAAAATATTCTTCTCCACAGAGTTCGCATTTGCTTACTCTCAGCCTATCGCCGACGTAAGATATTCTCCTCTCTATAGGTGCACTACTCATCGGTTAAAATTAGGATACCAAAATTTTAAAAATTATTCGCTAACTCCCAAAGAATTTAGGAGATTTGTCCTCAAATGCTCTTCGGAGATCAATCCCTCATGACGCCATAAGATGGTAGCTCCTTTAAATAGGATGAGGGTAGGATAATCATGAACATCATATCTCTTTGCAAGATCCTTCCAAAGATCACTTCCCTTCTCGATTAGATGAAGTTCTATATCCTTGAACTCTTCCTCTGCTAGGACTCTTTTAGTTATATTCACTTGCCGCTCCGAAAGGCCACCAGGTATATAAAACAGTAAGAGATAGTGCTTTGTCTCGCCACCTCCTGCGCCTTGAGTAATTTGGGTTGAACTCGGTAAGGGCTGAGTGTAGAGCACTACTGCCACGATGACTATAACTAACCCAATTATCAGTGAGATCGGAACTATCAAGTTTTTCTCCAATTGTACTCTCATTTTAACATCTCTCCAAACCTTCGACAATTATGTGAAGGAAGTCGGCTTCACTATCTAAAGTATACTTAACATTGTAACAATAACCAGCCCCTCCAAAAGCTTCTGAGTTATTCACAAATTCCGATAGGGAAGCACTTGGAAGGAGGTCTCCCACATCTAACAGTTGAGTAGTTATCTTCCCTCTCTTCGTAGCTTCATTATCATCCAACAGCACTTCCAACCCTTCGAATTCTAAAACCTCTCCCGTATCCTTAAGCAAAATTTCCTTGATTATGTTATTCGTGTCTCTTTGGGAATTGTTAAACTTATAGAACTTAACTCTTAAGTGAGAGTTTTCTATTACAAAGCAACAATCCTCACTTTCTTGAGTCTCATAGCTCTTCACCTCAACATTTGTAGAGATTGTAATGTAGCCCTCTTTCACTTTGGATCTTGGTGCCAAAATCCCGGTAGTTATATTCTTAGTGAAGTAAATTTTATCTGCCTCCGGATCAACTACAAGAAATCCTTCATCCGCTTTAAATGAAAATTCAGTGGTAGATTCTGGGCCAGCTTTAGAAACATCGAACGTAGCCTCAGCCATTTTTTGAAGCTGATTCTTAGCTGAAGTTATTATCGAAACATCTTTAGCCCTCTGAAGCATAGGCATTCCAGCTACTAATACAAGCGTAACAACAAGTAAAGAAATTGCAAAATACAAAAGATAGGAGATCCATGTCGCTA
>CAYLRC010000040.1:3382-6020 GCA_964386445.1 Candidatus Woesearchaeota archaeon
GCTTCTATAGTAGCTTTAATCTCTGTTATTTGCCCGGATCCTGTGTTTTCTATTACTACCACAAGCTGATTAGCAGTACTTTCAGTCAAATTACATTTTGGAACATTTAAGCCAAGATAAACACAAGCTACTCCACCTCCTGCTACTGTAGTCGTCTGGTTAGAAACATAGGTTGTTGCCCATGCTGTTATTAAAGCTCCTACGACTATTGTGATAGCTATTAACAAAATGGTTGCAATAAGAGGGGATATACCTTTTCGGTTCATCAATCTTTAAATAAATTATATGCTTTTAAAGTTTTTTCTGAGTAATTTAACTGATTGAAGAAATGCATTTTAAACTACCGAGGAACGACAAACACAAATCCCTTGCTACTATCTTCCTCTGGCAACTCAATTGGATCTCCTTATTTAAGTAAGAAATGTTCATCTCCTTGCCAACTTCTGAGAGGTCGTACAAAATTACTTCCTCATTTCTCAGATTTACTTGCTCTTCCAAAAGATCCGAAACAATGCTCAAGTTTATGTCCTCGTTGTAAAAATTTCCAATTTCAAGATGTGTAGTATTACAATAAAAGTAAATAGTCGAGAGGTTGTAGGATCTCTCAGAACACACATGATTAAGAAAGCCTACAAAATTGCTCAAATTACAACCTTCAAGATTTACGCATCTCCCTATTTCTTCATTCAGATTTTCTACAAAGAATTCGTCGATTTTCTCGAGATAAGTAACCACACTTAGAGGTATTACTACTACTGCCAAGCTTACTAAGATTACTACTCCTATCAACCAAAACTCAGATTTTCTTTGCATAGACTTTCACTTCGAAAGGATTATAGCTATCATTTCCAGAAATCACGTACGTGACTACATTTTCAGTCTCTAGGCTCTCACCAACACACATAGTCAAATTACAGATCGTCACTTCCACGTCTATAGTATTATTCCCTAAATCCTCGATCCGTTTCTCTATCTCTGTGAAGTTTAAGGAAACTACTAAACTCCTAAGACTTTGGTTCTCATCGAGGAGCAAGAGTGAGTCCTCCACTGTAGAAATTAAGCTCAGATCCCTTCCTCTTGCTTTTCTTAAATATATGTTATTCATTATCACTATAAAGAATATTAGTATTGCGGCTGCGAAAAGTGCTTCAACCGTTCTCAGAGCACTTTTTTTACCAGATACCAATTTTCACCACGGCCAAGCTTTTATTGAAATCTTCATCATAATAAAAGATCTTCCTTTCCTCCAATCTTTTCACATCTGTAACAGCTTCTCCCTTCCAGAAGCTTAATCCCTCATCCTCAATTTTAATATCTAAAAAGAAATTGTGGCCTACCTTGCTCTTTATTGTATCATAGCTCTGATTTAGAAAAGCTTGAATACTCTCATTTGTTAAACAATTTATTCTTTCTAAGCTTCCAACTTCGACGGAAATTTTCCTGTTCTTGTAATATTCCTTTCTAGCATCTGAATAGTTCGTTGCATAGATTGAAAAATTAGCTGGCTCTTCAATGATTACTTTTATTTCCTTCATAGTTTGTTGTTGATAAGTAACTCTTACTGGAAGCCAATTTACCTTATATGTCCTAGATTTTGGAATAAGATCTATTCCAAAAACTTCACTTATGTTATCGTAAACTCTTCTTCCTACATTTGAAAGTGAGAAGAAGGGGCTTAAGCTCTCATTGGTTTTGATGTTATAAACATAACCATTATAACTCCCATCTTTTATCTGAGTGATCTCTTCTTTTTTTACCTCACCATGATCCAAACATAGTAAAGTCATCCCCTCGACAAACTCTTCTGCCCTTAACACTCTCTCTAACTCTGGGCTCCAAATTGGATGATTTGGGGTTACATCTAACCTATGGTCACCTACTGAGAAGCTTAGGATCTTAAAATTACCTAAGTGTCTTTCTATTTTAGTTACCCTACATAAATGTATACCCTCAGCTTCATTCCAACAAACCACCTTATCCCCTACTTGCATCTTGGATGGTGGCATGAATATATAATGGTCGTCTTTATAGGCTAGGATTTCTGTGTAATTTGGATAACAACCGCCTCCGCCGGTGTAAACATAAAGGAGTTTGGTTTTAATCGCATTTACTTTGCTAGGTGTCCAAGTAGTTGATGAAGTAAAGTCAAGCCATTGAAGGGTTTCGGAACTGTAGTCAGTTGCTGTTTTTGAATACCATGAGGACCCGTCATACACATAAACTACAAGATCCTCAGTACTACTGCTTGTAGTATAAGCTTTCACCCCAACTTCAACTTTAGTTATCGTCACATCTGCCAGGATATTGAAATCGTAATCATAAGTGACTGTTGCCCCATCCGTACTTGTATAAGCATATGAAGTATCATCACTATAAGCGCCTGTTGGATTTGTCCACCCTGAATTGGAATAACTTACGGGGCTCTCTGTAGTGGTTATTTCCTGGGTGCTGGAGATTGGAAGAATGGTTAGGTTGGTTGGCTTATCGAACTCTAGGAATAAGAGTTTAGAACCTGGAGTGTAGAGGATCAGTCTTTCTGTAGTTAATTTTATCTCAGTTGATATATCCCCTGATGAGTCGGGAGTCTCCCACTTAGAAAAGATAGGGGCTAAGCTTATATTCACTGGAGTTGAAGACC
>CAYLRC010000041.1:0-6007 GCA_964386445.1 Candidatus Woesearchaeota archaeon
TAGCTCCCCAAAACTCAAAGTTAGAGCAGACTACCTATCCTAGACGAAAATAGAGGTTATGTGGAATAGACTTAGACAATTTAAGGGGATATGGGGAAAAATACGAGAAGGGTTTAAATGTTAATGTTTAATTTAAAGCCCTGGGAAACATTTTTATTCATTGACTCTCAAGATATTTGAATGAAGTCGCCGCTAATCTTTTTGCTGGGATTATTGGACTTGCTGGCTGGAGCTCTAGCAATCTTGACTATAACAACATCTTCTTTAAGAGAAATTTCAATAGTCTTGCTCTTCCTCTTAGCTCTCAAGGGGCTTTGGACTCTAATAACTTCAGTCTGAAATTATTTCCTTTTCAACCTTTTTGGGATGGTCTTCTCAATTTTTATACTCCTCTCACAATTCTCGCACTTAAATTCAAGAACTTCCCTAACTTTCCCTCTGATCCTCTTCTTAACCCAAGAATTTTGTAATTGCAACTCCCCCTTAAAGTTGCAGAATGGGCAGATATATGAAATGTTTATTAAGTCCTCACCCTTAAAGACCCATGCCATTAGCGACCCCTTAACTTCGTTATTGTCATTAAGCAATTGTCTCTTCGTGAAATAACTGCATTCTTCAATGCTATTTGGCTTCCTCAACATATCCTTCTCCCCAAATTTTCAATTTTTAAAAATTTAGATTCCGAGGACTCTAAGTAAAATGATCCTTGGGTAACCTAAGTAGGGTATCTTAAAGATAGCCTTCCCTATGAGTCTATCTGGGGTTATATTTTTCTCGAAGTTAAGAGATGTAGGATTCGCATCACCCTTTGTAGTGAAGTAAATTTCATTACCCCTTTTCTCTACCTTAATTACCCTGTGGATTATCTTCGTAGTTTGAGTTCTGAAGACAATAACATCTCCCACTTTAATCTCGTTCGGGTTAACTTTCTTCACTATCACCACATCGCCAATTGAGATCCCATCGCTGAAATCGAAGGACTTGATCTCACCCATGCTGAAATTTCTTGTGAGGAAAAACTTGTAAAATGTGTCTTCTACGTTCCTAGAATGTTCCATGCTTGGAGTTACTACAGCTACCACATCCACTATACCAAAGCCGTAAGGGAGTATAAGGTAAAAGATTAAGGAAAAGAGGAAAACCAAGAAGAGGAGGAAAGCTATATAGGATTGAATGGACTCTTCGACGAAAAGAAATCTAAGGAATTTCTTAACCTTCTTGCCAAATGTGGTTGATTTTGATTTTCCCTTCAAGCCCTTCCCCTACTTTCCCCAAATATAATTGCAGTAGCAATTAGGTGAGCAACTCTTAAAGGTTCTGGAACTAGACCCCTCTTTAAAGTCAGCTTCAAAATCCTCTCAACCTCTTCCTTTTTCAGGCCAACAAATTGGTAATATATCTCCTTCGTTCCAACCTTGAACTTGTGGATTTTCCCTGCCCTCACTACTTTTTCCCATCTCTCTTCCCAATCCTCAAACTTTTTTAACGCTTCTCTTATCTTCTCCAGATCAGGATATTTTCTCATGACAATCACTACAGGTAGCTGAGTTCTCCTAAAAATCTCATGAATATCTAGTAAATTGAATCCGCCTAAGGCGATGCCATCAGTCATCACCACCCTCAGCTGTGGCTTGTGTCTACTCCTATTGATCATCTCAACTATTTTATCAGTAGCATCATCCCCGTCGCAAGTTACATAAGTCCTCAAAACCCCGTCTAAGAACTCACCACCTCTAAAAATAGTGGCTATTACAAGTACTTCCTTATCCTTCCCTTTAGTAAAAGGTGCGTCATCTATTCCAAGAATTCTTACCTCTTTCTTCACGTTCATCCCTATCGCTTCCTAGGAACTCTCAAATGCCTTTAAGAATTCATTCAATCTCTCTATTGTTCTCTCTATGCCCTCTTTCAACACTTTCTTCGTGTCTTTCGCCCTAGTCTTGATTAAGATTATGAACTCGTTCTTTAAAGGGTGCTCCCGCTTGTAAGTTGATACGACTACTGCCTTATCCCTTCTTATCTCATCTACCAGTAGATTGCAAAGCGTATGATTTTCGTCAACCTTTATTTTAATTTCTGGTCCATTATACTCGAGTATCTCAACTTTCATTTCACAATTCCAAAAAAATACAAAGTTTTAAAAGTTTCTAAAGAACTCAGTCCTTTATGGAGGTAAATATCGAGGTCTATCCATTCGGTATTTTTGCATTCCATAACAATAATTTGATCTTGAAGGAAGAGTTCAAGAGTGGTGGAGAAGCTGCATCCTTCATTTTAGAGATTCAAAGGAACTTAGAGAAGTTTATAGAGAAAGTTAGAGAGAAGGTAGGTGAGGACATCGTAATTAAAAAGGTAAAGGAAGATTACTCACCTCAGACTTTTGAGAGGGCTATGGAGCTTGGTGTTTTTGAAGGGAAGGGGAAATTCAGAGAGTTCATTCACTCATTTTTCACAGAATTTGCTAAGCTTAAGATCAAAGGGAGATATAGAGAAGATAAGATAATAATTCATTTGGTTAATGGGATAGATGAGCTTAACAGGATTATAAATTTGTTATTCGAGAGAGTAGTCGAGCTCTACGGATTGTATTTTCCAGAAGCTGTTCACAAAATCCAAAACCCGGAAAAAGTGGTCAGGATCATAGCACAAGACCCTTCTAGAGAGGCGGTAGCTTCTAAGATAAAAATCCCGACGGAAAGCATGGGGTTTGAATTGCCTAAGGAGGATCTAGAAATCTTAAAACTTTACGCTAGAGTTACAGTCAATTTACTGAATTTGAGGAATACCTTAACGAATCGTCTCAAGAACTTAATGTCGAAAATAGCTCCAAATTTATCTAAAGTAGCTACTCCAATGCTTGGGGCAAGGTTAATAGCTTCAGCAGGTTCTTTGGAGAATTTAACCAAGCTCCCTTCCAGTACTATCCAAGTACTTGGGGCTGAGAAAGCGCTATTTAGGCACTTAAGGAAGGGGGCAAAGCCACCTAAGCATGGCTATCTTATATCTCATCCATTGCTCAGAGATGCGAAGAAAAAGGAGCGCGGTAAAATAGCTAGGAGCTTGGCTTCAAAAATAGCAATAGCAGCTAAGATAGATTTCTTTTCAAGAGAAGATAGGAGTGAGGAACTCCTTAAAGATCTGGAAGAGAGAATAAGGAGGATAAGGGAGAAAAAATGAGAGTAGTGAAATGCGAGGCTAATCCGAGGGTATATTTCTTGAAAGGCGAAGGGAAAAGGAGGATATTAGTAACTAAGAATTTGATAAAAGGTTTTAGGTTTTCAGATGAGAGGATTTTCACCCTGAAGAAAATTGAGTATAGGGAATGGATTCCTCAGAGGAGTAAGATAGCAGCGGCTCTAGTGAATGGATTAAAACTCTTTCCCCTCGAGAAGGGAGATAAAATCCTCTACCTCGGAGCTGCAGCTGGGCAAACAGCCAGTTATTGTAGCGATATAGTTGGGAACTCTGGTATTGTTTTCTGCGTCGAAATCTCCGAGAGGGTGTTGAGGGAATTAATATTGAAATGTCGCGAAAGGAAGAACATGCTCCCAATTTTAGCTGATGCTTCTAAACCAGAGGAGTATGAAAAGTTCGTTACGAAGGATGTGGATTTTGTCTTTCAAGACATTGCTCAACCGAATCAAGTTGAGATCTTCGTGAAAAATTGTAAGAAATTCCTGAAGAAACATGGCTATGGGATGATAGCTGTGAAATCTAGGAGCATAGATGTGACTGAAAAGCCAAAGAGGATATTCAAGAAGGTTAAGGAAGAGCTTCTGAAAGAGGGTTTCTCAATCGAGGACAAGAAGAGATTGGAACCATTCGAGAAAGACCACTGTGTTTTTCTAGTGAGGCAAAAAACTTAAAATTCTTCGCTTTTTCCTAAATTTTGGTGGGGGAAATGGAAGTAAGGCCTTTAACTCTAAACGAAGTCTTGTTGCTAGCGGTGCTAGTGATCTTGTTCTTCGGAGGCTTGTTCATCTATCCCTACGCATTTACAACATCAATCGAAATACCAGGATCTTCAGTTGGCTTCGAAGCAATAACATCTATTATGATTTGGATAGGGACGATGTTACTCATCTACGTTGCTCTTCAAGTAGACAGAATAAAGCTGGAGTTAACTGAAAAACCAAAAGTGAGGAGAAGGAGGTAAAAATCCTTTCTTTCTTCATTTTAAATTTTCCAGTAGTGATTCAGTTTCAAAATCTTTTTATAATCCTACCTCATCTCTAAGTATTGGTGAAACAATTGGAGGAGGGAGGCGTGGAGTACGAATTAGTCCCAATTTCTCCAATTAAGAAAATTGAGAAGGAAATAGAAAGACTCAGGAAAGAGAAATTCTCAACTACAATTCCCCTCGAAGAATTTAAGAAGGACGTGGAAAAGTTGAGTGAGCAGATAGATAAATTAGTTACTATAAATTTAACACTCCAAACTAAGATAACAGAACTCTTGGTTAAGCATGCTGAGCTTCTCAAGGATTTAGACGATATGATCCTCCTATTGAAACAAGCGACTGAAGTTGAGACAGAGACTGGAATTGTAAATCTCGAACCAGTCGTTGAGGAATTGAAAAAACTTGAGAAACAAAACGAGGAAATGAGCGAAGCAATAAGAGAACTTACAGCCTATTTGAGGAGAACCTATACTCGTGGATTAATAGAGAGGATAGTTAGAAGGTAAGCTACGAACGACTTCTTGGAAAAATTTAAATAAATCTAAATTTTCCTTAATATGGGTGAAAACATGGCGAAGAAAGGAGTTATCAACGTTATAACCCTAGTTCTCCTAGTAGTGATTGCAGTCGCAGCTGTTGCAGCTGTCTGGGCATGGATGTCAGGATTCTTACCAGGAATCTTTCCAAGGACAACTGTTGCTCCAGAACCCATCGCTGTAGCATCTCTCGCTTGTGATAGTAGCACTGGAATCAGCTTGAGTGTCAGAAATACAGGTAGTAGGCAAATACCTGCAGGAGATTGGGGTGTAACCGTAACAAAATTGGACCCAACGACAGGTGCTTGGAGGAGCCTCTGTAGTCATACAGAAACTGGGGTCAGTGCCTTGGGTGTTGGAAGCACAACTTCCATCAGCATTGATGCTGCGACCTGTAGTTTTAACTCTGGAGACGAATTAACAGTGACTGTGACTTCACCGCAAGGTGCTGCTGCATCTCAGAGTTGTATCGCATCGTAAGCTAACATTAGTTTTATTCCATTTTTATTTAATTTTGAAAAAAGTTTTCTAGAAAATGAAGAGCTTGCCTCAATGTTTGGGGTCGCATTTTGGATGATTATGTTACTACTTGGGCTTATGTTCTCTTCTCTTCCTTATAGGGAACCAACTGCTCCAGAACCTTTTAGTATTTCTCCCCTAGCCTGTGATGCCTGGGAGTAAATACATAAACGTCAGTGCAAAGAACATAGGAACTGGAGAAATACCTTCAGGGGATTGGAATATTGTTGTGAGTAGGTTAAATGCAACTACAGGAAAATGGGAAAGCCTCTGCGGTTATGTAGCTAGAGGCGTAAGAAGTTTAGATCCAGGACGATCAACGGAAACCATATCCTTCCTCTGCCAGAACATGAATCATGGGGACGAATTAATGATAACTGTGACATCCCCACAGGGGGTTCCTGCATCTCAGAGTTGTATCGCATCGTAGCTTCCGAATCTGCTCCTGAAAACATTTTAATATAGACACGTTCTTTTCCTAGAAAGGATGAAAGGAATTTCAGTGCTCGTAACAATGCTCCTAATAACGGCTATGGTGATTTCTTTTATAGTCATGGCTTATCTCTGGGGCCTGCCACTGCTCCAGAAGAGCATGGACAGAGCAAAGTACGATAGCAGTTTGGAGAAACTGAAAGACATAAAGAGGGGTATAGAAAGCACGGTAAAGCTAGGGAGCGAAAGCGTAGATTTTACTTTAGATAGTGGGGATGTTTTGATGGTTTACTATGACGGAAGTTTGGGAAAGACGGTAGTGGATCAGATCGGAAGAGCG
>CAYLRC010000042.1:0-5939 GCA_964386445.1 Candidatus Woesearchaeota archaeon
AGTGAAGAAATATTTTTTGAATAAAGTCGAGAGGTGAGCTTTATGGAAACCTTGAGCTTAGAAGAAGTCCTGAAGACCGATTACAAACCAAGAGGAGTTGCTTCTAGATTAAAGTGGATTGTTCGAAGGAAAATTAAGAACGGGAAAGATCCAATACCTGAAATTATTGGATTGGAGTTGGAGAAGAAGAGAGCTCTTGAATGCTTAATTAGTGGTAGGGGGATCAAGCTCGTTGGCCCCTATGGGTGTGGAAAGACAACCTTTGCTAAAAGCATTCTCGAGCTCTTGAGAGAGTATCACAAATATAACGAAACCTTCATTCCTCAAGATTGTCCGGTTCAAGAAGATGCTTTAAACATTGCGTATGCAGCTGGTTTAGTTAAAGATGTTTCTGGAGTAAGGAACGTTTGTCCAGTATGTAGGAAGCTATACCTTGATGGTAATCCGAAGAAGAGGAATGTTCTCAAAGATGTACCTGTAGTTAAGTTTGAGCCCACCGAATCGAAAGGATTTGCTAGAGTTCCTCCTGATGCTATGCCAGAGGATCTAGTTGGTTCTTATAACGTAAGGAAGTTAGTTGAAATAGGGGATCCTCTAGATCCAGAAGTCTTTAAACATGGTAAAATAGGCATGGCTAGTGGTGGTATCCTATTCGTAAATGAGCTTGGGAAATTGCCAGAGAGATCTCAGTACACTCTACTTGAAGCCAGTGTTGAGAAGAGGATAACACCGGGTAAATGTAGGGAAAGCTTCCCAGTAGATTTCCTATTGATAGCGGATACGAATCCAGAGGACGAGTATAACGTTAATGGAGCAATCAATGACAGATTGATTTCCATACCGATCTTAGATGTAGGAAAGGAGAATGAAATAGAGATAGTGAAAAAAGAGGCGAACTCCAACAATTCACCATATGTGCCTCGATGCTTTTTCGATCTAGCAGTGGACGTGGTAAGAGAGCTTAGGGAAAAAGAGGAGTTCCCATATGTAGGGATAAGGGCTAGTATAGATGCTATTAAGATAGCGAAAGCTTCGGCAGAGCTAGAGGGGAGGGAAGTCGTTAATCCTTGTGATTTGAAGGAAGGTTTAGTTGTAGCTGTGTTGGGCAGATGTAGATATGAGGATTATGAAGATAATTACGAGGAGTTATCCGAGCTCGTTTGGGAAAAGTTCAAGGATTTTAAGGAGAGTTCTCTTCAGCTGTATCTCAAAGACATTCGGATGGATGAGGAAGAATTGCTTGAGAAGCTAGAAGCAGTAGATTGGAAAAATTTGAAAGGGTTGAAAAAGGTCTTAGGGAAGAATCTCAAGCGAGTTGAGGAAGTGATTGGGAAATTTGAGGGAGTAGAGTTGGAGGAGAAAGTTCTCGAGCAAGTAGTTGGGAGTTATTTGCAACTCCTTTCCCTAAGTAGTTGCGAAGATGAGCTTGATAAATGAATTTGAGGAATGGTGTTCGAAGTTTGGGAGTTTCAAGTTAGGGCTCTCTCCTTCGGAGTTAAAGTCCGTAGTTCTAGAACTCTTTTCTAAGAAAGCCCCAGAGGAACTTGTTGAGGAAGGGATTCGAGGTAGATTATTAACGAGAACCTGCTTTAACCAATTTCTCAAGAAAGACTGGAAGAGGGATGAGTTGGAAAAGAAGGAGAATGAGTTAGTTGAGAAGGGTTTTAATGAGCTTAAGAGTTCTTATGAGAAAGAGAGGAAGGGACTTAAAGAAGAGTTAGAGGGATTAAAATCGAGAGCCAGTAAGCTTGAAGAAGAGATTTTCAGAGAGAGTGAGGGTTTGCTGAAAGAAATTCAAGGAGTAGAGGAATTGTCTTATTCTGAGAAAGTGGAGTTACTCTATCGCACTTTCCTCGAACTTGCAAAAGTTGAGGAGGAGAAGGGGATAAGGGGCATAGCTAGCAAATTTAGGGAGTTAGATGAAATACGAAGAGAGATAGAGAAAGTTGAGAACAGAATTAATTGGTACCTAGCTGAGATGGAGGAGCAAAAATCAAAGTTAGAATTGGAAAGTAGGGAAAAGTTAGTGAAATTGATTGGAGAGAGCGCTGTGGAAGAATTAAGGAGGAGGGGGATAATCAAGGGAGTAGTCGATGATAGATATATATTTTCTAAGAAGAAAGTAGTTGAAATACTTGCAGAAAGGGCTTTCAAGCAAATTGAGAATAGGATTAAGGGGATGAGCTCTACCCTAGGTTCTCACAGATCCGAGAAGTTCTCAATCATTGGAGAGTTAGATTACTGTACCCTACGGAAGCTCAGGGAAGGGGAGAATTGCAATTATATTGCTATTATTCCGAGTGTCAAAAGGAGTTTGGAGAGGAATGCAACCTCAGGGAGATTAGAGCTTTCGATTAATGAGGAAGACATTCTAACTTATGAGAGGAGGAAAAATGTAGCTTATGCTATGGCTTTAGTAATAGATACAAGTGGGAGCATGGAGGGAACGAGGATAGAAGGAGCTAAAGAATGTGCCTTGGGGCTTACTTATTTTGTTAAGAGGAGGTTTAAGAGAGATAAGCTATACTTTTTCAAATTCAGTCACCATGCTTTGGAGATAAATGAGGAGGATTTACCTTGGTTAGCCGCTCGAGGAAATACGAATACAGCTGCTGGTATAAGGATGGCTAGGGAAAAGTTGGGAAAATACAGAAGACATGAGAAGCTCATATGGCTAATTACAGATGGTAAGCCTAATGAAGGGGGCGGACTAGAAGGGGCAATCGAGGAGGCTAGGAGAGCTAGGAGAGAAGGAATAGAATTGACTCAGATTTTGCTTAGAGGAGATATAGAAGGAGCTAGAGCAGTTGCAGAAGCGTGTAAAGGGAGTATTGTAGAGATTAGTGATCCAAGAAACATAGGTGTGTTTTGTATTCTTGATTACAGGAGGAGGAAACTTAGCCGAAATGGAAGAGTATAGGAAGAAGGTTGAGGGGATTACGAAAGGTGAAGTAAGGAGAGCATTAGAGGAACTTATGGATAAGGTATTGGAGAATAAGGACTTAGTTTCAAAACTCCTCCAGGAGAGAGTTCCCGTGGATGAGGAGGAAGTTGAATTTTGGAATTTAAGGAATGAGTGGATGAAGCGGAGGCATTTGGTTGATTTATATATAAGAAGGGAGCTTGGAAAAAATTGTAAGGAATTTGACCCACCAGATCTCTACATGAGGTTTGACACAGAGATTCCAACAGCACTCTTCACGAAGCTTCAAAATACTCTCGAAGTTGATTTTGGGATCTGCGAATATTTTGAGCCAAGGATCTTTCGCGGAGATGAGGAAGAGCCATTTATGCCTAATTTTTCCTTTCTGAGGGATATGAATAAATGTACTTACTATGGAAAGGAAGAAGACACTCTTTGCATGGGTTTGAGGGAGGGTTGCTCAGTAAGGAGTTCTTTCAGGAAGAAGAAATATGTTCCAATCGAGGAGGAAAAAATTGAAAAATTGGCTAAGAAATTTGCTACTTCCTTCTTGGAAAAATTGAAGGAGAAGGGTAAAGGAAAATCCAAATAAATCCTCAAGCAAAAACTTTTTATCCCTTCACTTTTTTAATACTTTGGGGTAGTGATATGAGGAAAAGAGTTAAGGTCTTTAGTTTACTGACCTTTTCCTTAGTTTTACTTCTGTTAATTACTTTCCCCGAAGTCTATGGAATTTCGAAGAACTTGACTAGTATACCAAGTGTTTTCCATTACTGTGGCGACGGATTTTGTGATAGATGGGAAAATTGTGAGAGCTGTCCGGAGGATTGTGGAAGTTGTGAGCTAAGTGTAAGCAATAAAACGACCCAATCATTAAAGACCGAGATTAGTGGTTTTGCGACACTTTCTCCTGAAGGAGCGATAGGGAGTTCTCTAGTGATTGGAGTCCTGACAATTTTAGCGACCATCGTTCTACTGATTTTTAGGTGGAAGGCAAAATATTAAGAGAGTTAAGTTTTTAAATAACCACTTTCTTGTGGTAAATATGAGCCTATTGAAGAAGCTATTTGGGAAGAAAGAGGAGAAGAAGGAAGTAAGAAGGGAAAGGAAGGAAGAGAAAGTCAAGAAGACATTGCTCGAGGAGCTGTGCGGAGAAGATCAAGAACTCTACAATGCTCTCCGATGGGTTAATCTAGATCCAAGGAGGAAAGATCCGAAGGATTATGAGGAAAAGGCAAAGGCTTTGGAGAAAAAAGGTAAATTAATTGACGCGAGGATAAATTATTGGACAGCAGGTAGTGTTTATTTATATGAAGGTAAAGCTGAAGCTGCGATGAGATGTTTCTCCAAGTGTTCCGAATTACATTCTAAGATATTCGATGGAGCAAGACATGAGGCCTTTGAGTACTTGAAGAGAAGAGAAGGGGTTGATAAAGCTATACCAGTGCTCAAAGCTTACAAAGAGAAAGCATTTGTTGAGAAAGGAGCTGAGGAAGAGGAAAGTTAGGAAGAAGGTTAGATACTACCAACTCTTATAAAGCCACAAGTTTCATTCACCTCGACGAAATTATGAGCAGTTTTACCAAAGGCTGGACACTGATTTTCTGGTAGGTCATCGATTGGTTGTCTTGGCCAATGGGCCACATCACAAACCCAATTTGGTATTATTTCATTCGACAAACATGGACCGTTAGCTAAACTTACATTCTCAGCTAACTTTTGTTCGCATAAGGAAATACATTTTTGGATTGCTAGTTGGGTTTCGTTTTCGGAGGTTTTCGGGGCTTGAGAAATACAAAGGGCTGAGAGGAGGAGAACGGCTGGAACGAAAAAGACTAACTTCTTCATAGAAATGAGATAAAGTCTCTAAATAAAAATATTACTCAGCACTTAGATCTTAAGTAGATCTGAGAGTTCGTAAAGAGTATGGATCTTCAGAGAAGGCTTAACTTTCGTAAATTTGATTGGATATTCTCCTCTATCTACAAAGACGTCATAAACTCCTATTTTCTTAGCTGCCATTAAATCTCCCTCAGAGTTGCCAACATAGATAGAATTCCTTGGGCTAGCTCGGAGCCTTTTTAGAACCAATAATATGCCCCTAGGATCCGGCTTGGGTTCGATTCCACTAAGAGGGTTTGCGATGATAATCTGATCGAACTTGTGCTTACCAAGAAGTTCCAACTCAAGCTCTGCAATTGTTGGTGAAGCGCCGGTCACTATTGCGATTTTGAAACCAGAGGACTTTAATTTGTCCAGGAAATCTACATCTTCATAAACCTTCAAAGCTCTCGCTCTTTTCTTAGGAGTATCCAATTCTCGAAAGATTTTCCAGAACTCGTTAGCATTAACTCCTAAGAAATCCTCGATAGTTTGATCTCTCCCTTCCTCAAACCAAAACTTATCCACAAATTTCTTGAATTCACTCTTTCTCAACTTTCCCCTAATTCCTAACTTGTCCAATACTCCCCCAACGATCTTGTACCTATAATCATCTTTTGTGTGCACGAGAGTTCCATCTAAATCGAAGAGCACTGCCGTAAACATTTCACTTAACAGTAGTTGCGGAATTTTTTAATACTTACGCCCACTACTTAAAGCCCCAAGGTGCTAGAATGAAGACTCTTGGAAATTTGGTTAAGGCATTTATTGGGGAATCTCAGGCGAGGAACAGGTACACCTTCTATGCGAAAATTGCTAAGAAAGAGGGGTTTGAACAAATAGCGGAGATATTCTTGATTACAGCTGAGAATGAGAAAGAACATGCAAGTTGGATATTTAAGCTAATTAGAGAGTTAATCGGGAAAAGTGGTGAAAAGTTAGAAGAAATTAAGGTTGAAGCTGTAGCACCACTTACCCTCGGGAGTACTGCGGAGAACCTGAGAGCAGCGATCAAAGGTGAGAATTACGAACACACTCGAATGTACCCAGAATTCGCTAAGGTTGCTGAGGAAGAGGGATTTCCAGAAATCGCTGAGAGATTAAGAGCAATTGCCGTTGCTGAAAAGCATCATGA
>CAYLRC010000043.1:0-5826 GCA_964386445.1 Candidatus Woesearchaeota archaeon
ATCTAGCTATGCAATTTGGAATTGATTTGAAGAACTCCTACACAATTCATCACGTGTTGAAAGGAAGAGTCGATCCACTTGAAGCAATTTACCTCCATAGGAATTCTGGACTCAAAATAATGCCAGGAAGTATAGATCTCGATCTAATTTGGAAGGCTAAGGCGAATTACATTCCGAGAGTAATTAGGAAAG
This sequence comes from Candidatus Woesearchaeota archaeon, assembly GCA_964386445.1. Classification (GTDB taxonomy): domain Archaea; phylum Nanobdellota; class Nanobdellia; order JAPDLS01; family Haiyanarchaeaceae; genus Haiyanarchaeum. The sequence continues at coordinate 193 of CAYLRC010000043.1, forward strand.
TCAGGGATCTATTCGACTTTGTTATTCTCGATACACCCCCAGGAATTAATGAGAATGTGCTCAAAGCGCTGGAAGCGAGTGACGAAGCAATTATTGTGACAACTCAAGATCTTGCCTCTTTGGGCGAAACTCTTAAAATCCTTGAGTTAAGCGAAAGCCTTGGAAAGGGAGTAAGTGGTGTGATAATTAATAAGTACTCTGGAAAATTCGAGTTCCTTAAAGATCAAATTGAAAAGTTCTTGGGTAAGGAAATCTTAGGTACTGTGAGGGAAGATGTTAACGTGCTTAAAGCTCAGGGTTTACTTTCTCCAGTTGTGGAGGCCTTTCCAAAATGCAAAGCTTCTAAGGATTTTGAGAAAATCGCGTTCAAATACTTAAATCTTAAGAAAAGAGAGAGCATCCTCGAGAAATTTTTTAACCTGTTTTACAAGTAGTTGATCAAAGAGCAATAATTCTTCCTCTCTCATTCATCCTTACTTTCCCCTGTCTTTCTAGAAACAAGATCTCTCTAAGCAACAAATTCTCATCCATCTCTAAAATTGAGGAAAGCTCGCCGACGGACACGCCACTTTTCCCAAATTTACCTACTATCTCTAGAATCTCCTTCAAGCTCCAAAATTCTTGGCTCTTAGATAAATGCTTTAGCACTTCTTTCTTCTTCTTTAACTCCTCGCTTACTTTTAGAGAAAATTTTCCCTTCCTCACATTAAGATTTAGGAATTATGAATAAAAAAGTTTTATGCTTTGCTCGTTCACAGCATTCAACAATTTAAAACCGATGACTATGCCAGAAAAAAATAAAAATTATTGCTCCTTAGTTCGAAGTATGGAAGAAGATTATTTTATAAAAATTGAAAATTCGGCTGAAGTTCTCAGGAAGATGTTTAAGTTAAAGGACTTGATTAGGAGCTTAAGGATGGATTTAGATACAATTGAGAGATTTAGGCAATTGAAGTGGAGCAGGAAAGTATTGATTGAGGAGAAGCTCTCGGAAATAATGGAATCATTGAAGGAGCTAGAGAGGAATTTACCTGAGAGGAAAACTGAAGAGAAGGAGGGGAAAGTTGAGGAGAAGATTGAGGAGAAGGGAGCTCTAGAGGAGGTGGAGAAAAGGAAAGAGGATCTAGAGAGAATAAAGGAGGAGCTTACTAAGCTTAGGGAAAAAGAGGAGAAGGAGTTCCTCCCCCCTGAGGAATTTCAATTGTTAATTAAGGAAATATGCTTGGTGACTAAAAATTTGGGGGATGTTGATCTGAAGAATTTGATCGATCCTCAAATGAATCTAGACGTGAAGAAAGTAGAGGAAAAAGTGAATGAGTTCTTGAGAATTGTTAGGAAGAATAAAAGCATCGGCGTTACTCAATTGGCTAAGTTTCTTGATGTAGATAAAAAAATTGTTGAAGAATGGGGAAGAATTCTGAAAGAACATGATTTAGTAGACATTGAGCACCCAGTAGTTAGTGAAGTCGTCTTTAAGGAAAGATAAGAGATAGAAAGGAATTAAAATCCGAAGGTCTTCTTTCTTTTTGCGGGGGTACCCAAGCCAGGTCGAAGGGGCCAGGCTCAAGAGCATCTAGGAAACCTGGTGGCTTAGTGCCTTCCTGGGTTCGAATCCCAGCCCCCGCATAAAAAATTGAGAACCTACCAGAACCTCAAGATTACATTCTCAAAATTCTTAGAGGCTTCAGTAAATTCTCTCCAATCTTCCTCAGAAAACCCTTCATTCAGACTTTTATCTAGAACATATGGTGAATTCTTGAACTTCTGCCAAACCCAAACCTCATTCTTACCAATTTCCTCATAGATCTTATTCAAATCTTCTTTCTTAAGCAATTTCGGCACAATAGTTGTCCTTATCTCATGCTCTACCTTACTCCTCCTTAAGATATTTAGGCTCTTCTTTACTTTCTCGAGGAGTTCCTCAGAAATTCCAGTCATTTCCTTATACAGCTCTGGATCGCTTAAGGGAGCTTTGACATCGAGAGCTATGAAATCCACAATTCCTTCTCCCAACATCTTCTCTATCACTTCTGGTCTCGTCCCATTCGTCTCTAGCCCAACCAGTAAGCCTTTTTTCTTTGCCCATCGGGCGAGCTCTAGTAAAGCTTCTTCCTGGAGGGTAGGTTCCCCACCAGTAAGGAGAATACCATCTAACAAAGCCAGATTTTTTAAGATCTCTTCCTTCACTTTACTGATATTCGTGAGCATACCTTCTTTTTGCTCGAGGATGTGAGAATTTTGACAATACCTACACCTCAAATTACAACCACCAAAGAAGATCAGGGTCACTATCTTTCCGGGCCAATCAACAGTACTTACTTCCTCTATCCCACCTAAATAAAACTTAACCTCACTTCTTCCCATAGAAAATTCCTCTATAAGGTTCAGTATCTCTCGTAAGCTTTATGAAAAGAAGTTGAGCCACCCTCGCATTCCTCTTTATCTCTATCCCCTTTGGATTCATGACCACAAGTACAAATTCCGCCCTTCCAGAGAAACCAGCATCCCAAACTCCTGTGCTAACGAACGCCCCCATCCTTAAGAGAGATGATCTTGATTGAGAAATTGCTGCGAGATTAGTTGGAAGATTAAAGATTTCATTAGTAACTAATTTGTAAATGCCTGGCTTCAGGAGGATGGTATCCTCCTTCCACTCTATCTTCTTAGTTTCCGGAATTCTCCTGGATGAATTATCAAAGTCTATGCACCCTTGTTCCACAAACTCGTGTATTTCTTTGACGGTTAGATCAATTCCTTGAGGAGTGAGCTGCCTCTCAAAATCTATAGCTCCCTCAATTATGTGAAATTTCTTTTGGAGTTCTACGATATCCTCCTTAGTTAAAATCACTCCAAAAACCTCTCTAACTCTCTTTTAAATTCTTCTCTAGTTGGAATCTCGCCGAAGAAAATAGTCTCATCGTTTATCGCTATACTCGGAGTTGAAACAACTTGATACATCAAAGCCTCTTCTGGATTATCTTCTATGAAAACTTCTCTCAGTTCGACCCCACTAAATTCCTTCAACACTTCTCTAACTACTTCCTCAGCTTTTGGACACTTTGGACAGTTCCTAGATTTGAAAAATGTAACAACAACTTTATTTTCATTCAAATTGCATACCTCCTGCGCTCCCTCAGTTCTTGAAGCTTTCCAGAATTCCAAGCATTTATAGGAACTAAGTAACCAGTAATCCTACTATAACCTTCTACATTCTCACTCTTGCACCTCGGACATCTTTGATGAATCCCACTACTTAAGGATCTGCAGTTTCTACAAACTGTGAAATCCCTAGTGAATGCAAAATATGAACATAGAGATCTAGTTGAAATCCTTTGAATCATTGAGTATATGGCCCTTGGATCCGGTTCAGCCTCCCCAAGCCATACATGGGTTATTGCCCCTCCCTTAACCAATGGATGGAAGCTGCTCTCTATCTTAATCCTCTGCCAGAGAGGGACGTTGGCACCAACATAAACATGAGAAGAATTTGTATAGTAAACTGACCCACTTTTCCTATCACCTTTAACGAAGGACTTATCCCCAAATTCAGCAAGATCTAGAGATGCGAATCTAGAAGCGGTGGATTCAGCTGGAGTCTGAACTAACCCATATCTCTGACCCGTTTCCTTTGTTTTTTCTTCAGTTAGATCTCGGAGGTACTTAACAACCTTCAGACCGAAAAGCCATGCTTCCTTGCTTTCATGAAGTTCCTCACCTAAAAGCTTTTGGACAGCTTCATTTAGGCCAACAAATCCTATAGTATTCGTTTGTTCTTCCATTACGAAATATGGTTCCCCATCATAATCCATAGTTAAAATTGGTGACCCACCATTTTCAAGATATTTCTTCAAGATTCTTCTCTTAGCATCAAATACTTTAGCTGCGAGATCAACTTTCTCCCTTATCTTCTCAAAAAACTCATCCTCATCCTTCGAAAGATAAGATAGCCTAGGGAGGTTTAGGGAAACTACTTGAAGACTTCCAAATCTCAACTTCCCTTCCTTAACTTTATGCATTTGTTCTGAATCTGGGATCATGAAATATCTACAACATTGACTTTGAACCACATTTGGCATATAGTCTGGGCATAGATTTAGGAAGTAAGGAACTCCGAATTTAGCGGTTAGCTTAGAAACTTCCATTAGTAAATCGTAGGCTTCACTATTTTCCCATATCCCTTTCCTCAATTTAAACTCGAGTTTAGGAAAATTGAATGGCTTCCCAAGGGCATCTCCTTCCATGTAAAGATCTATGAATGCTTTCAGAATTAGTCGAGCTTCCTCCTCAAATTCAAGATAGCTTCTCTCCCTGCTAACTACTCCTCCAGGGAGGACTACAGGAACATCAGCTAAGTGCTCTGGCACAGAAAACTCCAAACTCACATTTGTGAAGGCCGTTTGCCCACCTCTAGAAAAATTCATCATATCGAGCTCGAAGATGAAGTATTGGACTGCCTGTTTTATTTCCTCATAACTCAAACCTTTCGCGTATGGAGCCAAGAAAACGTTAAAGGAATCGAAACCTTGACCTCCTGAGAAAACCATTTGAGACATCTGCAAGACTTTAGCTAACTGCATCATGGCTGCGTCTAAATGCTTAGGTGGTTTTGGAACTGCTGTAAATACTCCTCTTCCATCAGTCCTGACTCCGTTTATCAAGAAATAGTGCATGGAATGCTCGAAGCAGAATGGCCTCGTTATAAAATACTCGAGAGTATGAATGTGAATCTCTCCCCTCATATGAGCGTCTGAAGCTTCAAGGGGAATAACGTGGAGTAATGCGTACTCCTTCGAGATTGCACTCCCAAGCTCCTTATGGACGAACTCTGGGTTGTAAAATGTGTTAGCATTCTCCTTGTCCTTCGTGAATATCATCTGAGTCACATCATAAACTGGCCTCCCAAGCCTTGTGTACTTCTTCCTCTCTTCTTCTAACCCATGCTCCAAAAGTTTTATACAAACAACCTCTCTAACGAGAGGAGCAGAAACAAATTCCAGATTCATCCTTTTTATCTCCTCTTCTGCCTCTTTAGCTATCTTTTCAGCTACTTCCTCCTTTAAACCAGTTTCTTTCATTAAACTCTCTTTAATTAATTCAGAACTGAGAAACCCTATCCTCTCCCCACTACTCCTTATTAAAATCTTCTCCCCCACAAGTAGAGAGACCAGTGAATTTTATTTAAGAATTTCTCTCCTTTAAAACATAACGACTGAATCAAAACTTTTCAAAGAACGAGGCAATTCATGCAATTTACTCCAATAATCCACCCTATGACTAAAATAAGGAGGAATGCTATCCAGTACTTTCTCCTCTTAAATTTCTCACATAGAAAAATTGTGAAGAGGAGCCAACCAGCGAAGTAGCTGCAAACAGGAAAATTTAGGGAGCTGAGGATAACAAATAAATTGTAACCTGAGGTCCAGAAAGTCCATTCGATTGAAAGGAAGTGAAGGAATAGGAAAAGAAAGTATGAAAGGAGGAAGAAATTTTCCTTCTTCCTCAGAAAGTTGCTTAACGAGAAGAGGGAAGCGAGGATAGAGGAAAATGCTAAAATTGCTCCTACTAGTGGGAGTGTCATAGGAGTTAAGAGAAGAAAAGGTTTATAAAATTCTTTCTCTTCCTAACGTTTATGAG
>CAYLRC010000044.1:0-5750 GCA_964386445.1 Candidatus Woesearchaeota archaeon
AAGACGTTACACCAGGTGATATAAGTATGGCTTTGCCTCATAGGATAATAACAGATATATTAGAAGCATTAGATAGATTAGATAAGGTAATTCCAGGCGTTGCTGACGATTCCACCTTGGTATACGCTCCAGAAATAAAATTCTATGCTATGAGAGTGAAAACAGACAGGGAATTGAGGACTAACATACATAATATTTATGTAGCTGGAGATGGGGCTGGAGTGAGCAGGGGGATAATAGGAGCATGTGCAACTGGTCTAATTGCGGCGAGATCCATAGTTAATAGGATTAAGGGTGGATAACAGTACCAACAAACTTCTTCGAACTCAAAAGTTTCTCGAAGTTCTTAATGTTCTTTCCGATGAACACAACCCTCGTTTTGCTCTTAGAGCAGATGAGTGCTGCTAGTGGATGCCAGATAAAATTTGTACCAGGCCTCATTTTTACATCTGAGAATTTTTCCATGAATTCTCTCCATGTCATTTCCTTAATTAGCTTCGCTTTCTTATACTTCCTAGGATCTTTATCATATATGCCTTTCACATTGCTTATGTTGACGAGCAAATCCGCTTTTAAGGCCTTAGCAGAGTAAGCAGCACATACATCTGTATTCCATCCAGGTAGATAGCCACCGCTTACAATTATCCTGCTTTTCCACTTCGCTTTCCTAGGATCACCCAAATAAAGAGTTGCCTCCTCACCAAGCATAAATTTGATCAAACTAGCATTTAAATGTGTGGCAAAAATCCCAAGCACATGAGCCTCACTTTCACTAAGACCAAGCTTCTTAAACTCTTTTGTGAATATCCTAGCAATGTGCCCTCCACCACATACAATACAGAACTTATCCCTCTTTCTTCTTTTGATGAGCTCCGAAAATTTTCGAAGGAATTTAATATCAAGCTCTTTCGGGACTATTACTGAGCCACCCAAGGAAACTACAACCCTCATTTTAGAACTTACGATTCGAACATTTTTAAACTTTAAAATTCTTCGGAAGTAAACTTCTCAAATTCATTCCGTATAAGCGCGGGCTGGGATTCGAACCCAGGAGTTAGCCGGTCTGCAGCCGGCCGCCTTAACCACTTGGCTACCCGCGCTTATATTAAACTCATTATTATCTTTATTTAAGCTTATCGAGCTCCTTAACTATCCTACAAGCTTTACAAATTTCTGTAGAGCTCGGTTCCCCACAAAATTTACATGTAGGTATACGCTTAGGAAATTTCCATTTATCCTTATGTTTTAAGAAGAGATCATCAAATGCCTTTAAGATCTTAATCTTGGTGCCAGGATTTTCCCATTCATACTCATTAAGCAAGTTCCTTACTTTATCCCTGTAGGAGAATTTAACATAAGGACAAGCCCTATGAGGAGCGTAGATCCCGTTTAGTAGAGCGTAGACCATTATTTCCCTTTCATACATCTTCCTCAACGGCTTTACTCTAGGGATAAATTTAGTGCTTTTTAAAATGCCAGCTATTGGTCCAAGCTTTAGTAAGTTCAACAGATCATTCCTGAAAACATTCATTAAGATAGATTGAACCTCATCATCCAAATTATGGCCAACAACTACTTTCTCGGCCTTCAGTTCCCTAGCCTTCTTATTTATCAAGTACCTCCTCAGAACCCCACAATAGCTACAAACCCTCGAACCTTTTTCCCTAGCTATTGAATCCAAACTGAAACCAAACTCCTCCTCAAATGAGAAAATAAAATAAGGAATCTTCCAAGCATCGCAGTACTTCCTCACGTTCTTCAGTGTTTCGTCCCTGTATCCTCTTATACCCTCATTTATCGCAATTGCAACGACCTCATTCTTAGGAAAGAATTTCTTCATGAGGAAGAGGGCAGTTAAACTATCTTTGCCTCCAGATGTGGCCACAACGATCTTCTCCCCTTCCTTAACTAAGTTCCATCTCCTAATCTCCCTCAAGACCTTCCTCTCAAAATATCTGAGGAAGCACCTTTTCCCAATTACTTTGTTTAGATGATAAAGTTTTACAATTGCCTTCTCTTTCTTACATACTTCGCATTTCATTTAACCACCATTAACCACCGGATGCTACAGGAATTAACTCTATTTCATCATTATTAGATACGTATTCCTCCTCTAGAACGACTTCACCATTTTTCAAAATTACATAATTTTTTAGATCTATTCCAAGCTGCCTCAGGATCTTCTTTATCTTCCTCCTTTTCTTTACTTTAACCTCTAAAGCCCTTTCCCCAAACCTCTTAATTAACATAAGGAAAACTAGGAGGGGAAGCTTAAAAAATTTAATAAGAAGGTTTTAAGCATATGGAATCATTGCCCTAAGGATTCCTCTTACAGTGTTTCCCCTAAAGTACTTTGGATTCTTGGTTGAGATAGCTCTTATCTCCTTGTAAGCCTTAGACTCTATTAGCCCTAATTCTCTCAAATCCTCAGCAGCCTCCCTTAGAGGACCTCTTGTGACCTTCAGGAACTTCCTTTTATCCCTATTGTCTATGATTGGCTTACTTGCTAATTCCTCCAAAGTTGGTAAGGTTTTCCTGATTCTTTCCCTAATAGCTAAGATCTTCTCTTCCATAATACCACCAAAAAGTAGTAACAAGAACTAATATTTAAACCTTTCTATTTTTATTACTTTGAAGTAATAACTATGACTTAAGAAAAAATAAGGGGTTCAGACCGCCCATCTCTCCTCATCTTTGTTCAGGGCTCATGAGCGTCCACATCCCCAATCTTAGGAGTGGTATGAGACTAATAAATTTTGTCAATCCTACTGAAATTATGGTTAAAGATTTATTCATCTAGGGCTTTAATTTATTTAATGCATTGCGAGATTTGTGGCAAGGAGATTGAGAAAGGTTATTTCATCTTAGTGGAAGGTTCTCAGATGCTTGTTTGCGAAGAATGCAAGAAGTTCGGTAGAGTACTAAAAGAAAGGAAGAAGCCTCGGGGAAAGGTTTTGAGTACTGAGATGGAAGTTGAGGAGTACGATGTTGCTAGTACACTGAAGAAAGTAATGAAAAATGAGGGGATTGGATTAAAAGAATTGGCTAGGAAGTTAAAGGTAAAGGAAAGCTTGATCAAGCATATTCTCGAGGATAAGCTAGTTCCTCCCAAAAAATTGATAGATAAGATCGAGAGGGTATTTCACGTTAAGGTGGAGAAGAGAAGGGTAATTAAGCCTGAGAAAAGGAAAGTAAGGGATACATTAACTATAGGCGATGTAGTCGAATTAAAGTAAACCTTTCTCAAAATCCTCTGCTAATTTTCTAGCTTCTTCATCACTATAGAAGACTGGTGGATGTTTCATCAACCAAGCACTAGGCCCAACTAATGGACCTCCTGTATTTCGATCTAATGCGAGCTTACAATACCTTACTGCATCTATAGCCACACCAGCAGAATTAGCCTTATCATCCACTTCTAACCTCAATTCAATGCTGAATGGTACGTCAGCGAACATGGTCCCTTCTATCCTAATGAAAGCAAGTTTCGTATTCCCTAGGAACGGTATAAAATCGCTAGGGCCAACATATATGTTCTCATCTTCAATTCCTCCTGGAATCAAACTCCTAACCGCTTCAGTCTTAGAAACTTTCTTACTTTCCAATCTCTTCCTTTCCAACATGTTGAGGAAGTCAGTATTTCCCCCAACATTAATTTGATAAGTTCTCTTTATCTTCGCACCCCTATCAACACAGAGCTTCGTCAAAGTTCTATGAACTATCGTAGCCCCTATTTGACTTTTGATGTCATCACCTATTATCGGAACCTTCTCCTTTTCAAATTTTTTAGCCCATTTTTTGTTTGATGCTATGAAGACTGGAATACAATTCACAAAACCACACTTAGCTTCCAAGGCTATCGAGGCCCAGAATTCTGTGGCTTTTTGAGCTCCAACAGGCAAGTAATTAAGTAAGACTTCTGTTCTCGATGACCTAAGCTCCTCTAAAATTTCTTCCCTTAATTGATTGACTGATTTGCTTTGCTTCTTCGGCTTTACGAGACTTGCTAGATAAACACCAATTCCATCTATGAGTGGGCTTTCTTTGACTGTAACATCCTTACCTAACGAGACATTCTTTACCCAATTAACACAGTTAGGTGCTGTGTAAATTGCTTCCGAAAGTTTCTTTCCTACTTTATTGGCATCGACATCAAACGCGCTAACGAAATCTACGTCAAAGATAGAGTATTTCCCTATTTTGTCCTTCATTAACCCATATTCAACCTCCCCTTTTCTCTTATAATACTCTAGTCCCTGAATTAGGCCAGAGAAGCAGTTTCCTACTCCAACTACCCCAACCCTTACCTTAGGCATAATTTTTACGATACTGTAAAATTTTAAAAACTTTCCTCATTTATAATAATTTATGGTTAGGGAACCAGTTGAACGATTGAAGGAGAAGGTCTTAAAGGAGAATCTTTGGATCTTCATATTTAAGATTTTAAGTGAGAAGGAAGAGTATGCCTATAAGCTCAGAAAAGAGATTCTAAAGAAATTTGGTTTCTTGGCAGGGAATGTTACTAGCTATAAAGTCCTCTATTTGCTTGAGAGAGGAGGTTATGTTGAATCCTACATTGCCAGAGGGAAGAAGTATTATAAGCTAACTAAAAAAGGATTAAGGCAATTAAAAGAAGCGAAAAAATTCCTGAAAAAAATTTACGATTCTTTATGATCTTCTTCGCTTTCTCTTCGCTTTCTTTTTCTTTACTTGCTCCTCTTCGATGAGCTCCCTTTCAATCTTCCATTCATCTATTTCGATCCATGCTATGAAGATGCCTATAGCTATTAACAGTAGTGGTATAACACCGTTCAATACTACTAGGACATCTTTCCAAGATGGACCAATTACTCCTGGTATACCGAAGAAGATGTAGTATAAGCTGAGGATTGCTATTATCACTCCTATTAATGCCTTGAGTAAATGAGTTGCGGCCATTTTATAAGAGAGTACAAGTCAACTTTATAAAGGTTAAGAAAAGAATTTTTTAAGCAGAATTTTTAATACTCACTATGCATAGAAGGAATAGGAGCGTGCCTAGGAGCTTAGTTGAACATAGCTTATTGTTAGAAAGTAAATCCAATCCGGTAATGAGGACCTTTGATTATGTTGATGTCTTGATCATTGATAGTTATGTTAATGGGTTGCTAGAGTGGTATGAGCTTCCTGAGCAGAGAGTTTTATCTTACTTGAAGAAGAGGAAGGTCTCTGAAAGAATTCTGAGGAGGGAAGATCTGGTAGAATTCGATGGGGCATGTCTTGGAAAGAGGGAGATTAGTGGATTAGTCCTTTCATTTAGAGACCCAGGTTTAAGGTATAGAGTTAGCATAAAGAATCTAATTTTTTCAGATTCCCCCGAAGAATGGAAGAGGGACGCTCCCTCCATTCTGGAAGCGCATTGTCATTGCGACAGATCTCATTATCAATCCTTAGTTGGACTTTCTAAGAGTGGAATAGCAAAAGAATATGCTACGCCTTTCTGCAAGCATGAAATAGCATCTATGTTTTACTTAACTAGAAGCGGGTACTATGATTATGGAATTTTTGACCATTCCTTAAAGAAGGGAGAAGTGATGGAATTCACTATAGATAATTTTTTAGAAAATCCTAGGAAGAGCGAGAATGAACTATCAGAGGAGATAGAAGGGAGCTTTTCGTATTCTGAAATTTATGGCGATAATTTCAGAGTAATGATTAAGGGGAAATTAGAGATCTTTGGTCATGAGTAAATTTTTTCTCTCCCAAAGATT
>CAYLRC010000045.1:0-5737 GCA_964386445.1 Candidatus Woesearchaeota archaeon
CAAATGCTCCTGATGTAATAGCATTCGGCATAGTTTCTATTTGCGCAACGATATTGATATTCTTCGCCTCAACTTACCTCCAAAGTGTGAGGGTTGAGATACCTCTAAGCTTCGGGAGGGTTGGAGGTTTCTCCATAAAGTGGCCATTGAACCTGCTTTACACAAGTAACATTCCAGTAATTCTCACAGCATCTCTAATAGCCAGTCTGGAAGTTTGGGGGGTAATGCTCTATCATGCTGGGTTCCCAATCTTAGGTAGTTATGAGGTTACAAATGTCAGCGGTGTCATGAGAGAGGTTCCAAAAAGTGGATTAGTCAAGTACCTGAATACACCTTCCTTAGTACAGATGGTAACAGCCCCTCAGCTTGATCATCTAATTTCAATCTTAGTTTATGGTTCTCTCATGCTTATCGGAGCAATTATATTTTCCTATCTTTGGGTTGAGATAGGAGGACAAGATCCTGAGACTGTCGCAGATCAAATACTTGCTAGTGGATTGTTGATCCCTGGCTTTAGATCAGCTAAACCAGTCCTAGTAGGAGTTTTGAGGAAGTATATCTATCCATTAGCAATTATGGGCGGATTAGCAGTAGGGTTGCTTGCTACGGCAGCAGATATCTTAGGAGCACTTTCTAGGGGAACAGGGATATTACTTTCAGTCATGATCCTCTACTCATTTTATCAACAAATTATTAGATATCATGTCGAGGAACTGCACCCATCTTTAAGAAAATTCTTGAAGGGGTAAGGGAATGGATGTGTTACTAATCGTTGTGGTCTCCGCAATTTGTTCCTTCCTAAATACATTTATTTACGAAAGTTTAGTCAAGAAGGATGTAGTTCTAAAAGAATTGAACAAGGAGATGAATGCTTTAAGGAAGAAGTTAAGGGAGGTAGAGGTTGGTAGTAAGGAGTTTCTTGGAATTCAGAAGAAATTGTTGAATTTGAGTAAGGAATTGACTATGAAGAGTTTGCCTAAGACTATAATTTCTGGACTGCCTTCTTATGTTATATTAATTCTCGGTGTAACTTACTTGAATCTATTTCCAGACTGGCTTTCACTCATACTTTTCATAATCCTTTCTATGATCTTCTCGACTCTCACTAGAAAATTCCTTCAAAGAAAGGAAGAAGGGAAGTAAAATTTTTTAAATTGAATAGTGTAGGTTGAGATTTATGGAAGCTGTGATAATCTCAGGTCCACCTTGTGTGGGGAAAACAACCTTAGCTAAATACTTGGCAAAGAAGTTCAAGCTACATTTATATAGTGGTGGGGACGCATTGAAGAAGGTTGCCAGGAAATTAGGTTACACCAAAGCTACTTCAAGTGATTGGTGGGACACAAAAGAAGGGATGGAGTTTCTAAGGAAGAGGGAGAAGGATTTTTCGATTGATAAGGAAGTAGATAAGCTACTGATAAAAAGGGCGAAGAAGGGGGATGTGGTGATGACTAGTTGGACCCTTCCATGGTTAATGAAAGGAAATTGTATTAAAATTTGGTTGAAAGCTTCTCCCAAGGCTAGGGCAAAGAGGATGAGCGAGAGAGATGGGATATCATTCTCCAGAGCTCTCAAAATTGTGAGGGAGAGGGATAGGAAAAATAAGGAGTTGTATCAAAAGCTCTACGGGATAAAGTTTGGTGAGGATCTAACTCCTTTTCATCTTGTCATAGATACTGAGAATTTGGATTCTAAATCTGTAGCTAGGGTAGTTGAATCCTTCTTAACTCATTATTGGAGGTCGAAAAAATGATAGAGGTAGGTAGGGTTTGTATCAAACTTAGAGGATCTGAAAAGGGAAGGCATTGTGTAGTCCTAGAAATCTTGGATAAAAATTTTGTACTGATCGACGGGGAGGTAAAGAGAAGGAGGTGCAATGTCCTTCACCTTAGGCCTTTACCAATTAAGATAGAAGTAAGCAAGAACTCGAGCAAGGAAGAGATCTTAAGGAAGTTAAAGGAAGCTGGTATTGAGGTAAGAGAAGTCAAAAAAGAGAAAGCTCAGGAGAAGAAGGGAGAGGCTAAAGAAGCAAAGGAGGAAAAGAAAAAGAAAGCTAAGAAGGAAGCAAAGAAGGCGAAGGAAAAGAAAAAGTGAAATGGGTCTACTTCCCTTTGAGAAGGAAAAAAGGAAAGTAATTGTAAAAAGGGAGGAAGAGAGTAATCCAAATTTTGGTAAGAGACCGGAAGAGAGGAACATAAGGGAGATGCTGAAGTTTGGTTTCGTTAATATAGATAAGCCGAGTGGCCAAACTTCTCATCAAGTTTCCGGGTTTGTGAAGAAGATCCTAGAACTGGATAAAACTGGTCATCCAGGGATTTTGGACATAAAGGTTACCGGCGTTCTTCCTGTAGGGTTAGAGAATTCGACTAAGTTAATGAAGGCCTTGCTCCTAGCTGGGAAGGAATACGTTTGTTTGATGCATGTACATAAGAAAGTCCCTGAAGAGAGGATAAGAACTGTGCTGAAGGAATTTGTTGGGAGGATAAAACAAGTTCCTCCTGTTCGAGGGAAAGCTAAGAGAGTTGAGAGGGAGAGGGAAATTTACTACATAAATGTCTTGGAGATAGAAGGGAAAGATGTGCTATTTGAGGTTGGATGTGAATCCGGGACTTACATAAGGAAGCTCTGTCACGACATAGGTGTGAAACTTGGAGTAGGTGCTCACATGCTCCAATTGAGAAGAACGAAAGTCGGACCATTCAATGAAGAAACGAAGTTAACTACTCTCCATAGATTAGCTGATGCTTACTACTTCTTTAAATATGAGAACAACGAAGATGAGTTAATGAAGCTCTTACTTCCATGCGAGTTTGCAGTTAAACATCTCCCAAAGATATGGATTAGCGACTCAGCTGTTGGTGCAATAACCTATGGTGCTCCTCTAATGGCCCCTGGAGTTGTGAAATTCGAGAGCGGTTTCGAAAAAGGAGATGTAGTTGCTATAATGACTTTAAAGGAGGAACTGGTAGCAGTGGCTAAAGCTCAAATTAGCTGGCAGGAACTTAAGAAAATGAAGAAAGGGTTGGTCGCCAAATTGGAAAGGGTAATAATGCCTAGGAATGTATATCCAAGAATATGGAAAACTTGAGCTTTGAGCATTACTTCGTTGAGAAGCCGAGAAGTAAATTGAAGCTCTATAAGCTTGAGTGTGTGCTCAGGAATAAAAAATTTACATTCCTAACCTCAAGTGGAGTTTTCTCCCCCAGGAGGATAGATAAAGGTACGAGAATTCTAGTGGAGAATATGATCTTACCTACTTCCGGGAAGATCCTAGATTTAGGATGTGGTTATGGAGTCATCGGGATCGTTGCTGCGAAATTGTGTAGAAATTGTGAAGTTTATTTGACTGATATCAATGAAAGAGCTCTATGGCTAGCGAGGAGGAACATAAAGATAAATAAAGTGAGGAATGCGAAAGTGATCAAGAGTGATGGTTTCTCCTCTCTAAAGGGAATGAAATTTGACTGCATAATAACAAATCCACCAATAAGTGCAGGACTTAAATTGTGTTACAGACTCATAGAGGAGTCAAGAGATTTTTTGAGACCTAGCGGAATTCTGGAGATAGTTGCTAGGCCGAAGAAGGGAGGTAAGAGATTAATGGAAAGGATGTTAGAAGTCTTTGGAAATTGTACAACAATTGCTAAGAAGTCAGGATATAGAGTATACCTAAGTAAGAAAAGGAAAAAATAAAAACTAACCCTTTTTTTCATTAAGTGTGCCGGGGTACCCAAGTGGTTAAGGGGCACGCCTGGAGAGCGTGTGGGCTTATGCCCGCCTGGGTTCGAATCCCAGCCCCGGCGCTTCCATATGGATTAAAATCACTCAAAAGGGAAAGGGTTTAATATAACATCTAGGCTTATCCTCTTTTATGACTTCACTTCAAGATTTCCAAGAGAGAGTTGACAAATGGATTAGTGAGATTGGTGGAGGTTATTGGAGCCCATTGGCTATGCTAGCAGCGCTAGTCGAGGAAGTTGGAGAAGTTGCACGGATCATTAATTATATAGAAGGGGAGAAGAAAAGGAAAGAGGGTGAGGAGATTGAGGAGCTTTCAGTAGAGCTTGGCGATGTAATTTTTGCGACGATTTGCATCGCAAATTACTTCAATATAAACCTCGAGGATGCAATTAATAAGACAATAGCGAAGTATGAGAAGAGGGACTTCAAAAGATTCAAAGACTAAAGGATTTCTTCCAACCTGCTTAGATCAAAGCTTGTTCCAGAACAACCGTTCTTAGTTAGGGGTATAGCCTGGCCTGGAATGCCTACTTTTTCCAAAATCCCTGCAGCAAGCTTAATCTCTGCTGGACATGCTACACCTACTACACCATCATAACCACCTCTCTTCAGGATCTTCTGTACGCAAGAGCCTCCAGGAATGATGTAAACATCGTACCCTCTGCTCTCCCCAAGTTTAACAGCTTTGCTTACTAAACAATCTGGAGAGCAGTGGTTACAATAATAAGTTGGAATTGAGGGGTCAAAATCCGCTTTACATCTACTATCCATATACTTCCTAGCACAGTGGGGTAGGAGGAGAACTCTTCTCTTACTTCGTTGAAACTCTTCTCTATACTTCATGTTTTCGAACTCCGCCATTATTAAATCTCCTACAAGTTCGACAATTTCCGAAAGTGGTAATTCTGTAATTTCATCCAACTTTAACTTCTCGACGAGAGTTTGAGCATAATGTTGAGCCTTTTCCGGAATACCTCTTTCTCTAGCAAAATCTGTGATGCTCCTAAACAATCTCTGGAATAACTTCTTTGGGACTTGACTGAGGTCGAAAGTGAACTTATATGGCATTTTAATTTCTTAAGCAGTTATCCGTAAAAAAACTTATCGAAGAATGCGGCCGCCGGGATTTGAACCCGGGCCAGTACCGTGGCAGGGTACCGTCCTAACCAGGCTAGACTACGGCCGCTTAATTTGATTAGTTTAATGGATTTTTAAAATTTTATCGATATTAAAAAACAAAAAGAAGATGTTTAGATCCCGAGAGCACCAAAACCTTCTGCTCTCTTCTCTTCAAGTTCCTTGAATTTTTTAATTATCTCCTCCTTTTCTTCTCCAGTTATTTCTTTAACATCCTCGCTCTTCAAGACTTCGCATTCATCAAAGAACGTTTCTTCAGCAGTTATTAAAAAATAGTAGCCTTTTTCCTCCTTGCCTAAGTTCCCAGCACTTTCCATTGAAAAGCCGACTGACTTAATCTTAGGATCCTCGCTGAGCTTTCTGAAGTTTTCAGTATAGAAAACTTTTGTCTCTTTCATGCCAATTAGTTAACTCAACAACTTATTAAAACTTTTCCAGTTCAGAAGACCCGTCGAAAGAGTTAAATAAGGCAGTTTGCTACTCTTAGAGAGGGGTGGCAATTTTGAAAGTTAAGTCCTTAGAAGAGCTAATCTCAAAATCTCCAAGGAGAGTCTTCATTGAAGAGAATATAATGAGGAAAGCTGGAGATATTGTAGAGTGGAGCCTCGACATAGTAAACAACTCTCCGAAAAGTAGAGGCCCATACCTAAGTTTAGATTTCTCAGGTCCTTCTCACTTTAAAATGTTCCTCGTTGATGGGGAAAGAAAAGAAAAGATAAGTAGGAACTATACACTTCGAGATGTTAGCTTAAGGATTATGCTAGCTACAATGAGAGCTTACCTTACTAACTACAAATTTGGCGAGTGGGCTGATGTTTATGATTTAAAGTTAAAGGCGAGTGAAATGCATAAAGGAGTT
>CAYLRC010000046.1:0-5715 GCA_964386445.1 Candidatus Woesearchaeota archaeon
TTACGAGGAAAATTGTAGTTAAAACATCATCCACGTCCATTTTTCATCACAATTTGGTTACCCCCTACTACTCCTTTCCTATATCACATTTTGCTGCGAACTGCTCCCAGCTTACAGGGAGCTTCCTGATTCATCGTCGCCGCCCGGCACTCCAACAGGCTATCCCCTTTGTCCCAGAGGTTCATCGTATTATCATTAGCGGGTTCTGTTAACTTTCGTTTGGTGGTTTTAGCTACTAAACGAAAGTTAACTTGCCTTGTCCCTCATAGCTTGTACTCGTCATCCTCAACCTATCTGGGGAGAACCTAACTCCCTTCATCTTAAGTTCTTGAAACCACATCCCGGCATAAAGCCATTCGGTTCTAAGTTAACAGTTATTATTTGCATAGATTAAAATATAAAAATTTTGGTGTTAAATTTTATTTGATAATTTCAAATACCGAACCATAACTTAACAGAACCTCATTAGCGAAAAAACTATAAATACTTTAGGGTTGCTCTCATCCCCTCCCTTCGCTTGGAGGCGCCCCTCAACCAAAATTAAAAAACATTACGGTATTAACTGACTCTCAACTCTTTCCAGCATAGGATCGTAAATAAGGAAAATGCGGGAGTTGCCAGGACTTGACCAATTAAGGAAAAGATAGCAGTTGAAATTGGGTTAGGGAAAGCGAGGGATAGAAGTACGCTAAGCAGGACTGGTGGGAAGACAAAGATTGCAGATCCTACTATAATAACTAGTAGAACCATTAAATAATCCTTCTTTATTAGCATCCATGCCCGCTTGAGAGCTGAAGTAACTCTTGCCTTTCCGCAAACTGCTTCCATAGTCGAAAACAGTTGGATCGGGTAGATGAGGAAGAAGAATAATAACCCAAATATCAAAAGCCCTAGTATCAGAAACGGGAGTAAGATCAAAAACTTCCCTGTCATTAGGAAATGAATGGAGCCAAATAAGATTAGAAAGTAAAGAGCGAACCAAAGTAGGGAGAGAATGAGGAACTGAACATAAACTTCCTTCACTGACTTAAGTACTTTAGTAAATCTGTATCTCTTTCTTTTAGTCAGTTCAAAGAGGGTTAGTATTAGAATTGCTGTAAAGAAAGTACTCACTGGTAGCTCGATTAAAGAAATTAACACCACTAGTCCCAAAATTTTATACAAAATCCATACAAGCTCTCCAAGCTCTGCAGTTGTCTCGCTTAGTAACAGGGCCAATATCTCCTTCCCCAAAAATAAGGAAGCTGCCCATTGAACTATGGTTCCAAGGAGCATTATAGTTCCCATGCACAAAGCAGAAACTCCAAGTACTATCACCCACTCCTCAGTTAAAATCGAGAAAGTCTTAGTAACGTTCTTTCCTAAATCCATATTGGAATCAAGTAGTTAAAAGTAAAAAAGTTTTCTATTCCTCCACAAATTTAGAGGAAATTGGTAGGAAAAGTAGGAGTAGAGAAAATGAAATCGATCTCACTACTCCATTCCCTAAAATTGCGAGATTTATGAGAAGGGCAACTCCTAGGGAGAAAAATAAAAAACCCTCCATAAACTTTGTCGGTTTTGAAACTAAACAAGCCCAAGCTTTCTTAACCCTAGGTTCTATTCCTCCCTTAAATTTCGTGCTCGCTAAGAAGAGGAATATAAGAAACAAGGAGAATAGAGAGGTAGAGAGAAATAGGAGAGAAGCAAGTAATGAATTGTTAATCGAAGTTAAGAGCAAATAGGTCGAGATGAGCAATAGAAATGCTAAAGAGAAACCTAGGCATGCTGAGGAAAGGATCTTCAAATACTCTTCTAAAAATCTCCTCTTAGAGATGTCGAAGTTAAGTGGGATGAAGATGAGGAATACTATGGAACACAAGGAGAGAATTGCTAGCTTATTGCTCAAGAAATGTTGGATCAAGTAGAAAATCAAGAATTCTGATGCGAACAGAACAATTCCTTTAATTAATTTTTGCATATATCATCTAAGAAGTTGGAGTTAAAAAAGTTTTTAACCAACAACCTCTTTCTTTCAATCCATGAAGAAATTTATTTTAATTTTAGTGGCGAGCTTAATTTTAATTTGTATTGCTTACTTCACGAATTTCTTTCCCCAGATCTCAAGCTTTCTAATTTTCCCTTCAACGGAGGAAAAAGTCAAAGTAAATAATCTTGAAGAAGCCTTGGAACTACTGCCCCTAGATAGAATTTTCGACATTTACATTCTTGAAAATAATTCAGTAAATCTGAAAGGATTTTCCAAATATCTTAAGCTTCCCTCAAATCTCGATGGGAGGATCGATGCTGATTTCTCAATTATAGCAGCGTCCCCAGCTGAAAATTTCAGCCTAATCTTGATAAAAACTCAAGCTATAGATAAGCTATCCAAGGTTTTTCAGAATCTCAAGAAAGAAGAAGGTCCAGGTTACTCTATTTATAGGAATGACAACTTAAGCGCCCTTCTAGGAAAAAATTTTGCTATAATTTTAAGTGGAAATGATTCCATTATCTTGCTGCCTATTCTATCCCAATATTTGGAGCAAGGATCAAATCAAAGCATATTGGATTTCTTCCCCTTATTTCAATTCTATTATCTCTTACCAAAAGAGATTAAAAACAGTTCCAGGACTATGTTCGCGTTGTCGAGAGGGGTTCTAGTAAATAGCTTGGCCTTAACTTATTCTAAGAGCTCCTCAAAAAATGCAACCTTCCTCTTAATGACTGGAGCAAAGAATTTTCTCAACCTAATCAAAGAGCAAATCCTTCAAGAAGCGGTGATTCTAAGTTCTTTCAAGGCTCATGGTTTTGAAGAATTGGAATGCTACGAACTGTCGTTGGAGGGGGGCAATCAAATAATATGTAGTGGTGAAAATTTACTAATTGTTATTTCTGGAGATAAGGAGCTAGGAATTGCATGCTTGGATGAGTTTGAGAAAATAAAGGCGCTTCCCTAGCTACCCTTCTCCTCATCAAATCAGAGTGTGCTCACTAGGTCATCAGCAATATGAAATTTTCTTCCCCTAAATATAAAGTTTACTCTTATTGAGGAGGGTAAACATAACAATCCTTGAGTTCCAAACGCTCATGCTTAGGTTAAACTCAACTCTCCTCATTGAAGAGAAATCCTCTCCAACATAAAGGTACCATCTCGTATCATTAGTCGAGCAAAACCCCCAGAAACAATCTATACTACCATTCTTTAAAGTATAATTTATCTCCAAGCTTCTAAGTATATCTCCTAAAGTAGTATTCCTGTGAATGATTATGGAATCATGAAATGGCGGTGCATTCTCCCCAGGGAGAATATAGAGTGTTATTTGTTTCTCTGTTGCTCCTACTCTAATAAATACGAATGAAGAAGAGATGAATATAAACATGATGAATATTGGGATCGCATATTTCAGAATTTTTTTAGATAGTTTCTCCTTCCTCATTGATAATACACTTCCGTATATCTCAAAGAGGTCAAGTTCACGAACTTAAAGTTTTCCCCTATTGGCACAGCATCGCATGGTAAGCCACCTACATAATTGCTACAAGTCCCGTCGAGAATTACCCAGTATCCTATCTCGTCTTTTATGTAGTAGACTGGAATTTCATCCCCATAATAATTCCTAATCCCTTTAACTATCTCGAGAAATGTTGTAGAGTTCCCAGCGAAGAATGTCGTAAACATATGATCTCTAGTTAAGAAAATTCTGGAGGCACCCCCTAACTTCTTGATGAAGGTCGTCAGTAGGATTGAGAAATGTTTACAATCACCAACCTTCCTCTCCATTACTTCACTTGCGTTCATAAACTCCTTGATCCTCCTGTACTCCAAGTTCTCCCTCACCCAATCGAATAAATAGGAAATCTGGTAGACGTTGTATCCTCCAGGGAACTCCTCCATACTTTTATTCACCAAAGTTTCTATGCTCTCAGAATCATCTAAGTAACTTGAAACCCTTTTGCTCATCTCCTGATCTAGCCTCATAGAGTAATTAGATGGTTCTGGAGGGTTGAGGGCTTCGAATTTTATCTCTGAGGTACAGAGGTTTTTATATTCATAAGATAAGCCACCCTGAGTTGATATAATATTGCTACATATCTTATAAGTATAGTTTCCCCCTTTTTCTGGTCCTGGGAGGAAAACCATCCCAATCCTCTTTCTCTCGGATTCCTCTATTATCCAAGCTCCAGGAAGTACTGCTGTCTTGCTGTAATTGGTAAGAATCGTTAAATTATAGAGATAGGTTTTAGGGTCTTCATTCTCTAGATAAATCTCTAGAACTCCACCAGACCCATTGTATATTTTGTAAGCATTTATAACAAACCTCAAATTCACAGGAATTTGCCTAACAGAATTCACTTTCGGTTTAGGTGATACTTCATAACTTGGATATTTGGGCACTGAAGGAACCCTTAAATTTTCCACTTCTATACAACTACCACAGTCAACCTCACAATTCGAACAATTCTCACCCTCTTCACAAATTCCATTACCACAACAATTACTAATCAATGTTGATAAACAAGTTCCATTCACACAACTATATAAGGTACAATTCTCTATCCTAAAGCATCCACTCACATTTCCTGAGAGAGGCTTGTGAAAACACCTACCAGCTATGCAGTAGTCAGAAGTACATGGATTGTTATCATCACAATTACCACAAGTCAAAAGCTCTATCCTCTCCACACAGTCAAATGAGATGAAGAAAATTGAGAGGAATAAAAGCGTGAAGATCTCCCTCTCCATAGGATAAGAAAAAATCTCTACCTTAATATTGATTTCTCTAGGTCTGAGAGGAGAGCTTCGAAAATTCCAGTAAGCGGTTGAACTGAAGGTAATCTCAAAGAATTCTTAAGCTTGATCAACCTCTTCCTTATCCTTTCTTCCCTTATCTCCTTAGCTACCCCTTCTGTTAAAAATCCTCTCTCAACCAAGTAGTCCAAACATCCCTCAAACTTTTTCCTCTCTCCACAATTCTCGTAAAGTATTTCCCTAATTGCTGATGCTGATATACCGCTCCTCTTTGCAGTCCTTACTTTATATCCAAAGAGGGAGTATAGAAATTTCGCAGTTCTTTGATCTCTTGTAAAAACTTCGAAGTTGCCAAACTCCTCTTCTAATCTTTTTTTCATATAGATTGGATTTAGTAGATTTTTTGGTTTTCTAAATAAATACTTCAAATCCAGCTTAATTACTTCGATCTCAGGATACTCATTTTTAAACATCTTACTCACTTCCTCAGTTGAGAATGGATTACTCCTGGAGATTTGTAAATCGTTAAGGAGGATGAAAACCTCGTAGCCACTTCTCTTTAATCTTTCTATTTGTTTCATATGTTCAGCAGTTGGCGGCCTAAATCTCCCCACAAATCCTATGGCACCCACAGTAAGGAGGAGTAGTGAGTTATTTAAAAACTTAACATCTAAAACTATTAGAATGTGGGCCCGTGGTCTAGGGGTATGACGTCGCCCTCACACGGCGAAGGTCCTGGGTTCAAATCCCAGCGGGCCCATGGTAAAAAATTTATTTCAGGATTTCCTCCTCTTTTCCGTGGGAAAGGTAATTTTTATAGGCTCCACCAAAGGTGGCGTGGGGAAAACTACCTGCGCAGCTAATATTTCTTACTTGTTCTCTTCCTTGGGTTACGATACCCTTGTTGTTGATACTAATTTAACTGGGGCTAATCTAGCTATGCAATTTGGAATTGATTTGAAGAACTCCTACACAATTCATCACGT
>CAYLRC010000047.1:0-5578 GCA_964386445.1 Candidatus Woesearchaeota archaeon
TCCCTCCTTCTTCCTCCTCTTCTCATGAAGCTCTTGAACTCTTTTGTAAAAATCTGAAGGAATCCTTACTTCTATCCCTCTCCTCTCGAAAATTTCTTTCACCAACTCCGGATTTATCCCATGACTATCGTAAAGCTTGAGTAAATACTCGGTATTTACCTCTACTCCTCTCTTCAAATCCTTCTCCAAGATTTCGATGCATCTCTTTCTCGTATTAATATATTTCTCATATTCCACATTTATTATCTCGAATAATTTCCCCTTCCTCCTAAGTTCTGGGAAGAATTTTCCAAACTCGTACATTTGCCATTTCATCACATCCTCAATTGTAAAGTCTGCTCCAAGTTCCTTTAGAATTGAGAAGCATCTCCTAAGTAAATTTCTCAGATTGTAACCCCCGCCTACATTACTGGGTAATGCTCCATCTCTTATAGCAACGAGTAAGGTCCTCGTATGATCAGCTAGCATATATACTTTTGCTACTTTTTCTACTTCCTCTTTTAACTTAGAAAAACTAATTCTCTCCTTTTGAGCAATCCTCTCGAAAATTGAATTGAAATTTACGCCCTCCTCAAAGAGATGAGAATATTTCAAAAATTTCCTCCAGATTTTCTTATCGATAGATATCCCCAAATTTTCTTTGAGCTTTCTTAAGACATATGGAAACGTAACCTCGTAACTAGTCAATTTATTTGAAACTGCCCATGCTATTCTTTCCATCCCAGCCCCCATATCTATCGTTTTGTTCTCTATTTCTCTAAAGTTGGAGTTCACCAGCTTATATTGAATATAGACTTGATTCCCTAACTCTATACCATTAGACAGAAATTCTATACTCGGGCCTAAGTTCCCACCCCCATACCAAAAACTCTCGTTGTAAACTATTTCCTCTGGTTTTATTCCAAGAACTTTGGTCAAGAACTTATGGATCTGTTCTATCCCTTCTTCCTTAAAGTACGTTTTCTTCTCCTTCGTATTGAAAGCATGTTGACCTAACATTATAAAACCTGAAAAACTCTTTGGATTATATCCTACAATATCCACATCTGAAAATCTCACACAGAACTGTCTCTCAACAGTAAGGTATTCGAATGGTTCCACTTCACCATTTATTATCCTAGGTTGGAATATGTTTATTCCTGCCACAACAAAGTAGAGCTCCGGATACCACCTGCTCACAATTGGATACCTAGGAATTGGAACATAACCATACTTTTTGAAAAACCTGCTGAAAACTTCCCAAACCTCGAAGTACTTAAAGCTCTTCTTACCTAACTTTTTCCCAAAAACATAACCACCCATGCATGTAGCTTCACCACAAAAATCGCGAGGATTTATGCTCCAGAAGAAGTTTCCACAACTCTTACATCGATACCTTTTATATCCGAAACTCTTCAGCTGCTTAACTGGATAATACTTCTCGTAATTTCTGGAGAACTTTCTCAACAGTTTCTCTTCGAATTCCATGTTCCTTCTTAATGTACTAATCTTTAAAAAATTTCCATAAGCTCAATAAAATTTAAATTAATTACCCGTTCATAAAAGATATGGATTTGGGGAGAGGGAAGCTAGTGACACTCTTCATCGGTATTGTGATCTTCATTCTCTTCCTCTACTTTGGTGGTCTTCAGAGCACAATAGAAGCTCTTAGCGCTTCAGATCCGTTGATTTTCCTAGTTGCTCTTGGAGTCTCTATGGTCGGTATTTTCTCAAATTCATTAACTTGGTACTATAGTATGAAAATTTCAGGGGCAAAGATCCCATTTTTCAAATCTCTTTATGTGTATTCCTCTGGAATCATTGCTAGTATTCTGCTACCGATAGCTGACATTCCTGGAGACCTGACAAGGATCTACCTATTTAAGGAAAATAAGAAAGAATTCTTCGCGTCTATAAAAAGTGCTATACTTTGTAGGTTGTGTTTCGCTGTTCCGACGGTAACAGGTCTCTCAATGTTCCTTCTCCTAAAATTCTTCCCTATCCCTTACTTAGTTCCCTTCTACATTTGGCCGTGCATGCTCTTAGCGCTTCTCTTCCTATTCTTCCTCCCAAAATTTACAATTCTTATGTGTGACTTCCTCAGGAAAATTGAAAGGATAAAAAAGGTGAAGAAGGTAGAAGACTTTCTGGGAAAAGTTGGAGAAGAGACTAGGAAGTTGAAGAAGACTGATATGATCTTCTATTGGAGTATGGGTCATGTAGATATGTTCTTCGACATTTTAACCTACTTTTTCTCCCTCCTCACAATTGGAGTTTACCCAAACTTCCTTCACATGTTGATAGCCTATGTGCTGATAACATATTTTTACCTCATTCCGATCCCAATACCTGGAGGTTTTGGGGTTACGGAAGGTTTCCTATCCTTCGTCTATTTGGGATTTAACATCCCTCTAAGCAAAAGTTTAGCTGCCGCTATAGTTACCAGAGTGGTTAGATTTTGGTTCCCCTTATTAGCTAGCTATGGAATAGTCTCAACTTTCAAATTTTCGGAGAAGGGAAAGCCTATCCATAAATCTTAGGAGGTCTCTTCTCGAATTCCCTAGCCTTCTTAACTATCTCAAGCATTTTTTTCTCGAAAACTTCAGATTCCCTAATTAGTGGTTCAACATCTATCGGAATCTTAAACAATTTTCCGAGAGTCCCTAGGACATTTGCTGCAGCTTTTCCATCGGGAAATTGAGAATATGCCTCAGCCATTATACAAATCCCAGGAATTCTTCGTGCCTTACACTTCAGCAAAATATCTGCTGAAAGTCCAAAAATCAATCCTGTATCCAGAATTTTCATCCCCTTCAAAGAAGTGCTTAATTTTCTCTCATTAAAGATAACATAAACGTTGCTTTGAGTTGGTTCTCCCTTAACAGCTAATCCTTCCAAACAAACAACGGCCTTAGCTCTCTTCTCTTGAGCGAAGTTTGCTATGTCCTCAGCTATTCCCTTACTAACGTTTTGAGGTAGAGGTAGCTCGGACTCAAATATAACAAGATTCTTCTCCTTTGCGTAAAACACCCTTATAGGATAAACTATCTCGCCTTTTATGAGGAGGGCTGTAGATGGTAAATTCTCGACCTCTAAGAAACCAACTTCCTCAGCATTTAGCTTATCCCTCAAATATTGAGCTGCAAGAGTACCTACTGAGCCAAAACTATGAAAACCTGTGATAACAAGGGGTTTCGATACTTTAATGGTCTTGTAGAAGTTTATCATTTTGAGATACTCCTTAAGATTATTGAAGTAATAGTCCTCTCGACTCCAGGAATTTTCCTCAATTTCTCAACTACAAAATAGGCTAATTCTCTAACATCGTTAACTTCCACTTTGACTAGAAGATCCCATTGACCAGTTAAGATATTAACTTCTTTAACTTCTTCGAGTCTAGAAACTTCCTCAGCAATCTCATTTAATCTCTCCCCCTTCTCAACATTCTCTTTGGTAAAAATGTGAATGAACGCTCTAATCTTTCCTTCACTCTTTGGAAAAAGACCAAGTTTCTCATATTGCTTGAGTCTATTATATAATGCTTCTATCCTACTCTCGCTAACAGCAACTTCCATAAAAATTTAAAGGAATTGAGGTTTTTTAATTTATCCTTTAATAAACTTCACTCCCTTCTTCAACGTCTTTTTCTGGAACTAGCAGCACTACTCTCCCGTCCTTCCCCTCTGCTGCGAGTATCATACACTCCGATTTTATCCCCATCAAATTGCGTGGCTCGATATTAGTAACAAAGACGAATTTCCTACCTTCGAGCTCGTTCGGTTTATACCACTGCAAAATCCCAGCAACAGCTTGCTTCTGCTCATCTCCAAAATCAACTTTTAACCTCATCAAATTCTTAGAACCTTCAATTTCCGACGCTTCAATTACTCTCCCAACCTTTATTTTCACTTTCCTAAAATCATCGAAAGGTATTGTCTCCATGGAAGCGAGCTTAACACCCATTACTTATAAACTCTTCGTTTCCACTGATAATTCTTCTCAAGTAGTTGTTATGCTCTGTTAATTGAAGAAAAATTGGGAAGTTGTTAGATCTCTATCCTCAGCTCCTTGACCTCGCTATTAATTGTTGCCTGCGCCCCATACGGAATAGTTATTATCGGATCTGTATGTCCAAAGTTGACATTTGCTAGAATTGGAAAATCGTAATCTTTCAACCTTTCTAGCACCAATCTATAAAACTCTTGTTTTATCTGTCTAGTGTATCGGTAAGGGATTCCTAAAATCAAACCACGAGTTTTCTCAAAAATGCCTACCTCTCTTAATTGACTTAAATCTGCATCTACCTTCTCTAACTTGTAGGGTTTCCCCGCTCTCTCTCCCTCTGGAGTCTCAAGGAAGATTATAGAGTTGTGGAATGAGGGAAAATAGCTTGTGCCAGCTACCCTTAAAATACTTGGCATACAGCCACCAATCAGTCGACCTTTAGCCTTCCCTTCCCTCAACCACAGAAGTTTGTTTTTCTTGAATTTCCTACGTGGAGTTCTCTTGAACTTTTTCCAATCTAGGAATTGATCCGTGTAATCGACGACTTCAATTTTTCCTATTTTCCCATGCATAACAGCCTTATAGAAACACTTTATAGTATACTCAAAAGGCTTTGGGTACTCCCCAAACTGGGTCAAAACCATTGGGCCGTAATATGTTTGGACTCTTGAAATTTTGTAAAAAGCCTAGTGTAGAACTGTTATATCTGAAAATCCACTAAAGATTTTTGGATTTTTCCTAAAAGCTTCAAAATCCACATATCTCAGTATTTGAATAGAATGCTCCCCTCCAATCGCACTGATAATGGCTTTAACTTCTTTATCTAAAATCGTCTCGTTAAGATCCCTTGCTCTCTCCTCAGGGGAGCCGGCTATGTAACCGGTCTTCCAAAAGTTCTTACTAAGTTTTACTTTGAACCCCTCATCTCTAAACCACTTTATAGCTCTCTTGACTCTATATTTAAAAAGGCCTGCTAATCCGGCTGAGGGAGAAACAAAAGCAATTGTGTCCCCTCTCTTTAACTTAGGAGGTACGATCAATTTCATCGTATCCAACTCTCAAAATTTCTAAATTTGAATTAATCGATGCGCCGGCCGGGATTTGAACCCGGGTCATCAGCTTGGAAGGCTGAGGTCCTAACCAGGCTAGACTACCGGCGCTATAAAAGAGATTCTAGTGAGTTTTTTAAAAATTTACTCCTCACATGGAATGTTAAATCCTCCTAGTGGGGTTCCTGGATATCCTCTAACAGAGGTGCGACATAGATAGGTAATACAGCACCATTCTAATTTCTGTCCCTCCCCATTTTCGAAAGTAAAAATTAACATATCAGATGGTTCTATTATATCTTCAAGGGAGGAGGGGAATTGAAATGAGAGATTCCTTGACTCCCATTTTTCCATCTCAGGAATTTTCAGTACAGATACTGCTACTTCTTCCCAAGAAGATTCGTTGAGGAGTATTTCTTCTTTTAACTCATAAATAGGCATTTTTTCTTTCAACCTATAAATAGTAAGTCGTAAGGTATCATTATATTTAGTCTCTTTAGCTCTTGATGGTATTGTAAGTATTTGACTTTTAGGATTATAAGTAG
>CAYLRC010000048.1:0-1151 GCA_964386445.1 Candidatus Woesearchaeota archaeon
AATAGAGTTAAGTGAGTATAAACCAGAGATAATAGTTGCGATTTCTAGAGGTGGCTTGGTACCAGCTAGGTTGATAGCAGATCACTTAGGGGTACCTGAACTTACTTCCATGGAAATTCAATTTTACAAAGGAATGAAAGAGGCAATTCCTAGGCCAATAATAACCCAAGATATATCAACAAGTGTTAGGGAGAAAAATATCTTGATAGTTGATGACGTTGTCGATAGCGGTAGGAGTATGAAGGCAGCTTATGAGCACTTAAAGAAGAGGGGCGCATATGCTTTTAGATTAGCAGTCCTTTATAAAAAGCCTTGGTCTTTAATAAAACCAGATTACTTTGTCTACGAGACCGATTTTTGGATAATTTTTCCTTGGGAAGTTTCTGAGAGCTTACTGGCTCTCTACGGGAAATTTAGGAAGAGAGGGCTTTCCGAGGGGGAGATCTTAAATGAACTGGAGAAAATAGGGTTCGAGAGGAAGAAGATGGAAGATTTGATAAGCTTCCACAAGAGGTATGGGAGGATTAAGGAAGCTTAATGCTTAAGACTTTGCTTTCCCCACTTTTTTGCATGCTAACACCGTAAATGTAATCTGAATTGCTTATTACTGTGTCGTTGTGAGTTATGATTATAAGTTGCGACTTCTTAGAGTAGGCCTTCAAAATTTCTATGAGCCTCTCCGAGTTTAGTTTATCTAGTGCCGCATCTATCTCATCTAAGATATAGAAAGGAGTTGGTTGCACTTCTTGGATTGCGAATAAGAAGGAGAGAGCGACGATAACTCTTTCACCTCCACTCAAATTAAGCATGCTTAGGAGCTTTTTGCCTGGAAACCTTGCCTTTATTTCTAAACCACCTGAAAAAGGATCTTCTGGATTCTCAAGTTCAAGCTTGACTTCCCCTTCAGGAGCTAAGATTGAGAATAATTTTTGGACCTTACCTTCGATCTCCCTAAAAGTTCTGAAGAATGCATCCCTCTTCTCGCTTTCAACTTCCTCTATTAACTTCAGAATTTTGTCTTTCTCCTCATTTATTTTCCTAACTTTTTCCTCCAACTCCAAATACTCTTCTTCCACGCTCTTATAAATCTCTAAGGCTTTTAAATTGACGTAACCATAGCTCTCCAACTTTTTCCCAAGCTCACTAATCCT
>CAYLRC010000048.1:1251-5469 GCA_964386445.1 Candidatus Woesearchaeota archaeon
CTTTTAAATTGACGTAACCATAGCTCTCCAACTTTTTCCCAAGCTCACTAATCCTTTCCTTTATCTTATCCAAGGGAAGAGATGGAACTTCGACTTCTAAACCATATTCTAAGAACTTTGCCCTCTTCTCTTTTATACTTGTATCAAGGGCGCTTATTTTCTTTTTAATTTCTTCGATCTTCTTCTCCAATTCCGCTACTCTGAATTCGTTCTTTCCCTTAACTTCTTTAAGCTTGGATATCCTCTCTAAAGCGAATTCTCTTTCAACTTCCTTTTTTCTCGTCCTTTCCTCTACTTTCTCTAACTCCTTCTTTATTTCCTCAATTTTCTTCAGAAGGGAATTCCTCTCCCTTGCAATCTTTTTCAAATTTAGATTGAAATTCTTCTTCTCCTTTTCCAAACTTTTTAGAAGCCTCTTCAAATTTTTTAGATCCCTAAGTAGTACATTTTTTATCTCTCCTTCAACTTTAGACTTCTCACCTTCTAATTTAGCTAATTCTTTCCTAAGTTTTTCAAGCTTTTCTAGAAGCTCCGGCTTGCTCACAATTTCTACATATTTATTTATCTTCTCAACTAACGACTTCCTCTTTTCTTCCAGTTCTTTTATTTTTCTCCTTACCCTCTCAATCTCCTTAGGATCGAATTCTTGAGGTTTAGCTTCTCTCAACAATTTTTCCCTTCTTGAAATCTCTCCTTCAATTTCAACCCTTTCTTTGAGAATTGATTCTCTTTGGGAGGTTTTCTCAGATAGAGATTGTGAGTACTTAGTCACTTCCTCCTCAATTTTCTTTAGCTCCTCTTCAATCTTCCTAATCTTTGGAGCTAGTTCTTCTCCAAGGAAACCACCAGTTATCAATTGGGATCTTTCCAAGACCTTCCCATCCAAGGTAACGATTTTGTAACTTATCTTCCCCCTTGGCAGTTCTCTCACAACCACACAATTTCCTAGAAACCAATACACCACATCTCTAAATTTTTCATCATATTCTACTAAATTAATTGCAAGGTCCATCACATCCTCCCCGAGGTCTCCATCCTTCTCCTTGTAAATGCCTTTAATCCTGTTAATAGGAAGAAAAGAGGCTACTCCTATCTTATTCCTCCTTAAGAATTCAATACATTTCTTGGCAGTATCCTCATCCTCTACAATTACTATACTTTCCTTTCCCCTGAGAAGTGCAGCTATTGGACGTTCGAAACCTTCCTTTATTTTTATGAGTTCTGAAATAGTTCCTATAATCCCTTCGATTTTCCCAGAGTCCCTCAATTTCAGAATTTCTTGAACACTCCTAGGTAACTTTCCCTTCTTTAATTCTCGAAGAGAGAAGAGTTTTGCCTCGAGCCTATTCTTCTTAGCAAGACTCTCCCTTAATTTGTTAGATAGGGATTCAACCTCTTCAACTAAGATGTTTTCCCTCTCAGTAATTTTCTTCAACTTCTCTTTAAGCTCCTTCAATTCTTTGCTAACCCTCTCTATCTCTTCAATTTTCCTCCTATTTTCCTCCAACTTGCTTAACTTCTCCTTAAACTTAAAGGAATCTTCATAAACTTGATTCAACTCCTCCCTAAGCTTTGAGAGATCTTCTTTAATCTCTACCTTAGAAATGCTCTCTAGCTTAGATATCTCATCCCTGAGTTTAGAAATTCTTCCCTCGATTTCCTCCTTTTCTTTATTCAATTTTTCTATCCTAGCCTGTATTTCTTTTATGGAGGTTAATATTTGTTCCCTCCTTTCTTCTATCCTCCTTATCTCCTTGTCGGAATTCTCAAGGGATAATTTTAGCTCATTGGCTTTGACTCTCTTCTCTAATAGTTCCTTCTCCAGATTTTCCTTACTAGCTTTCAAGGAATTCAATTCTTCAATTAGACCTTTTTCCCTTTCTACCAGTTCATTGATCTTCTTCTCGATTTTTGTACTTCTCTCCTTAATTTTCTGAATTAGTGAAGTAATTGATCTTACCTTTTTTTCTAGTTTCTCCTTCTCCCCTTTGAGCAAGTGAATCTCTTTGAGGAGGAGCATAGCTTCGTATTCCTTTTTCTTTTGAGCGAGGTTTACATATTCCTCAGCCTTTTCCTTGTCCTTCTTCAGATCCTTCAAATATTTCTCCTTCTCCTCTAAAAGTACTGTAGCTTCCCTAATTTTCTCCTCAACCTTCTGTAGCTCCCTTAGAGCTTTCTCCTTCTTTTCCTCATAGGTCGAAATTCCAGCCAAGTCATCGATGATTTTCCTTCGCTCCTCGCTATTCATAGTAGCTAGTTCGTCAATTTCTCCTTGGAGAACAATATTATACCCCTCTGGCTGGATGTTAGCGTATGAAAGTAAGGAAAGCACTTCACTCCTAGTAGCTCTCCTTCCTCTAATCCTATAGACAACCCTTCCTAAGTAATCAACTTTTCTACTTATCCTCAATTCATTTTCTTCAATTGGAAATACTTTCTCCGAATTATCTAAAACTAATGTGACCTTCGCAAATTTTGCCGGTTTCCCGCCTTTCCCACCATTAAAGATTAAGTTCTTGAACTTCTCGGTTCTCAATTCTTTTTTCTTAGACTTCCCAAGGACGAAGCAGAGAGCGTCTACTATATTGCTCTTCCCAGAACCATTTGGACCTATTATAGCATTTATCCCAGGTTGGAATATGATCTTAGTCGGTTTGGCAAAGCTTTTGAAACCATGTAACTCCAAGGCTTTTATGAAAGTTTTCATAAGAAAGAAGATGTGAAGCTAATAAAAAGATTTTATGGTACTAATCTTTCTGGATCCCTTGGTAAGATAGAAGCTTCTCTTATATTCTTTAAGTTCAACATTTGCATGGTTACTCTTTCTAATCCTATAGCCGCTCCACCATGAGGTGGGGCCCCATATTTGAAGAAATTTAAGTAGAAGTCGAAGTTCTCTAAGTTTAACCCTTTTTCCTTACATTGCTTAACTAACTTCTCGTATCTGTGCTCTCGTTGAGAACCAGTAACCACTTCTAACCCTTTAAAAATCAGGTCAAACCCCTTCGTAAATCTATTATCTTTCTCTAACTGCATGGTGTAGAATGGTCTTTCCTCCCAAGGAAATTCTGTAAGAAAATAAAAGTCTGAGTTGTATTTCTCCTTTACAAAATCTGCAAGGACTTTCTCATTCTCGTGACCAATCTCGCTTCCAACAACGACCTTTCTTCCCAGTTTTTCTAGAATTTTGTAAGCGTCGCTATAAGAAATCCTCGGTATTTTAGATGGTAGGTAAATTCTTTGAGGGAGATCCTTTAGATTCCTAATGACATAGGCAAAAACACTTTCTACAATTTGCATCACGTCTTCCACGTCATCTATAAAACCAACTTCAAAATCAATGCTAATATATTCACATAAATGTCTTGTAGTGTGGTGAGGCTCTGCTCTGTATACCGGTGCAATCTCAAAAACTTTCTCAAAGCCTCCTATCACTAACATTTGCTTATAGAGTTGAGGGGATTGGGCGAGGAATGCCTTCTTCTTGAAGTAATCGACTTGAAATACATTAGCCCCACCTTCAGTAGCACTTGAAACAATTTTTGAAGTATGCGTCTCAATAAACCCCTTTTTCAAGAAGAATTTTCGAAATAGGTTTTCAAGCTCACTCTGAAATTTGAAAATCTTTAGATTTTTTGGATTTCTCAGATCTAAGAATCTATAATCCAGTCTCTTATCAAGGGAGGATTCTATCTTTAAGAATTCTAGAGGGATTGGAGATTGGGCTTTACTTAAGACTTCCAGTTTTTCTGGAATTATTTCCTTACCATGAGGCGCTTCTTTATTAACAACAACTTTCCCAAAAACCGAGATTACACTTTCTTTAGTTAGATCTCCGCACTTTTCAAAAACGTTCTCAGGGACTTTGTTCTTTGGAATAGTTATTTGGATGGTCCCTTCTCTATCTCTAAGGAGGATGAAAATTAATTTCCCTATCCTCCTTATCTCTTGAACCCAACCTGCAACAACAACCTTCTTTAAATCAGATTCTATTACCTCTTTGCTATACCTCCTCTTCTTAAGTGGAATTTCCATTAGAAGTCTTTAGGTAACGAGGTTTTTTCTTTTTTTCTGAAGTTAACTAATTCGTTGTTGTGAAATAAAAATCTAAAGGTGTATTCAAAATCCAATTCAAATAGATAATCTAATTTAATACTTTTAGGTCCTAAGCAACCACTTCCACAAGGGAATAAATTTTATTTTTTTCCTATCTATCCT
>CAYLRC010000049.1:0-5452 GCA_964386445.1 Candidatus Woesearchaeota archaeon
ACTAGAAACATTTTTTTGTTTTAACATCCTCTTAAACTTCATGGAAATATTTTGGTTCCTCCTAATGCTCTTCCTACCAAGCTTTATGCTAGAAGTTCTCTATTTAATTTCCTCGAGGATCTATGGAACATTAGAGTTCGTAGATAGGCCGGAGAAGAAATGGTTTATCGAGAATAATATCCCATTCTGCGGCTTCTTAGAGGAGTTGAACTTTTCATTCATCCTTACCTTTCTTTGGTATAATTTCGAGCCCCTGAGATTTTTGTGCTTTGCTTATCTTTACTCAGCATTTCAAAATGCTTGCATTGTCGCTGCTAAGCTAAGAATTAATCTAAGTTCTAGCTTGAGGACATTAGTGAGAGAACTTGTTATTCCTTATGTAATAGCTGGGCCAATCCTCTCCCTCTTTCTAAACATAAATCAACTTATAGTATTCTCCATCTCGACAACAACCTTCCTTTTGATTTACGAGATTGCATTAGCCTCTTGGAGAGGAGTAAAAATTTAAAAAACCAAGGCATACTTTCATTTCTGAGCCCCAGTAGTCTAGTGGCCTAGGATCCGAGCCTGTCGAGCTCGGGACCCGGGTTCAAATCCCGGCTGGGGCGTTAAGAAATGTTTATAAAAGTTGGAGGTACGAGGACCGTAGTTTTATCACTAATTTTATTAATTGTATTTTTGACTTTAATTCTAGGAATGTTCAGATGGGGAAAAGAACATGCGGGGAAGAGTATTGAGGGAGGTATTGCTGGGAAAAGTGTCAGTAATATAACAATTATAGATGTTTATGATGACGTTGGGTTTGATCCAAAATTCAAAATAGGTTTTGGCTTTGGATGTGTTGTGAAATTAGGGAATAACACTATTCTCTTCGACACAGGAAGCGATTCTCAAACTCTACTCGGAAATTTAAAAGTAGCAGGGATCAAAGTAGAAGACATAAATATCGTTGTTTTATCACACATCCATGGCGATCATACTGGTGGACTCTTAGGCTTTCTGGAGAAAAACCCTAATGTTAAAGTCTTCATCCCGAAATCATTTCCCCAATCATTCAAAGAGGAAATAGTTTCGAAGGGGGCAGAAGTTATTGAAGTTAGTGAACCAACTAAGATAGTGGAAGGCGTGTATTCTACAGGGGAGCTTGGAACTTTTATAAAAGAACAGTCGCTCATCCTGGACTCAACGAAAGGTTTGGTTGTAATAACGGGTTGTGCCCACCCAGGCATCCTTAATATCGTAAGGAGGGCGAAGGACTTATTCAATAAAGAGGTTTACCTAGTTATGGGGGGTTTCCATTACCCTCCAACTACCGTAGCTAAAGAATTCAAGAAGTTGGGTGTAAAGAAAGTCGCACCAAGTCATTGTACCGGGGAGGAGGCAATGAAGGCTCTTGAGGAAGAGTATCAAGAGGATTTCATAAGAAGTGGTGTAGGAAAAGTAATTGAAGTTTAGAATTCATCGTCATTTCTTAACCTTGAAAATATTTGCATGTCCGGGGATGATGTAGTCCGCTAATTTCAAGATTTTCTTCCTACTCGATTTGAGTTGTCTCAAGTTCTCGTAGAATGCTGGGAGCTTATCTTGCTTATTTGTCCAAAATGTATCACCAACTATTGCTACGATGCCCTCCTTACACTTAACTAGTGCTGAACAACTGTCATAAGTGTGGCCAGGAGTTGCAATTACCTTTACGTTCTTCGTAACCTCACACTCTTTCTCGAAGAAGTTGAATTTATCACCTTTGTAAAAATCTGCAAAATCTATGAAGATCGCGTGTTTGAAGAGCATATTACAACCTATATGGTCAGGATGATAGTGGGTGATGATAACGTAATCTATATCTCTAGGGGTAAGTTTAAACTTCCTTAACCCCTCTCTTATCGCTTTCTCATCGCTTGGATTTCCTGTGTCTACAATCAAATTTGAGTCTCCATCCCTCACTAAAGTTACCGTACAACTAGCCTTACAGCTCTCGAACTTCTTAATCCACTTGAAATACCCTAATTTGATGATATCAACTCTAGCGAAGCTCATGAAGTTACTTAGAAGACTAAGTTTTAAAAACGTTTAATTTCTTAGAAAGTTGATGGATTTTTGGCACGATCTTAAAACTGGTAAGAGAGTACCGAATGTAGTTAACGTTATCGTTGAGATTCCAAAGGGTTCCCAGAATAAGTATGAGTACGATAAGGAAAACAAAGTTCTGAAACTCGATAGAGTACTATTCTCTCCTTTCTATTACCCAGGAGACTACGGGATAATACCAAGAACTCTCTGCAGAGATGGTGACCCACTAGATGCAATAGTCTTAGTTACCAACCCATCTTTCCCTGGGATTTTGATAGAAGTTAGGCCGATTGGAGTTCTAAAGATGTTGGACTCTGGAAAAGAGGATGATAAAATTTTAGCTGTGCCGATCCATGACCCCAGATTTAGGAATTACAAAGACATAAATAATGTGGATCAGCACGTTCTCGCGGAGATAGCTCACTTCTTCGAGGTTTACAAGGAGCTCGAGGGGAAGAGGACAAAAATAATTGGGTGGGGTCATGCTAGAGAAGCGAAGAAGGTAATAGTCGAGGCTGTGGAGCTCTACAAGAAGAAGTTTGGAAAAAATTTAAAAAAGAGAAAGTAGGTATTAAATCTTTGGTGACCTGCCATTGACGCGATGACAAGTGAAGTCGCTTTAATAGCACCGATAAGTGGAGTAATAGCATTACTCGTAGTTTGCTACTTCGTTTACTTTGTCCTCAAGCAAAGTGTTGGAACTAAGAGGATGAGGGAAGTTTCTAGTTATATTATTGAGGGGGCTAATGCTTTCCTCAAGAGACAGTACTCTACGATTATAGTCATAGCGATTATCTTAGCAATCTTAATTTACTATGTTCTAGGTTGGCATACCGCAATCTCCTTTATTTTCGGTGCAGCCCTCTCCTTGCTTGCTGCTTACATAGGGATGAACGTAGCTGTCAGAGCTAATGTTAGGAGTGCTAATGCTGCTAGGAGATCAGCGAGGAAGGCTTTCTTGATCGCTTTTAGAGGAGGGGCTGTGATGGGTCTTTGTATAGTTAGCTTGAGCTTACTTGGGATCTCAATCCTCTATTACTTCTTTGAAGATCCTGAGCTAATCGTTGGCTTCGGTTTTGGTGCAAGCCTCGCAGCACTATTTGCTCAACTTGGCGGTGGGATATATACAAAGGCTGCTGACATAGGAGCAGATCTAGTCGGTAAGGTCGAGAAGAAAATCCCTGAGGATGATCCCAGGAATCCTGCTGTAATCGCCGATCAGGTTGGAGATAACGTTGGGGATTGTGCTGGTAGGGGAGCGGATCTATTCGAGAGCTTCAGCGACAATATAATTTGTGCTATGATCTTAGGAATTCTTTTTGCTAATCTGGGGAAGAATGCCATCATATTTCCCCTAGTTGCCCAAGCAATTGGGTTAATAGCTACGATCATTGGAGTGCTCACAATCGGAAAATTCAAGCTCTCTCCAAACAAATCCTTCAATTTAGCCTTGGCAATTACTGGTTTCCTCTGTGCCTTAGGATTTTACCTCTCAACCATCTTCCTCTTGGGGAATATCAACATTTTCTATGCAGCCCTCTCCGGATTAATAGCAAGTTTGATCATAGGATTAGTTGCTCAATATTATACTGGGCTTGGTAAGAAGCCTGTTAGGAAGATTGCTGAGGCATCTCAGAGGGGTTCAGCAATTAACATAATAATTGGTTTATCCTACGGTTTAGAGAGCCCATTTATCCCAACTCTCGTGATAGCTGGAGTCATCATGTTTTCCTATTTGATTTGTGGAGGGGGGATTATAGGATTTTATGGAGTTGCTGCAGCAACTCTAGGGATATTGTCAACTACTGGAATAATAATGGCATCAGACGCATTCGGACCAATTGTCGATAATGCTGATGGAATTGCTGAGATGTCCGGAATTAAAGATAAGGTTGGAACATCTTTGGAAAAGTTAGATGCTTTAGGGAACACGACAAAGGCTATAACTAAAGCTTATGCTATGGCATGCGCAGGCTTGTCTGCTGTAGTTATATTCCTCACTTACTTGAGGATTGTTGGCCTACTTGACGTAACTAAAGGAGTCTTTCCAGTAATAAACGTCGTTAAGCCTGAAGTCCTTATCGGGTTGTTAATTGGTGGTGTATTACCTTACTTGTTCTCAGCCCTAGCAATCGGAGCTACTGGAAGGACTGCATTCCAAGTTGTAGATGAGGTTAGACGTCAATTCAGGGAGATAAGAGGTTTGCTTTCAGGAAAAGCTAAACCAGATTATGGGAAATGTGTTGACATAACAACTAAGAACGCTTTGAAGGGTATGATAATCCCTTCCTTGCTTGCTATAATCTCACCTATCCTAATTGGATTCCTCCTTGGGATAGAAGCTCTAGCAGGCCTACTATTAGGGCAAACCCTCTCCGTGCTAATGCTAGCTCCATTTTTCATAAACGTTGGTGGAGCATGGGACAATGCTAAGAAATACATAGAGATTGGAAACCTTGGAGGGAAAGGAACTAAGACTCATGCGGCTGCAGTAGTTGGCGATACTGTTGGGGATCCTTTGAAGGATGTTGCTGGACCATCCTTACACATCTTTACAAAGCTAGTAAATATGACAGCCCTAGTATTCGCCCCTCTATTCCTATCTTCAATCATTTAAACCTTTTTCAGATGGATTGAAGTACAGAAAAAGATAAAAATTTCTGGGGAGATAAAATAAGGAATGAAGGTTATTAGCTTGAGGTTCTCCGATATTAATGGTACTTTAAAGGAAGTTCTCGTCTCTGAACGAAAATTTAGGGATTCTAAGCAGAGGGGTGTTTGGTTTGATGGCTCATCAATTCTAGGCTTCGTTAGGAGATTTGAGAGTGATATGAGATTGAAGCCGGATGAAAGCTCGAGATACAAGCTAAATGATATGGACGTCTATTTCTGCGATGTCTATCAAGGCAATAAGCCCTACGAAGGGGATCCGAGGTTCATCTTGAGGAAAGTTCTCAAGGATGCTGAATCCCTTGGCTATAGAGCTTTCATTGGAGGGGAGCTTGAGTTTTACTTGTTGAAGAATGGAGAAGAGTTGGATAAAGGTAGCTACTTTGATGTTCCGCCGAAGGACAAAGCTCATGAGATGAAGTTGAAGATTGTTGAGATGCTTAGCAAAGCTGGAATAGAATGGGACACAGGTCATCATGAAGTAGGGTTTGGTCAGAACGAGATAGATGTGAAGTACGATAATGCTTTGAAATTTGCCGACAAAGTACTCTTTGCTAAGAATGTAATTAAGCTAGTTGCAGAATCCTTAGGAATTAAGGCTACTTTCATGCCAAAGCCATTCTCCGGAGCCCCAGGAAATGGTATGCATTTACACTTAAGTTTGTGGGAAGTAAGTGAGGATATTAACTTATTCTACGATGAGAAAGACGAG
>CAYLRC010000050.1:0-5371 GCA_964386445.1 Candidatus Woesearchaeota archaeon
AAATAAAGGGAAAAGAAATATGGATTTGTGATCCGTATGTTTCTTCCTCTACTCTTTTTCCTTTTTCTGTTTTGAAAGGAAAAGTTAAGAAAATAAGACTCCTCACTACCAACATCGAAGATTGGGCAAAGTTCAAAGAATACAAAAAAAGATTTGAGAAAGAAACAGGTATAGAAACAGAAATAAGATTTAACAAAAAAATTCATGATAGATATATAATCTCTCATGATAAATGTTGGTGGTTAGGAACAAGTATAAAAAATTTGGGAAATAAGGATACTCTTATAAAGGAAATAAGCGAAGTAATAACTTCGATGAGAAATTTATTTTCTGAAAGATGGGCTGAAGGCGAGTAGATCTTTTGTAATTACCCACCCCTCTCAATACTTATCTTCTCTTATTCTGAGATTCCTAATATGTCTAATCTTTCCATTTTTTGTTGTTTAATTAAACCCCTACCTCGACAACTGTACCTCCTTTCATTTTTTCAACTGATGATACCTAAACAAAGAGTTTATCATCTTTCCAACATGCTAGCTCATGAATCCATTTCCTATATTTCTTACTTTCATCTTTATAGATTTTATAAACAAACAAATCGATTGTTTTAACTCTCTTCCATTTTGATGTCGTTGTAAGAATCCACATTTTCGATATGGTATTGACATGAATTTAAAACTTTTCATACAAAAAATCCGTGTCTAATAGATAATGTTCGCCTCTTAATAGTTTCTTCTTCAATCTCGTATTCCTCCTTAAACAACCCAAAAGTAAAATCTTTCAATTTTTTTTGGAGATCTTCGATGGTGATACGCTCTTCTCTTACTAAAAATTCTTTTATTTCTTTCCATTTAAGAGGTTTAACTTCAATTTTTCCTGAGAATGCAAGTGCAATTTCATTCTGAGTATCAATTTCAACAGTATGTACGTGATTATCAAGTAGAGGGATATCCATAGGTCTAATAAAATAACAATGCGTCAAAAAATTCGGGGAGATGTTATAAAGTTGTTGTGTGGTTATAATTGCAGGAAAAATATAATATATCTTATTTGGTGCTATTAACGAAGCCCTAAAAAGTTTTATATGCTGATCTCTAGTGGAATTATTATTGATATAAAACCTGTATGTCCCTTGCCATTCGCTTATTGGTTTTTTGTATTGGATAGCTAATAAAAAGCTTCTATTTGGGTTTAAATTAATAGAGATATCCAAACCTCTTTCAAATTCTTCTCTTAACGTGAACCCGTATACAAAAACTTTACTGAATAATGGGCCTAACCTTCTCAATTCTCTTAGTATATTCTCAGATATGTTAATTTCTAAAGACTTTTCCGAAATCATACTAAACATTAATAGCTTCAGAAATAAATAAATTTATCTTTGATTTTTTTAAAAAAAAGCATCTAGTTTGGAAGAGGGTCCAAGCTTATAAATGGCGTGAGAGCTTTTTTGAAGTATTGGATGATGACTCAAATGTAGAGAAACGGTTAGGTTTTTACGAAGAAAAATCATGCAAGTTTTGAACTTCACCTTTCGATTATGAGATCTACATCCAGATTTAATAAATCTTTGAGTATGACAATAATAGCAGTTCTCATATGGTTGGCGTCCTTCTTACTCATTCTCTTTGGGTTATCATGAGATGAAATATTTCTATCAATTTTATTTACTTCTATAATATGCTTAAGAGTCTTTTTATCTTTGTGAGGAGAGTTTTCGTATATTTTTATTAATTCGCCCAAAGTAGATTCATCATCAAATTGGATCTTATTCCGTCTTAAAAATTCTTTAAGAGTAAATTCAACTGCCCTTCCAATTAATGTGACAGAGCTGTCATAAAGTCCGGCGAAATAACAAATTGAAGATTGGACCAGATAATCTTTTAACCTAGTTGGTATTTTAAGGCTTAATATATAGTAAATTTCTTGCAACCTTTCATCTTTTTTTGTCTCCTTGAGACTCTCCAGTAAAAGTTTAAGAAGATAACTACGGGTATAATTCCTAGCTGTGCAATATCCTCTTTTCATTTTCGGTGTAAAAGAGCTTACTATTTTAGAGTCTACGTCTCTTAATGGTTTAACTTCTTTTCGTAGCTCTCTGAGTTTAGCCAGTTGAACTTCAATTTTTCCTATGAGTTCTCTGTTAGTCATTGCATATATTACAAATGAATTTCTTATTGTTGTTGTAAGGTCCTCTACTATATTAAAAATCCTGATCGCTGTGTTTTTATAGAACTTTTTTGCCCTTTCTGTTACCCTACTCATTTTTAATCGTAGTTAATTTGTTTTTTCTGGCAAGTCGCAGGAGACTTTTATATTTTTTGTCATGAAGTTATAATAGTCTAATTTTCCATACTAGTTGAAGTAACCTTTATAAAGTGATAAAAATTCTAGGGAAATATGATCCTATCTAGACAGAGTATTGTAGAGTACATGAGGAGGAAGGAAGATCCTTTGGAGGTTTATGTTTTGGAGGGGTGGGTGAAGAAGAATATAGATCCAAGCTCGATTTACTCTCACTCTATCGACTTGCATCTAGGGAGCAAAATTGCTGAGGTTGATGTAAATGAATTAATTGGCTTACTAATCCAAGAAAAAGGGATAGACGAAGGATTAGATACAATCCTAGAAGGAGGTTTGAACCCAATAGCTCACAAAGAGATATTTAATAAAGCTAAGAGAATTCTGGACTTAAGGAAGTTGAAATCCTATAGGAAGAGAGAGATTTCCTCTGGGATTTTCGAGGTTTATGATGACAATTACACTTTCCAAACCAAAGTAATTCAGGAGGATGATAAAGTTGGCATAGTATTACATCCGGAAATCTATTCCTATAGGCAATTCATGGTTAATACCCTCAAATCAATTTTGAGTGTGGTGGATACTGTGAGTTCTTATATTAGAGATGGGGATAAGGAGAAGGCTTTAATGGAACTTAACCTCTTGAAGGATAAGATTAGAGAATCCACCCCAACTTCGTCTTCATCTTTCATACTCGTCCAAACAAAGGAGATAATTAAAATGCCTAGAGATCTGGTTGGGGAAATCCACACGAAGAGTAAGCTGGCTAGGAAAGGATTATCAGTTCACCCAAGCTCAGGAAAAGTTGATGCGGGATTTCACAATTACTTAGTCCTTGAGATAAAAAATCAAGGGATTCTCCCCCTCGCTTTGTTTGAGGGAGATGCATTGGCGGAGCTCCAATTCTCCAAACTAGATAGACCTACCGAACTTCCTTACAGGGAGAGGAAGAACTCGAGCTTTAAGAGCTTAGAATTCTTGGTTTAGAATTTCATTCAGCTTCGAAAAAATAAAAAGATTGAGTGGATTACATATAGTGATGGATAATTTAGCTAGACGGAGATTAGTTGCCGCAATTATTTTCGTGTTTTTTGGAGTACTCATCGCTGTCCTGGGGTATAACTTCTCGACTCTACCGAAACTCTCCACCGAGAATGAGTATAGCTATCAGTCTAGGATATTGACTGGATACACAGGGATTTTAGTAGGAATAAGTTTCCTCATAATCGGAATTTACATATTGAAGTTCATAGGGAAGAGAGAAGGGACGGAAAAGAGGGAGGAAGAGATAGGAAGAAGTATGGAAAAGGGGTCGTACTTAATCAGGGTCTTTCATGAGAAACTAGTAGTAAGTGAGAGGAGTAAGTGGAATATCTTGATAGATATAGGACTTCCTCTCGTAGCAATTGGTTTAGTATTGTGGACGCTTGTCTGTCTCGGTGTTCTCGGCTCCGGACCAAGTGATATCTTATCTTATTCGAGTCCCGTAGCTAGTCTAGGTACGCTTTTAATTAGTGTAGGGGCGATACTTTCAGGGATTGGAGTATCCATCCCAGGAGTAATCTCTTATTTTAGGAAATAGGTAAAGCCTTTTCCGTGGGAGTTAGGTAACTAGAT
Organism: Candidatus Woesearchaeota archaeon; assembly: GCA_964386445.1. Classification (GTDB taxonomy): domain Archaea; phylum Nanobdellota; class Nanobdellia; order JAPDLS01; family Haiyanarchaeaceae; genus Haiyanarchaeum. The sequence goes on from CAYLRC010000050.1 coordinate 3,919, forward strand.
CGATTTACGAATAGAAAATCCCTATATTTTAAAAGTTCTTAAGAATTAGGTTATCAACTTACCTATGTGGCATTTGAACTTTCTTGAGTTCTCCAATCTTTGGAAACTCGAGAATTCTAGTTCCTTCTATCAATCCAATAGCTCTAAGTTCATCTACTCCAAGCTTTCGAAGAATTGGAGAGAGCAATTCCTCCTTAGGTATTAGGTTAACATCAGTTCCGTAAGCAAAGTAACTCATTGCAGGCATTACTATTATCTTCTTCCCCTTATTCAATTTCCCATACAAGAAGCATTTCACTTTTTCTCTATTTCCGATTTCATCGAATAAGGCTATGCTTGGATGCTCGTGCCCAATTATCAAGAACTCGAAGTCTTTCTTTCTTAGATCCAAATCTTTATGACCATGAGTAAAATAGAATTTGTCGAGTTTCAAATCGTCGTATAGCTCAACCCCATGTTTCCTCGTTACGTAAATGATGAAATTATCGTGATTCCCCTTAATGACAATTACTCTTTTGAAATTCCTCTTCGCGAAGATTAAGAAATCGCTAACCTCCTTAAACTCGTGGTAGGTTGTTTCCGAGAACTCATGCTTTAGATCCCCTAAGATTAGTAAACTCTCAGCCTTCCTCTCCTGAATTATCTTCTCCATTAGATCCATTATCTTCCTGAACTGAACCTTAGGTAGGTATACGCCCTGCTCGCTCATTATTCCCTCGAAGCCCAAATGCAAGTCGGAAATAACGAGTAAATTTAGACTTCTGAGGTAAAGAGCTGGAAAGCTGTCTACAATTTCTACACCTTTGAATAATTCCATAAAATTCGATAAGATTTTTTAGTTAAAGAAGTTAACTTTCTTCGTGAGCATTAAGGAAGAGAAACAAAAGATTCGAGAAAGAATTTGGAAGCTCCTCGAAGCTAAAGGGGTTGCTAGGTTCCCCTTCCCAATCGAGGGGAGGATTCCAAACTTCGAAGGTTCTGAGATCGCTGCCAAAAGGGTTAGAGAGCTTGAAGAATGGAGGAGAGCTAAGGTAATTTTAGCTAATCCAGATCATGCCCAGAAGAAGGTTAGAGAATTTGCTTTAAGAGATGGGAAGATCTTATTGATGGCATCCCCGAGGTTGAGAAGCGGCTACATCCTAATTAATCCGAAAGATGTAAAGGGGAAGGAAAGCTTCGCCTCCACGATCAAAGGAGCATTCAAGTACGGTAAGGCCTTAAGGGAGCTAATAAAACCTGATTTAATAATAACCGGTTGTGTTGCCGTCGATCCTAAAAGCTTCTACAGACTTGGGAAGGGAGGAGGCTATGGAGACAAGGAGATAAGGGAAGTTGCTGAGAAGTTTGGGAAAGTTCTAGTGATAACTACAGTTCACGATCTCCAACTAGTTGAGGGTATTCCTCACGAAGAGCACGACGAGAAGGTTGATATAATAGTAACTCCAACAAAGGT
>CAYLRC010000051.1:0-5348 GCA_964386445.1 Candidatus Woesearchaeota archaeon
CTTTAATTCAAAAAATCGTTAACGATTTCGGAGAAGATGAAGCCTATAAATTCTTGAGGAGAGTCTCCCTTTTAGGAATTACATTCCTCCAATACTACGGTTCCTCAATCTATCCAAGTGATACCGATCTACCAAAGGAAGCCATTTTAGAAATCAAAGAAGAGATTAAGAAAGCTAGGAAGAAGGTTGAAGGTTTCATAGAACTTTTTGAGAAGGGAGAACTCGAACCTTATCCAGGAAAGACTATTGAGGAAACTCTTGAGTTGAAAATTATGATGGAATTAAATAGAGCTAGGAATAAAGCTGCCAGGATAGTTGAGAAATATGTAAAGCCAGACTGTCCAACCTTGCTTATGGCTAAATCCGGAGCAAGAGGAAGCTTGTCTAATCTAGCTTCAATAGCTGCTTGCGTTGGGCAACAAAATTTAAGGGGGATGAGAATAAGGAGAGGTTATAAAAATAGAACTTTACCTCACTTCGAGAAGAATGATTTGAGTCCAGAAGCCAGAGGATTTATTTCCCACGGCTATAAGGCTGGTCTTGAACCAATAGAATTCTTCTTCCATTGCATAGTTGGTAGAGATTCCGTGATGGATACTAGCTTGAGAACTCCAAAGTCCGGATATATGCAGAGGAGGTTGGTAAATGCACTTCAAGATCTCAAGATAGATTATAACCTTTCTGTTAGAGATGCTGAAAATAGGATAATTCAATTTGTTTACGGGGAAGATGGTTTGGATGTTATGAAGCATAAGCTTGTTGAGGGGATGATAAATGAAATTAGAAGTTCCTAAGAGTATTAGGGAGGAAATTGAAGAGATTGCTAGGGAGAAGAAGTTGAAGAAAGAGAAAGTTGAGAAGCTTATGAAGGAAGTAGAGGAAAGATATTACTCATGTTTGATCTCACCTTCTGAAGCTATTGGTGTAATAACAGCTCAATCCGTAGGAGAGCCGAGTACCCAGTTAACTATGAGGACTAAGCTAACTTCTGGAATTGGTGAGATAACTATAACTTTAGGATTGCCTAGATTAATAGAAATTCTCGATGCGAAGAAGACACCATCAACTCCAAGTATGACGATCTATTTGAAAAGTCATATAAGGAGTAGTGTAGAAGCAAAAAAAGTGGCTAAAAAAATATTGGAGGTCTGTATTAAGGATGTAGCTAAGGAAGTTGCAATAGATTTGCTTGGGAAAAGAATTGAAGTGACTTTGGATAGGAGAAAGATGAAGATATTGAATGTTAATCTCGGCGAAATAAGGAGAGCACTGGAAAAATTGTTGAAGAATTATAGGATCAGTAAAGACAAGGATGTTATCATAATAAAGCCTAGGAAGAGGAGAGTCGGGATAAGAGAACTTTATAAGGTTAGGAATTTCGTTGAAAGCTTACATATTCGTGGAATTCATGGGATAAGACAGGTTCTTCCCATGAAAGTCCCGAAGGAGGAAACTTGGGTAATAAAGACTGCTGGCTCGAATTTGAGGGATGTTTTGAAGCTTGAGGAAGTAGATCCTAAGAGGACCGTAACCAATGACATATTCGAGATAGCGAGAGTACTTGGAATTGAAGCTGCTAGAGAAGCTATAGTTAGGGAAATATCTGAAACTTTGAGGGAGCAAGGGGTAGATGTGAATATAAGACATATAATGCTAATTGCTGATATGATGACTTGGAGTGGAAGGATCAAAGGAATAACGAGGTATGGTGTGACTGGTGAAAAAGCAAGTGTATTAGCGAGAGCAAGTTTTGAAGTTCCGCTACACCATTTAATTAAAGCATCGATCCATAATGAGGTTGATGAGTTAAAGAGTGTAGTTGAAAATGTAATAGTAAATCAAGTTATTCCAGTTGGTACAGGAGTTCCAAAATTAATTTATAAGAGTGAAGTTGAGGAAGAAGAATGAAGCTTGAAGAGGCTGTCAACAAAGGTAAAGTGATTTTCGGGAAGAGAGAAGTTGAGAGAGCCTTGAGGAGAGGGGAGGTCGAGGAAGTAATAGTGGCTAGAAATTGTCCAGCTGAGCTAAGGGAGGAAATAGAATCTCTAGCAAAGGACTTCAAGATTAAGGTGAGGGAATTCCCAGGAGATAATGAAGAACTTGGAATTAAATGTAAGAGACAACATTTAATATCCATCGTTGCTATAGTGAAGGGAAATGAAGATTAAATTAGACACAGAAGCAATTCGATACATTACTCTCTTCGAAACTTTAACTGGGGCTATAGTTAAGGATTGTATAGTAGAGGACAATAAAATTCTATTCATAGTTAAGGAAGGGTATGCAGGAATTGCTATAGGGAAGAATGGGAAGAATGTAAAGAAGTTGAATGAAATTTTAAATAAGGAAATAGAAGTCTTGGAATTTTCAGAAGATCCGATAACTTTTGTGTCGAACATTTTCAAGCCATTAAAAGTGAAAAATGCTTATTTTGGGGAAAATCCTGAGAGAGGGAAAATATTATATATTCAAACGATGAAATCTCATCCACTAGCTAGAAGCAAACTTAGAAAGGCTAGGATGATGTTGGCAAAATATTTCGGAATTAACGAAGTGGTGTTGGTATAATGGGGAAGAAACCGAGGGGTTTGTTTAGTGGTAGAAGGCTAAGGAAGAAGAGGAAGAAGTTTAAGTTTTCGAAGAAGAGGAAATGGCTCAAAGCTACTGGTGAATGGGTCAAATATGATCCTCTAGAAGGAGCTCCAATGGCTAGGGGAATTGTAATAGAGAAGACTCAAATTGAGCCTAGGAAACCTAATTGTGGACTTAGGAAATGCGTCAAAGTACAATTAATTAAAAATGGCATCGTCGTCACCGCGTTTTGCCCAGGAGTTGGAGCTATTAAGCATATAGATGAACATAATGAAGTTGTAATAGAGAGAATTGGTGGAGCTCAAAAGGGTGCTAGGGGCGACTTGCCTGGAGTGAAGTTTAGGGTCGTTAAGGTTAACGGTGTAGCTCTGAGCGAAATACTAGCCGGGAAGAAAGAAAAGCCGATGAGGTAAAAATGGAGAAGTTCAAGGTCTTTGGTGAATGGGAAACTGATGGGATAAAAGTCTATGACCCCGGACTAGCTCCCTACATAAATTTAGACCCAAAACTCTTGCCGAGGAGTCATGGTAGACTAGCAAAGAAGAGATTTGGAAAATCTAAGGTTCATATAGTTGAGAGGTTAATAAATAAAGTCCTTGTCTCAGGACACAAGGGAAAGAAGCACTGGAGGACGTCTGGTAGAAATGTTGGGAAATATCATAAGGCTTATAATTTAGTGAAGAAAGCATTCAAGCTCATCGAGCAGAGAACGAAGAAAAACCCAGTAGAAGTTTTGGTGAGAGCTATTGAGAACTCGGCCCCAAGAGAGGAGACGACAACTATAGAATATGGTGGAGTAAGGTATCCAAAAGCTGTGGATTGTTCACCTCAGAGAAGAGTAGATTTAGCTTTAAGATGGTTAGCCCAAGGTGCCTATCAAAGTTCAGCAAGTTCCAAGCGAAGGATTCATGAAGCATTGGCTGAAGAAATAATCCTCGCCAGTAAGAATGATTCAAAAAGCTTTGCTATATCCAAAAAGATTGAAGTTGAGAGGCAAGCCCTAGCTTCGAGGTAGATTAAACTTTAAAAGTTTTCATTCCTTCATTTTGAGGGGTGATTTCATGGGGAGTAAGGAAGAAGAACTGCTTGAGAAGATCAGGAGATTGATGAAAGAGAGGGATAGAATTAGGAACATTGGGACTATTGCTCATGTTGATCATGGAAAAACAACTACATGTGACTCCCTCCTAGCTGGAGCTGGTATGCTTTCCTGGGAAGTCGCTGGGAAGAAGCTCGCTTTAGATTATGTTAAAGTTGAGCAGGAGAGACAGATGACTATAAAGAGTGCTGATGCTAATATTGTTTTCGAATTTGAGGGGAAAGATTACTTGATAAATTTGGTTGATACTCCTGGTCACGTAGATTTTGGTGGTCATGTAACAAGAGCAGTTAGGGTAATTGATGGTTCCCTCTTGGTAATAGATGCCGTCGAGGGAGTTATGCCCCAAACAGAAACTGTACTTAGACAATCTTTGAAAGAAGCTGTAAAGCCGATATTATTCTTGAATAAAGTTGACAGGTTGATTAAGGAATTACGCTTATCTCCCGAGAAAATCCAAGAGAGATTTATAAAAGTGATCATGGATGTAAACGACTTAATCTACAGATTAGCTCCTTCAGAATTCAAGGAGAAATGGCAACTTAGGGTAAACGAAGGTACTGTAGCATTTGGCTCAGCTCTTGAGAAATGGGCATTAAGCTTCCCATACATGCAAAAAACTGGACTTACTTTCAAAGATGTAATTGAAGCTTATAAGAAAGGAAAGGATGCTTTGGAAGAATTTGCTAAGAAAGCTCCTCTTCATAAAATCCTCCTCGAGATGATCATAAAGCACTTACCAAGTCCAGTTGAAGCTCAAAAGTATAGGATTCCTAGGATTTGGTCAGGAGATTTAGATTCGCCTGTTGGAAAAGCTTTGATTAACTGTGATCCAAATTCTCAACCCGTATTCTGTGTCTCTAAGATAATAGTTGACCCTCAGGCTGGTGAGATAGCTGTAGGCCGACTGTTTGCTGGGAAGCTAAGCAAGGGTGAAGAAGTGTATCTAAATGTTAATAAGAGTACTCAAAAGATCCAACAAATCCTCGTTTGGAAAGGTGCTCATAGATATCCAATAGATGAAGTATACGCTGGAAATATTTGCGGGATAATTGGATTGAAGGGTATAAATGCTGGTGAGACTGTTAGCAAGGAACCAATGACACCTTTCGAGGAGATCAAACATCTCTTCGAGCCTGTAGTTACTAAGGCTATTGAGCCGCAAAGATCCGGAGATCTCCCAAAGCTAATTCAAGCTCTTAATGACATTGCTAAAGAAGATCCTACCATCAAAGTTGAGATAAATCCAGAAACCGGTGAAAATCTAGTCTCTGGTTTGGGAGAGCTACATTTGGAAATTGTTGAATATAAGCTGAGTGTTGAGAGAGGTATACCAATTGTCAAGTCGAATCCTATTGTAGTGTATAGGGAAACGGTCACATCTAAGAGTCCTGTAGTTGAGGGGAAGTCTCCGAACAAGCATAATAAATTCTACATTACCGTCGAACCATTGGAAAAGGAAGTCTATCGAGCCATAGTTAGGGGTGATATTCCTGAAGGGAGGATAAAGAAGAAGGTTGAGGAGATATGGAGGAAGTTGAGTGAATGTGGTATGGATAAAGAGGAAGCTAAGAGAGTTAAGGACATATTTGAAGGGAATGTCTTCATAGATGAGACCCGTGGAGTTGTACATATTGGAGAAGTCATAGAGATGTGT
>CAYLRC010000052.1:0-5260 GCA_964386445.1 Candidatus Woesearchaeota archaeon
GCTAGCGAGAAGGGTTATATCTTCACAAAAGTCGATACAACGTCGCTCTTAGATCAGAGCAGCCCAACAATCATAGAAATCAAGAGGAAGAGTTTGGATGAAATAGAGGAAGAGTTCTTGAGGAAGCAGAAGTATAGCGAAGGGGAGATAAAGCTGGCTAAGTACTTGATTAAACTCCTTGGAAAAGAATTGAAACCGTCTGAACTCAGGGCTGTACAAGCTAAGGTGTATGAATTTTTACTGAAGGAGCTGGGTTTGAGATGATATTGAAAAGTCTTTTGTTGGAGAATATAAGGTCTCATCAGAAAACTGAACTAAAATTTGATAGGGGGATAACTGTATTCACTGGGAGAACTGGTTCTGGGAAATCAACTATCTTAATGGCTATAGAATACGTTCTCTTCGGCTCTACCTCAGGAATCTCAAATCAAATGATCCTCAGGAGAGGGGCAAAAGCTGGGAGGATAGTGTTGGAATTCGAGCACAATGGATCAACCTACAAAGTAGAGAGAGGGCTTAAGAGAACTGGAAAGAGCATCCTCGTCGATGAGCATCACTTAAGATTATTTAAAGATGGGGTAAAGCTTCCTGTCATGGCTCGAGCAAAGGACTTAAACGAAGAGATCCTCGGGATTTTAGGCTATCCGAGTGATTGTAATCCAAGGGATGTATTCGAGGTTACAAGTTATACAAAGCAAGACGAGGTAAGGAAACTCATTGAATTGAGACCTGCTGAACGCCAGCAATTTATAGATAGAATTCTCCAACTATCGAAATATAAGAACACTTCCGACAACATGAGAGATCTAATTTCCAGGCTTAATGAAGAGGTAAAGAGGATAGAAGGTTCTGTGGAAGTTGAGCTTAAGCTGAGGGAAGAAGTTGAGGATCTTCACAGAGAGAAGATAAAAATTGAGGGCGATATTCAGAGGAGGAAGAAGGAACTTGGGGAAGTGGATACAAAAGTAAATGAGTTAAGGAAAAAGATCGACGAGATTAAAAGAGCTAGTGATCGAATCCTGAAGTCAAAGGAAGAATATGATTCTGTAAATGGAAGGTTAATTCGAGTCGAGAAAGAAATTTCGAAGTTGGAGGAAGAAATTAAAATTTTTGAAAAGGAGGTTGTTAACTCAAAGCTTGAAGTCCAGAAACTGAAAATAGGTAGGAAAATAGAGGAAGTTTGGGAAGAAAAAGATAAGTTACTCAAGGAGATTGGGGCCTTAGAAGGGGAGAAGAAAAGACTGAGACAGGAATTGAAAAATGTAGAGGAGTTGAAGACAGATATTTGTCCACTATGCAAGCAGAAGATAAGTGAAGAGCATAAGAAGAAGTTAATGGAAGAGTATTCTAGAAGGATGGAAGAAATAGATCATAGGTTAGCTGAACTTCTGAAGAAGAAAACTGAGCTGGGCGAAGCTGAGAAGCAAATAAGAGCAAAAACTGAGCTAGAGGAAAAGGTACTAGAGTATGAAAGATCTCTAACGGAGAAGAAGAAGAGGTTAAAGGAATTGAAGGAGGAAGTTGATATACTGAACTCTAGGAAGAAGGAATTAGAAAAGGAAGTTTCAGAGTTCGAGAAGGTCAGGAAAACCTTGTGGGAGCTTCAAGAGGCTGAGAAGGAAGCATTTGCCAAGAGGGAATCTATAATTAGAGAGATTGAATTGCTGAATAGTAGAGTAAAAGATCTCGTCGAGAGGATTAAAGAAAAAAAGATAGAATTGGAAGAAATCGAGAAACTAAAGGGGAAATTGAGTAAGCTAAAAGATCTCGTAGATTTGCTCGGGAGGTTGAGGGACGATATAAAAAATATAAGGGAAGTTGTTAGGAATAAATTCCTCGATGATTTGAGAATGGAATTCCAGAAGTTCTTCGAGGAAATTAGGAGAGAAGGGGAGTACATAGTGAATATTGATCAAAATTATGAACCTATAGCTTACACGAAGAGTGGGGAAGAAGTACCAATTTCTAACTTGAGTGGTGGTGAGAGAACTAGCGTGGCTCTTAGCTATAGGCTTGCTTTAGCTAACATAGCTGCTCAGATAAGTGGGATTCAGAAGAGTGAACTTTTAATTTTAGATGAGCCGACGGTAGGATTCGATAAAGAGGACATAAGGACTTTGCCAGAAGTCTTGAGGAAATTGAAGACCATTCCTCAAATAATAATAGTCACCCATGAAGATGAATTAAAGGATGCTGGGGATTATAAATTTGAGATAGAGAAGGTCAATGGGGTTTCTAGAGTAAGGAAAGTAGAATGAGGATAGTAGTCGTTAGACTTTCCCATAGGAAGAAGAGGGATCAAAGAGTTTCTACTCATGTAGCTCTAGTTGCCAGGGCATTTGGGGCAGAAGGAATTTTTTATAGTGGTGAGAAAGATAAAAGCTTAGAGGAAAGTGTGAAGAAAGTTGTTGAAAATTGGGGCGGAGAGTTCTGGATAAGATATGAAAAAAGTTGGAGGAAATTACTAAAAGAATTAAAGGGGGAGGGCTTCTATCTAATCCACTTGACAATGTACGGCATTAATATTAATGATGCCCTCAAAACTATTCCGAAGAAGGATTTAGCATTAATCGTTGGTTCAGAAAAAGTTCCAGGCGAAGTTTTTAAGCTAGCTGATCTTAACTTAGCTATTGGAAATCAACCTCATTCTGAGGTTGCCGCCCTAGCTATCTTCTTAGATCGTTTCTTTAAAGGGAAGGAATTAGAGAGGAAGTTTAAAGATGCAAAGATTGAAGTCATTCCTCAAGAAAAAGGGAAAAAAGTAATTAAGAAGCAAGAGACTTGAATTTCTTATGAAGGAAATTGGAATAAAATACTTCTACACTTCCTCTAAACCACTTGGTGGAATAATAAAGAAAGTTCCAGAAGATTTTATAGTAGAGGAGATAGATAAGCATGGGAAATTGTGGAAAGTTAATTATCCATTTTACTCGAGAATTTTGGACTTGATTCCTAGGAGGAGGAAGGAATATCTACATCTTACCTTGGTAAAGAGAAATCTCGATACAGTTCGTGCTGTTCAAATGATTTCGAAAAGCCTTGGGATAAGTAGGAAAAGGATAAAGTTTGCTGGTAACAAGGATAAGAGAGCTGTTACTTCTCAAAGGATAAGCATTTTCAATGTTAGCATCAAAGAAGTGAGAAAAGTAAAGGTTAAGGGAATTAAGCTGAAAGACTTTCGCTATTCAAGTGAGGAGATTAAGGTTGGGGATCTTTGGGGCAATAGGTTTACAGTAAGAATTACAGACATACCATTCGAGAAGGAAGTAATAAGGGAAAGGGTTGAGGAATTTAAGAGAGAGATAGCTAATGGGGTTGCCAATTTCTTCGGCATCCAAAGATTTGGGGAGAAGAGAACAATAAATCACCTGATTGGGAAGAGAATTATCTTAGGTGATTTCGAAGGGGCGTTGAAAATATTGTTGAGCGAAGTTTCCGAGAAGGAAAGTGAGAGAAGTAGGGAAGCTAGGACTTACTTGATGGAGAATTGGAGGGATTGGAAGGGAGCCCTTAGGATATTTCCTAAATGGCTTTATATAGAAAGATCTGTGCTCGATCATTTAGCGAAATATCCTAACGATTTAATTGGAGCTCTGAGGAAAATACCTAAGGGGATTAGGTTAATTTTTGTGAATGCTTATCAAAGCTACATCTTCAATTTAACTCTGAGTGAACTCATTAGAAGAGGATTTAGGAAAAACGTTAAAGTACCCTTAGTTGGATATGAAACTAAATTGGAAGGAGAAATTGGAGAGATAATCACAGAAGTGTTAAGGGAGGAGGGTGTTTCATTAGAGGATTTCATAGTAAGGAGTATGCCTGAAATGAGCTCAAAGGGGAGCCAAAGAGATTATCTCTTCTATCCTAAGGATTTCAGAATTCTCAAGCTTAAAGATCACGAGATAGTAATCCGGTTTATTCTGAGAAAATCTTGTTACGCAACAATCTTATTAAACGAGTTGATGAAGAACATATAAAACTTAAGCTAAGCACAAATGCTCAAGGTACTATTTGTTACATTGCAAAGCAACTCCCCTAACTTTTCTTTATCGTAAAATCCTTCAAATTTCAAACCATTAACCACTAGAGTTGGCACAACTCTTATGTTATAATTTGAGACCAACATCTTCGTAGAAGTTAAGTTAAGACCTGTATCCAGAGCGAATACAAGAAGCTTTTCCTTCAGTTTATCTTTATAGTAGGTTAAGATAAGTCCTTGGTCATTGCAGCTGGTGCAAGTTTTGTTGTAGAAGTAAAGAACTGTAACTGAAGTTGAATTGCAATGAATTCTCATATTCTCGGCGAAAACCCAATATCTTATCAAAAGCAAGTTATAGTCTTTCTTCATTTCAATAAATTCTGGGAAATCCACTCTCCTTGTCCTCTCATATTCATAGAGTGCTTTCTCCATCTTCCCAAGTTCTTCTGCTATTAGATTAATTTGCATAGAATAAAAATCACAAGACCCCTCTTGGGAAGGGAAAAATTGGAGCAAAACTAGTTGGGTCTCCACATCTTCCAATATCTTTGAAATATCAACTGATTGTCTCTGAATGTTCTGGGCTCTTATCTCATTCACCAAAATACCAGCGAAAACTCCTGTTACGAATATGATGAAAGATATTATGCCTGCACTCACATACAAGCTAAGGTGAAATCTTTTCATTGGAAGTTAAATTAAAATCCGTATTTATAAGGATTCTCATTCTACTTTTTCTCTTCTCCAACCCTTCTTCCTAGCGACTTTCCTGTAGATTATCCATAGGCTAGAAAGGAACCAAAAAGTGCTAATGAAGATAAAGTAAAGAGCAATGTAGTAAAGATAATTTGAGTACCTCTCCTTTAATTTTACTTTCTCCCTCCCAATCCTTATACTAATTAAGATTAATACTAAGGAAAAGAGGAGGAAAACTAGGAAAAACGCTGTTAAGAAATTAATCGAAATAAAATCGGTTATCCTAAAACTTTTCAATAAGAAGAATGGATCTCCAATTATAAAAAAATTCCTCATCACAGCGTAAGTGTAATTGAAATTCTCAAACAAGGTAAAGCCCAGTAGGTAAACGAGGGAGAAGAGCCAGAGGAAGTTAGAAGGGATCAGAAACAGTCCGAGATTTGGAGATTTAGTGAAGAAGATCATATCTCTATGCTTCCCAAGTACATTCTCCAAATATCCACCATACCACCTCAACCTTTGTTTCAACAGTCCTCTGAAAGTCCTAGGTATATGAGTATGAACTACAGCATTGACCGAATTCTC
>CAYLRC010000053.1:0-4918 GCA_964386445.1 Candidatus Woesearchaeota archaeon
GTCTCCCACTTAGAAAAGATAGGGGCTAAGCTTATATTCACTGGAGTTGAAGACCTTACTCTTATTTTGGGGGATCCATAGAAGAATCTATAGGAAATATTGTTACAGGATATTAGAGTGGAAATGTTACTTAACTCAGTTCCTGAGGCTATTTCATTTATCTCTATCCCCCGCTCGAACAAGTTTTCAGATCCAATCTTCAGCTCCGAAAAGTTACAATTTTCATAAATTTTGGAAGAGTAAAATGAGTTCTTAACCTCAAAATACTGTGGGAACTGTGACACAACTAAATCTGTTATGTAACTCCGTAACGTTCTGTTGGTGGCATTTGTGAAGAATAAGGAAAGAGTGGTGTTGTTTGTATTGTTTAATGAGAAAATTAAATTACTTGCATCTATTTCCGTTGGAAGCACTTCATCTGATAGCTTTAACCTAAGGGAATTCTCATCCCCAAAAATTCTTCCCACGGGAATTTCAAAGCTCTCACTCAATATCTGAGTATTTGCGTTTATCTTTATTGGTAATCTATAAATCTTAACTTTAATCGTGTCGAAAATCTCGTCAGCTGCAATTTTGGTTGGTGCTCTCAATTCTAGTTGAACCGAGGAGATGAAGTAAATTGTATAAAAGAAAAAGAATGCGAAGATTGCAGTAGCTATCAAAATATCAAATACTCCCATTCAGCTCACCAAAAAAGTGGCTACTAAATATGAAACCACCCCCAAAATTACAGAATGCTTTAATCCTGCTACTAAGCTGCCTTCTGTCATCTTCCCAATTACCAATCCACTAAAGAAAGCTTGGATTAAAGCTAAGTGAGTGAAAAGAGCAGAGTACTCCACCCCTACTAGAGCTTCAGCTGACCCAACCCCAGTGGAAAGCATTGGAAACAAAAATCTGTACATCGCCACCATTATCCCCAAGAAAATTAGGAATATTACATAACACTGAGTCACGGAACCATAGATTAGGAGCTCCCTTTCCCTTTTCAGCTTGTCTATCACTCTTATGGACTCTACAACATTAGTTAACACATTCACTAAGTTTCCTCCATACTCGTCTACTTTTACTATCGTTGCTACTGCCCTCTTTATCATTTTACTCTTACTATCTTCTCCGAATGCCATGAGTGCTCTTCCTAAAGGAACACCTAAATCGATCTTTGCTGAAATTTTTTTGAGATGTTTTGAAAGTTCTCCATAATCGTTTTTTGTCAGGTACTTAATTGCTTGGGTTAATGGCATTCCAGCTCTTACTACTTCCGTTAAATCTGTAATGAAATATGGAAACATTTTCTCTAGCTCCTTTACTCTCCTATGTTCTAAGTATAGAAAGATAATTACTGGGATTGCAGCAATCATGATAGCTACCGGCAGAAACCTCATGAGATTGAGGAAGAATAATACTCCTGTAGCTGCTGCAAAAATGCTCATTGAGATTAATAGTAATTCTACCTTTTCCATCTAATGATTCTTAATCTCTCACTTTTTTTATATTTGTGGTTGAGTAATCTCTATGAAAAGGATGAAAACTATGTTAATGAAAGGTAAGATAATGTAAGTTCCTAGCCAAAGCAAGCTTTGAATAGAAAATCCCATTATAGTGCCTCCCAATGCGTTCATGAGAGTTAATGCAGCTACCAAAAAGAGAGGTGCAGCTACTGCTACAGCTGCATAAATGTCAGCATAAGTGGAAAGTAATTCATGGTACTTCCTCCTCCTTAACTCATATTCGAAAAGTGCTTTCTGGGATTCTATTTCCAGAAACTTCCTCAGATCTCCTCCTGTCTCTATGGTCGAACTTACTCCTAGGAAAAATTTAGAGAGATTCTCGCTAGGGGTAGCGCTTGACACATTCTTCAAAGAGGTGACTACATCCAAACCTAGATCATCGCTCATCCCAACTACCCTCCCCATCTCCTTCCTTATCTCACCATACTCTCCTGACTCTGCTATAATTCTGAATAGATGATATGGGGAAAGGCCGCTGGCAGCTATTGCTCCCATATGATTTATCGCAAAGGGTAGGTTCGTGTCTATATTCCTTCTCCTTTCTTTAGCTTTGTAGTAGGGGTAAAAGTAAAAGATGGAAAAGAAAATTAGAGGGAGCAAGTAAACCAGAAGTACTAAGGGAGTTCTAAACCTCACTATTAGGAAGAGATACAGGAGGATTGAGCAGCAGAATGCGAACCATGTAGTAAAAAGCATCGTGGAAATATACGTCCTACTTAAGATCCTAATTCCAGCCTTCCTCAAAGCATTTTCTAAGCTAGCAAATTTATCCCTATATCTATCATATATCTCACCAAATAGACTGTTTGCTAACATGTAGTATGGGGTAAGGGTAAATATTCTCTCAAGTGTCCTTTTTTCCCTCTTCGTCTTGATTTCAATCTCTTTCTTTATTTTTGGCATGCTGAACTTCTTCACTTTTATTATTGGTAGTTCTTCCATCGGCACCTCGGGTGTTCTTTTTTCCCTCACTCCTTTAAGTCTCAAGAATGTCTTTTGAATTAGTAAACTTGCTCTCTCTGTAATCAAGCTTTTTTGGGTTAATTCAGAATAAATGCCAAGAGAATCATTTATTATTGAAACTAGACATTGCAAGTACTTCGGTAAATACTCTTTCAAAATTTTATCATATTCTCTAATAGATTCGTAAGTCTTCTTGAGGAGTTCATATTCTCTTTCAGTTATTTCCCCTTTCTCTAGCTTTTCTCTTATTTCACTAGGTATTTTGAAGATAATTCTCGATTTCTCATAGTAGAGTTTTGCTTCCTCAACTAAGAACTTTATATTCTTTGCCCTTCTAGCTATATTGTTGAGTTTATCTTCATTTATCTTAAGCTCCTCCAGTTGAAGTTCGACTTTTTGAACCTTACTCAAGACTCTCACTTATTTTCTTAATTTCAGAATAAGCAGACTCGTATATCTTCCTAGAGGCTTCGATTATTCTGTAAAGGATATTTGCCGCTCTACTTCTAAGCTGTGAAATTTCTTGGGTATAAGCATTAACTAATTCTTCATACATCTTCTTACTTATTTCCCCACTTATATACTCTTGATAAGTTTTTCTTAGATCCCTATGAATTGCAGCCTCCTCTCGAATTAGAGTTTTCAGGACCTCTATGTCCTGCATTATGATTCTAGAATTCTCCGAAATCAATTCCAGATTTTTTTCCATCTCATCCACCAACGAGTTTCAATAATTCATCTGGAGACTTTTCATACATTTCAATGTATTTCGCAACTTCCGAATAATCTTCTACATTTCTATTAACAAGCCACTCTAATATTTTTTTCCTTTTCTCGATTTCCTCCTTTAATTTTTCCATAGGAATACCTGTGTTTTCGCTTATTTTCCTCAAGACTTCCGATTCTGGAGCAGCCTTAAATGAGTCAGTTGCTGGATCCCAGATAAAAACCTTTTTTTCCGTGACTTCTCCAGTCCTTGGATCTACGAAAGTTATTTCAGAGACTTCTTTAACCCTGCGTACATTTTCCCCCAATGTTTTTGCAAATGTCATCACGACAACTATATCTAGTAGTTTTATGAAGGTACTTGGAAGGTTTATTGGTGGACCTTGAAGCCTCTTAACAACTTCCTCTACACTTCCAGCGTGAATTGTACCTAAAGATGGGTGGCCAGAGGCAGCCCCTTGAAAAAGGACGAATGCTTCAGCTCCACGAACTTCGCCAACAATTACATAATCTGGCCTCTGCCTAAAGCTCTCTTTCAACAAGTCAAAGAGGTCTACTTCCCCATATCTCTTCCCTGTTACATCCGGTGGGCCAAAACCACTCCTAGTTACTGCAGGTGTCCAATTTTCATGAGGCAAGGTCAGCTCCCTCGTATCTTCTACGCTAACGACTTTGGCTGCTCTTGGAATAAACACACAAATAGCATTAAGCAAAGTTGTTTTTCCTGAACCAGTCCCACCTGTTATTAAAATGTTGCACCTGTTTTGGATAGCTAACCATAGATAAGCTAAGATCTCGGAGTTTACAGTCCCATTCTTCATTAAGGAAACTATAGATAAGGGTTTCTCAGGGAATTTTCTAATTGTGAACGTCGGCCCCCGCGTGGTTACATCTTTTGAAAATGTAGCTTGAACTCTCGAACCATCTGGTAAAGTACCATCCAATAAGGGTTCTGCATAACTAATGTATCTGCCTGTCCTCTGTGCTAACTTTATGACAAAATCTTGCAACCTCCTAAGATCACTAAATACAATATTCGTCCTTAAACTGCCAAACTTTTTATGAACCACAAAGATAGGAATTCCTACACCATCACAACTTATGTCCTCAATATATGGGTCTCTCATCAAAGGTTCTATCTCATTAAAGCCCACAGAATTCCTAAAAATGTAATACATTATCTTACTTAGAGTGTCTTTATCAACTTTTATATTGTACTCCTTTAAAATCCTCTTCGTCGCTTCCGTTATAATATCTTCTACTTCCTCTTTTTTTAGGGTGGAAATCTCCACTTCTAAGACTTCAACCAACGTTTCAGTTATCAAGCGTAGAACTTGTTTTTCCTTTTCATTGAGTTCTGGTTCAATCACATGATAAACCAATTGCTTACTCTTCGGGTCCCAAAATATGTGAGCACTAGCAAAAGGAGGAATTAATTGATATCTTACATCTACCTTAGTTATATCTTCTACCTTCGGAATTTGGGGCAAGAGTTCCTGCATATTAAATCAGAATAGTTCTGTAGTTTATATAAGTTTAGAAATTCTTTATACACTCAACTGTTCCTTCCACGCCATCAAATCTTTCAGCTATCTTCTTGTATTTCCTGACTGCTTCATTCATCTTCCTATCTTCCAACACTCTATCAAGGAGCACTATTAAGGAATTTACATCTTCCTGGTGAAGCATTAATCCTAAGCCTTTCTCCTCCATTGACT
>CAYLRC010000054.1:0-4825 GCA_964386445.1 Candidatus Woesearchaeota archaeon
AACCAGTGGTACCTCCTAGCAAATCTATTTAGTTGATTCATCCCTTGTTGGACGACAACCCATTCACCATCCTCACTTACGATAAAAGCGTGGTGGTATAGCGTGTAGCCATCTTGAACTACTGCATTATCAATCTTAGCAGCAATTTTACTGCAATATTTCAGCCTTTCAATTTCTTCGGAACGAAAATTCAAGATTTCACTAGCCCTCTCTATCTCTTCAGGGGTCTTTCTAGAAGTCTTTCCCTTCCCCCCACAGACTACGATCCCTAGATCTGCTTGAGCTAGTGCTTCCTTTAGAGCTCCTAACACTACTGTTGTAAGCCCGGAGGAGTGCCAATCATAACCCAGTGCGCAGCCAAATGCATTCAACCAAAATGGATCAGCTAATCTCTCTAAGAACTTATCCCTCCCATACTCATTCACTATCAGAGTAGTGATACTCTTACCTAGTTTAACCATCCTCTGGAAAAGCCATTTCGGAGCCCTCCCATAATGCAGAGGGAGTTCTGCGACCCCCACCCTATCCATAAGAATAACAAGTTGAGGGGTGATTTTTAAGTTTTCGAGAGAAGCTTTCCAACTTCCAAAACTTTTAATTAACCCAAGTTTTTCTCTTAAAAGTTTGAGATGCCTAGAAAAGATTGGGTTGAGGAAGAATTTGGGTACTTTAAAGCGCTTAGATGGCTCCTCTTTTCTAGATTCCTCTCATTTTTCTTTATGTTCTTTACGAGCTTAGTAATAGCTAGGATACTTGGTCCTCATAACTGGGGCATTCTTTCGATAGCTAGCGCTATCGTATTACTCCTTTACAACATCTCGACCCTTGGATTAAATGCAGCATTGGTTTACTTTATCCCTAGGCTTAAGGGAGGTAAGCTCAGGTTAGCAATTCTTTGGACAACTAAAGTAAAATTAGTCTTCTCACTCCTCCTAAGCTGTTTGTTATTTCTTGGAAGCGACTTTATCGCCGATTTTTACAGGATAGAGGAATTGGCTTTAGTACTGAAAATTATGGCGGTAGAGATACCTATCGATTGTCTGGCTTTCCACTTTTACTCTATCCTCCAAGGCTTCAGGAGGTTTGGGAAAGTTGCCCTCTGGGAATTCCTAAGATCTTCCTCAAAATTTATTCCTCTAGCTCTAACCCTTTCTTTCTCGCTTCTGGGGGCTGCAATGGGCTATGCTATTATATCGCTACCTTCACTTCTCGTCTCCGGATTTTGGATCACTAAACTCTTACCAAAGGGAAAGGCTAGAGATAAAATCTCAAAGCAAATTTTGAAGTACGGAAGTAGTATGCTAATAGCCGCCTTGGCTTCTTTCTTCTCCGCTTATGCTTCTAATGCTGTAGTAGGTTACTTTGGGGCTAAGGAGGCAGGCCTCTTTTCTGCTTCCCTCCAAATTTGCATGGCTTTAGCAACTCTACCCCAAGTAATAACTTCTTTCCTAGTTCCAACGATTTCGAAAGCTCACCACAAGAAGAGAGACTATCTTAAGATAGTTGAGAGATATGGAAAGTACATACTCCTCTATCAAATTCCAGCCATGATCGGAGTTCTTTTCTTAAGGAGGGAGATATTAATTTTCTTTGGTAGCAAATATCTAGAGGGCGTGGATACCTTAGGGATTTTAGCGATCTCCTATTGTTTTTTCGGAAGTTTGGGTTATTTATTCCATTCTATCGCTTTAGGAATAGGGAGGTCAGATTTAAGCAGGAATTTCAACTTGGTGAGGGCTGCAGCAAATTTGATTTTCCTATTCGCTCTAGTCCCCAATCTATATTCAGAGGGTGCTGCGCTTGCTTCCCTTTTTAGCTCTCTAATCTCCATATTTTACCTGGCCTATGCCTTGAAACTCAGGCAGAAGTTCCATTTGATGGTCACCAAGAAATTAGCTAATATCCTCCTTTCGACTTTCCTCATGATGATTCTTTTATACTTCGTTGTCTCCCCAGTCAGCAGACCAATCCTTCGGATTTTGATTTCTCTTACACTTGGAGCTTCAAGCTACTCCCTCTTTATGTGGCTAATTGGGGAGCTCAAGAAAGAAGACTTGAGGGTACTAAAGCATTTCCTAGGATTTTAGGAATAATTTAAATTTTCTGGCTCACTTCCTAAAATTATGGTAGAATTTAGACAGATTATTAGGAATGAGGAAATCTTAGATCCGAATTGGATACCTTCGAAGATCCTGCATAGGGAAAGAGAGTTGAGGGAGATAAAGGAGTCTATAAAGCCCTTATTCGACGGGAGGAGAGCAGCGAACCTCTTCATCTATGGGAGGACTGGAGTTGGGAAAACAGCATGCGTCAAGTATATCCTTAAGGAAATTAAGGAAAAGAGCGATGTAGCAGCGATCTACGTAAACTGTTGGGAAAATCCTAAGCAACATAGCATTTTCTTAGAAATTGCCAGACAAATTGGGAGGATCTTCCCATCAAAAGGGGTAAGGAGTGATGACGTTCAAGAGGTTATTTTAAATTACTTATTAGACAGGAAATCTATATTAGTTTTTGATGAGATAGATAAAAGCGAAAAGCAAGATTTCCTCTACCCAATTGCTCAAAATTTAATGAAGAACTCCTGCATAATCCTCATAACAAACTACAAAGAATTTATCCTGAGTTTAGATGAGAGGGTGCTTTCGAGATTAATGCTCCAAAATTTAGAGTTCAAGGATTATAAATATGAAGAAGTATTTAACATCTTGAAGGAGAGGGTTAGACTAGCTCTTTCCCCTAGGGTAATGAGTAAAAAGGCATTCGAGAGAATCGTCTTAGAAGCTTATAAAGCTATGGACATAAGGGTTGGTCTTTCCCTTATATTAAACTCAGCTAGGATAGCAGAGTTCGAATTATGCAATCAAATCAAAGAAGAGCACGTGGAGAAAGCTTTGGAGAAGTTAAGTATTAGAAAGGAGCCAAAACTGAACGAGCAGGAGGAGTTAGTTTATAGGATAATTAAGGAGAAGAAGGAAGTTTGGGCTAAGGATTTGTACGATATGTTCGTCGAAAGGGGAGGCTCTGTAGGGGAGAGGAGTTTTAGGAATTACTTAAGAAAATTAGAAAAATATGGATTAATTGAAATTCTAGGGGAGAAGCGTAGGAAGATAAGATTAAGATGATATTCGAATCGATCTTCAGAGTAAGGAAGATTGAAAGCAAACCCCACTTAGCGTTTTTCTTAGCATTTTCCTATAGTTTACTTTCAATCCTCTTCGCACTAATCTTACCCTTAGAAACTTCCCTAACAGCTATATTCCTGGTTACAATTGCATGCCTCCCTTCTTTGAATAGGTTATTGGCTTATGAGGAAAGGAAGAGCATTTTAGAGATAGAGAAGAAGGAACTCCTTCAAATTTTAAGGATAGAAGATCCTAAGAAATATGAGAAGTTGAAAGAGAGGTTGCTTAAAAAGGTAAAATATCCTTTGATCAGAGAATTTAAAAATATTGTTGGGGTTTTCTTCTTCTTTTTCCTAGGCTTATTGACTAGTTACCTATTACTAGGGATTTTCTTACCCCAAGCCGATTATCAAAGGCTTTTCTTCCTTCAAATGGCTAAGATCCAAGAGATAAGGAGCTTAGCTCCAACTACTGGATCAGTGATTTCTGCCCAGGATGCTTTATTGCTCATCCTCTCCAACAATTTAAAAGTTGCTTTATTCACCTTATTCTTCTCCTTGGTTTATGGAATAGGGGCTATGTTCATCCTCGTTTGGAACTCAAGCATCTTAGCTTGTGGTATCTCAAATTTTGTGAGGAGTGAGATAGCTAGAGTTGCTAGGGAGGTTGGAGCGGTGAATATGTTCACTTACTTTAGAGTAATCCCAATAGCCTTCGGTGCTTATATGGTCCATGGGATTTTGGAAATTCTGGCTTACTTTTTAATTGCAATAGCAGGTTCTTTAATATCAATTGCTCTTACGAAGCATGGAATCAAAAGCAAGGAGTTCTGGGATTTCTTAGCAAATACGATAGATCTGATACTGATTTCAATAATTTTATTAATAGTTGCTGCGATAGTAGAAGTTACTTTGCCTAGCTTAGTAATGGGGTGATTTTAAGGAGTGGAAGAGGAAAAGGAGATAACACTAAGGAGCGAGGATATATTAGAGTTCTTAAGAGGAATTAAGAAGTATGAGAAGATAGTGGCCCCTCTCCTAGTCATTACAGTCTTAGCCTTAGCATTTTACTCGAGGACTTTAGATATACCTAACCTGCACGGATATCTCGTTAGTATGGACGACCCGTATATCTTCCTAAGATACACGAATTATATTGTGGATCTAGGGTATTTGCCAGCTAACGATACTTTGAGGTACTATCCAAATGGATTCGATACGACCAAAGAAATGTTATTACCGAGCTACTTCGCAGCCTTCCTATACAAAACTCTAGATGCAATGAGTCCAGGGATTGATAGAATGCTAGCTTATTACATGTACACTCCCCTTTGCCTGACTTTGGGACTTGTAGCATTTTTCTTCCTCCTCTACGAGTTATTCAAAGATTGGAAACTTTCATTATTTGCAACTGTCTTGCTCGCTTTTTCAAACGCAATTCTCTTTAGGACGATCTCCGGATTTTTAGAGAAAGAACCACTTTCTTTAGCTCCAATCTTCCTCTCTTTCCTCTTCTTCATAAAAGCTTGGAAGCAGGAGAATTCTATGAAGAAGACAGTCCTTTACTCGATCCTGGCAGGATTCTCTACAGGAATCCTCGTGCATATCTGGGGAGGCTTTATTTTCGTTATCACGACGATCTCTCTTTTCCTCTTATTTATGAACTTGTTGGGAAGAATAGATTCTAGAGAACTCTTGATA
>CAYLRC010000055.1:0-4800 GCA_964386445.1 Candidatus Woesearchaeota archaeon
ATAAATGTCGAAACCTTCTTTTTCTAGTTTACTTGCTATTGCTAAGCTCCTGCTGGCATGGCCCAATCCAATACCACAGCATGAAAATAATATCCTCACAAAAAAACTCAAAAAGCGAACGTTTAAAAATCTAACTGTAGAGCCTCTCTGTTGAGAAGTTTTTCATTAACATTTAAAAACCCTTCTTTCTCTAAATTAAGTATGAAGAGATCATCCAGACATTGGAAGAAATATAAGAGGTGTAGATGGAAAACTAGGAAAAAAAAGATAAGGGAAAGGAAGAGGAAGAGAAAGCAGGAGAGGAAGAAAGCAGCCTAAGGTGCTCGAGCATGCTCGGTGCGGGGGTACCCAAGCCAGGTCGAAGGGGCAGGACTGAGGCTCCTGTGGCTTAGTGCCTTCCTGGGTTCGAATCCCAGCCCCCGCATCTTGATTTCGAATTTTTTCTAAATCCCTCCCTCGCCTTTCTTTAATAAGGAATTAATTTTTCAAAAATGTATTATTTTCGTAATTCGCTAATACTTTTTTAAGATTTAAAAACAAAAAGGACGAAATTTGAAAAAATTATTAAATGTAAACTTTCTGTATTAAAATATGAAAAAAATAGTAAGTGTAAAACTCGAGGGGGAAATCCTAAGAGAGTTGGAGAGGATTTGTAAAAAGTTAGGGATAACAAAATCCGAGTTTCTAAGGAAAGTCATTGAGGAAAAGATCCGAGGAATGCCAAAAGTCGTAAAGGATGAAGTGGTTTATGATGAGGAAAGTGATAGGATCTTGCACTTCGGCGTACTTGAAAATGGGGATAGGAAGTTATTGGGGGAATACACTGTAAGAGAAGCTATGAATTTAGTAAACCAATTCTTAAACTGCGTAGCAAAGAGAAAGGTACCTACTGCAGGTAGGAGAAGCGTAAGGTAAGATGGTTAAGGACATTTTAGCTGTACCAGAAGAGTTCGAAAAGATATTTTACTTAATCTTAAGGAGTTCCAAAACTAAAGTTGAGAGTATTGGGGAAGAAGCTAAGTCGAAGAGGGAAATAATTGGAGAGCTCTTAAAGCTTTATGAATCACTTTCAAAAATCAAATTGCTGAGTCAAATAATTCCGAACTTTAGTACATTTATTGGAGTAGCTACAATTTACTTCTCTGACACTTATGAAAAGAAAATCCTGTTGGAACTTAAAGACATACTTGATGATCAATGGCTCAAGCTTAGCGAGAGCTTAATCTCCTTTCAGAAGAAATTCCCAAAGACTTTTTCACTCTTTTCCTCCAGGCTCTTCGAGAACTTCGAAGATTTTCTAGAAAGAAGGGAAAAAATCAAAAGGTTCGTCGGAACTACAGCTGCAAGAGTTCTTAATGCCGAAGACGTCTTAAAGATAAGTGAGATCTTAAAGGAAAAGTACGAATTGGACTCCCTCTTTGTTAATAAAGCTATGGGAGTGATAGGGGAGATAATTCAAGAATTGAAAAAATAACAGAAAAGGATTAAGTAGCTTTATATACTGCGTTGAATCTGTACGGTCTTTTGATCAGTTGGTACTGATGGTACACCACTGACAATGTACTTCATTGTGAAATTTGCTGTAACACTACTTCCAGCAGTTAAGCTACATGATGTAGAATTAGTTAGTGTGAAAGTATAGGAGTTGCGACTAGGTATTTCCTTAGGCAGTGCTGTTGTGCTATTTATCACGCATCCTCCAGGTAAGCTTATCTCGAAGTACGTAAGATTAATTGTAGTCCCTTCTCTATTCTCAAGAGCTACATAAGCAGTGCCGTTGTCAAATATTGAGAGTGCAGTTACTGGCACCTTAGTCATTTGGAATGGGAGCCAAGTTGGTGTCGTGGAAATTCCTCCAGCCAAGAACCTCCAAACCAATACTCCTATTATAATGATTATCAGAAGTGCCCACCAGTAGTTCATCAAATATTCCAAGGCTGCTTGTCCTTTTCTCCTCATTTTCACCACTCTACCAATTCTTAAAATTCATTTTCTTATAAATGTTTTGATGAGTAAAGTAAATTATTGAGTTTTAAGTTTTGAATTTGGTATCGTACAATTATCTTTAAATTCTTCAGCAACATTTGTAGAAATTTTCCCTTTTGATCTCTTAATTCGTCTGAGGCTACTCTACTAATTAACTGGAGTTAACCTTGGAGCAACCACTTCCATAAAGGGATGAGCTTTATCCTCCTATTACCAATCTTTTCCTCATCCTCGTAATCCCAAGTAATAATTAATAGGTTTTTGCATCCCAATTCTCTTGAGGCTTTTAATAGAGCTTTAATTTCTCTTTCTTTTGTTTCATACTCAGTTATATCATAACAAACTTGGATCAGTTGTTTGATCGCCTTTCTTTCCCTAACGACAAAATCAATCTCGTAATTGTTAGACCAATAGTAAACGTCTTTGCCTCTTCTTTTAAGTTCCACCAAAACTAAATTTTCCATCAATTTTCCTTTATCATCAACTCCGTTAACGTATAAAATACCGTTGTCAACCAAATAAATTTTTGGTAAGGTTTGTTCCATCTTCTTTAAAGAATAGGAGAATCTGTGTAAAGTAAAAACAAAAAAAACATCCTTCAATGCTTCCAGGTAATTGTATAGAGTTGTCTTGGTTACTCTAATACCTTGAGATTTTAAAAAATTGTAGAACTTATGAACGGAGAAATTTCTCGTCACGGAGCTTATTAAAGAACTGATCAACATTCTAAGAACTTTTAAATTTTTAAATTTGTATCTCTCAATAACATCTCTATAAATAGTTGTTTCCACAATCTCTGAGATTATCCTCTCTCTTTCCCTTGGATAAAGAACCACTTCGGGATACCCACCTAAATTCAAATAATTTCTTAACTCTCTCATTATTATCGCTCTTTCTTTTGAAGACATATATCTCTTAACTTCTATTTTTCTGGCTCTTAAAAACTCAGTAAAAGAGAAGGGTAGGATTGTATAGGTAAGCGTCCTTCCCCTAAGTTGGGTTGCAATTTCTTTGCTTAAGAGTCTTGAACTCGATCCTGAAATGAAAACATTTATGCCCTTCTCGATTAATGTCCTAATCCAACTTTCCCATCCTTCGATGTTTTGAACTTCATCCAAAAAGAACCATACCTTCCTATTTTTGTTCTCTGGATAGATTTCATAGAAAGTCTCCAAAATTAAGTCTAAATCTCTTAAAGTTAAACTTCTCAACATAGTCAACTCAAAATTTAAGTAGAGTATTTGGGTTATCTCATATTTCACTAGTAGATTTTTTATTAGTTGGAACATAGAATAAGTCTTTCCCGCTCTTCTTGGCCCAACTATCGAAATAACCCTTTTTATAGGGATCTCTGTCGGTATTCGTAGATCCCTCTCTACAAGCCAGGGAACACTTCTCTCATGAAAATCTTTTATTATGGTAGCTATTTTTTCTTTGTTTATCATAGTATTATACATAAGGAAACTATTTAAAAAAGTTTCCCTCTAGAGAATACTTTAACTTTCGAGTTCCTTTACTAATAGGGTTGATATTTGAAGTACTCTTCCACTTTAAAAGAGATTCAACCAAACCTGATAACCTAGAGAAAAGCTAATGTCCTCAAAAGCATCCTAAAAATAAGGAATAAGGCTATGCTCACTCCTAAAAGCAAGGGTATGTATTTTATTGATTTTATCTCCTTTCCATGGATGACTACACTTACTAAAACGCCTCCAAAGATTGAGGAAGTAGCGATGACTATGTAAGCATATAGCTCCAAAAGGGAGAGATCTATTGTTGTCTCGCCTCCCTTCAGAAACCCTAACACCATACTAGCTAATGGTATTTGCATCATTGAAGTTGTTGGTGGAACTTCCTCGAACATACTACTTAATTGTTGGGTCATTAATTGAATGTTTGCAACCAGGTTCAATGCTAAAGCTAAAAGTAAAGGTGTCCCTATCGACACGCCGAAAAGGATAGAAGCATAATAACCTTTAACTTTAGCAGATATCTCATCCTTTATATTCTTCATACTCCTAAGATTCTCCGCTATCCCATCCAAAAGATCAGCCATATTCCCTCCAGCTTTAACTCCCTCACTTATTAATGTAGACACCCTCCTAAGAACATTTGACTTTACTCTCTTCGACATATCCTCAATCGCTTGAACAAAGCTTTTTCCAGCGAAGATCTCCGCGGATACCCTATTTATTTCCTCTGCCATTGGTCCTAATTCTGGATTAGCTGATTGCCAGAAAGCTACGGAGAGTGGCATCCCCGCTCTTAGATTTGCAGAAGTTGTTTGTAGGACATCTGGTAAAACCTCTTCTATATACCTGGCTCTCCTATCCGCAGAGACGACTAGAAGGTAATATGGAATTAGATGGAAGGTTAAGAGGATTAGGATCGCAGAGATGATGCAGAATAATATCGGAAACTTCAAGACGAGAAAAGTGAAGGCAAAACCTATAAGGGAGCAGAACATACTGTAGGAAGTAAAAAAACCTAACCATTTCCAATCCTTTATTTTAATGTTCGAATAAATTAACAGAGTTCTTATTCTTTCCTTATACTTCTTAGGTAATATCCTGTAAAATATGAAGTAAAATCTATCTAAGGAGCTAGCCCCTCGTTTCTTTTCCTTTTCTCTTCTCTCTTCCTCTTCTCTATTCTTTCTTCTCTTAAGTTTTGTCATATATACACCATTGGTCTCCTAGATTTTACGAATTTAATAAAGGAATACTCAAAAAACACGATTAGAAATAAGAGGAGGAAAACTGTATAGGACGGTAACTTTAAGCCGAGGAGGGCAATCGCAAAAATAATGAACAC
>CAYLRC010000056.1:0-4767 GCA_964386445.1 Candidatus Woesearchaeota archaeon
CCTTTGCTTCCCTCTTCCAAAGTTCGCAATACTTACATCTCAAGTTACACCTAAAAGTGGGAGCATGCCAGACCGAGAAGGGGAAGCCCTTCTTAAGGATAAGAGCAGAAGTCATGCTTTTCAAAAAAGCACTTATTTTCATGAACCTCACATGCACAACTCAAGCCAAAAACGTCTCGCACCATACTTCAGAAAGTATTGATTCGCAGGTATTTCGCTTTCAAATATCCTCCCCTCAACTACATAACCCTCTAATGGAAACGTTGTTGTTCTGTTCTCAAAGAAGGAAAAGAGCGTCACCTTCTGAATATCCCTTGGTAGCTCCACCCTAACCTTGAACTGTGAACACACAGGAACGCCAATCTCCACGCAAGATGGTGTCAAGTTCTCGTACAAAAGTGTAAAATTGGTCGAGAGTCTCAACTTCCTTAGATTTCTAAAGTCCTCCGATCGCTTCCACATGGCAAGAAGTTCGTCTAACCCCGGATTCAAAGACGTCTCTAGTGATCCCAACCTTAGAGTTTGGTTGTTGATCCAGATGAAGAACTCTTTTCTAGAGATTGTCTTGATTTCCTCCATAGTTGTATTCATCTCTATTTGTAAGAGAGTTCTAACGATATCGGAAGTGCTTTCAAATTCTCCAGGACACAAACCGAGCGAACTACTACACCTAATATTTGGCTCTATGAAGAGAGAAAGGGCATAAACTCTAGCGGCAGAGTCTTCAGCTAATGAGTCAGAACTCACAAACACTCGATCGTCTTCAAGAGAAACGTTCACCTCGTTCCTTATGTAAAGAACACCATTAATGCACCCGCTTATGGTCTCTACCAAGCTTTCATTCATTAATTCGTCAAAAAAAGAGGGTCGCTCCTGGACCTTTGGGAGCCAGCCAAGTCTGTTCATGAAGTTGACTAAAAGAAGTAATTCTACAAAAACTGTGGAGAGAAGGAGGAGTCTTCGCATGAAAAAAATAAGAGTTGATTATTTAAAATATTATTGTGATATGTTCTCCTAAATGCTCATGAGGAAGTTGTACTATTTGTCAAGAGTTCTCAGACAACAATGGTACTCAAAAAGAAAGTTAGAAAAGCTGCAGAACAAAGGGCTCAGAGCGATTGTAGAACACGCGTACAGAACTGTCCCGTTCTACAGGAGAGTATTCAGCAAGCTTAAATTGAGGCCGAGTGATGTGCGAAGGAAAGAGGACTTAAAGAAATTGCCTGTGATCAGCAAGGAAACCGTACTCAAGTACTACAAAGACTTCATGTCAAGGGCTTTTGGGAATACAAAAGAGATTTATCAAAGAACCAGTTCAGGCTCGAGCGGGACGCCTCTGAAGGTGCCTTTTGATTCCAGGGCGATTGACTACATGGAGGCTGTTTACGCAAGGGACCACTTCGCGGTAGGATATAGGCCGTGGTGGGAGCTTGCCTACTATTGGTATGAGCCATTCAAACCTAAACTCTACGAGAAGTTTGGGCTCATGAGGAAAAGATATATTCCGTGTAACCTGTCTCTAGAACAACAGCTAAAGATTTTGGAGGAAGCGAAACCAAAGGCCATTTACTACTATGCTACATCCATGTACTATCTCGCAAAAAAAGCGGAGGAACTAGGTGTTGAAATAAATCCAAAACTAATCATAACGCATGCTGAGATCTTAACTGAAAAAATGAGAAGGACAATCGAGGATGTCTTTAAAGCGCCTGTTTATGACCAATATGGCTCAACAGAGTTCATAAGAATGGCTTGGGAGTGCAAGGAAAGGATGGGATATCACATAGATGCTGATGCCGTCATCATGGAATTCCTGAAAGATGGAGAGCCCGTTGAGGAAGAAAGGGGTTCTGTAGTGATCACGGGGTTGGTTAACTATTTTTTTCCGTTGATAAGATATGACCAGGGAGATATCGCAGTACCCTCAAACGAAAAGTGCGCTTGTGGTAGAAAGTTTCCAATGATTAAAAAAATAGAGGGAAGAAGGGAATACTTCCTTGGACGTGTATCCCCAAGAGAGTTGTTGGAAGTACTCTTCAAGCAAGACTCTGTCAAAATGTTTTACGTGGAGAAAAAAGAAGGGAAGTTGAATTTTAAAGTGGTTCCCGGAGAGGGTTTTAAAGAGAAAAAGTTGAGGAAAGTTTTGAAATCGCTCTTTAAAAAAAGAATCAGTATAGAAATAGTCAGTGATGTTAAAAAAAGCCCTAGAGGAAAATACAGGGTTTATGACTTCTGAAACTCGAAAACTAGTTTCGGAACGCTCTGTGCCTTGCTTTTCCCAAACAAACCGTTTATCTTCTTACTAATAACCTCAAAAAATTGGAACAGCCTATCCAGCGGAGAGTCAAACATCAAGCTATCAAGAAAGGTTAAAATATATAAGCTTTATGACGTGATTTGTTCTCATGAAAGTAACCTTAGTTAACACTCCAATTTTCTCGACCAAAACTCCACCATTAGCTTTGGGAATATTAACAGCAGTCTTAAAAAAAGAGGCTATAAATGTCAAATTGCTCGATCTCAACATCAAATATTGTAAGGAAATTATGGAGTTGTTCAATAAAAGAAAGATAAGTTTAGGTAAGCTGAGAAAATTTGGCAAGGAATACGTGCTCAACAGCATCATTATGTTAATGGTGCTCGATAAGAAAGAAGAAGAATATGGAGTCTTCAAGAAGGTTTACAAAAAAATTAAGGATGACTTAGAAAGCCTATTCGGGGAAATGTGTGATGAAATACTTGCCACTTCTCCTGATGTAGTTGGTTTTTCGGTCCTCGCTTTTCAATTATCCTTTTCTCTCATGTTGGCAAAACTGATCAAGGAAAGACGCCCAAACTGTAAGGTCATCTTGGGAGGAGCAGATATGCTGTTTTCTGGTAACAAGATAATGGAGATGTTTGACTTCGTGGATTTTGTGAGCAAGAATGAAGGCGAAAATATGTTGCCAGCATTCGTGAGAGCTTTGAAATATGGTAACTATGAAAAAGTGCCCGGCTTATTGTTTAGGAAGAAAGGAAGGATAATTGAAAACCCAAGGAAATTCGTCAAAGATCTGAACAAAGTCCCCTTCCCAAATTATGATGACCTGGATTTGGTGCTTTATAATGGGGGAGAGCCCATTTTCTTTATAGAGGGCAGTAGAGGGTGTCTCTACCGATGTGCTTTTTGTAGCCATCCCTTCGTGAGCCCAAAATTCAGGCACAAAAGCCCAAAAAGAGTTGTCGATGAGATGGAGTATTTACAAAGGAGGTACGGAGCAAATTACTTTTTCTTTTCAGATTCTTCCATTAATTTTGACAAGGGATTCCTAAGAGAGTTGGCGGAAGAGCTGATTAAGAGAGACCTCAAAGTAAGGTGGTGTGCAACAGCAAAACCACTCGGGATTGATGAAAAATTGGCTAAGTTGCTAAAAAAATCGAATTGTATAAGTCTCCAATTTGGTGTGGAAACAGGAAGTGACAAGGTCATGCGAGACATGAACAAAGGAACCACAGTCAAAATCGCAGAAGAGACGCTTAGGACGGTACACAAAGCGGGCATTGTAGTTAGTATTTACTTAATAACTAGTTTCCCAACGGAGAAATTGATAGACCTTCTGAAAACCTTTTTCTTCGTGCTTAGGAACAGGAAGTTCATATACCTCACCTCGGTTGCGCATTTTCAGCTAGTGATGTTCTCGCCTGTGTACAGTAATCCAACTAAATACGGAATTAAGAAGGTGAAGAGGTTATGCCCTTACCAAGAAAATGTTTTTGATGACTTCTTTTTCGTAAAGGGACATGAAGCCAAAAATGAATTAATCCCAAGAAGGGCATTGAGAAAGCTTTTTGAGCTCTTATCAAACGCGATACTAACCAGCTGGACTAAAGAAGGAGTAGATGTAAAATCGTACTACTAATGAAAATCCTGGTTACGGGTGGCACAGGGTTTGTGGGGAAAGAACTAGTTAAACTTTTAGCTAAAAAGCATGAGGTGCGATGCCTCGTGAGGGGAAAAAGAGTGAAAAACGCAGAAAATTGGGTCGGAGATCTCACGGATAAGGGGAGTTTAAAAGGTATATGTGAGGGG
Organism: Candidatus Woesearchaeota archaeon; assembly: GCA_964386445.1. Lineage (GTDB taxonomy): Archaea > Nanobdellota > Nanobdellia > JAPDLS01 > Haiyanarchaeaceae > Haiyanarchaeum. Next base: position 4,070 of record CAYLRC010000056.1, read on the forward strand.
ATAAGAGTTGTCATACATTTGGCAGCCGTGGGAGAAGTGAATGCTGTGTCCAAAAGGCATTATGAGAAATGTCTCAAAACAAATGTCCAGGGCCTGAGAAATTTGCTCAGAGAATGCAAGGGAATTGAGAGGATAATCATGCTGAGTAGTTTAATCGTTAAAAAACCTTACCGTTCAGCCTATGGAGATACGAAGAAAATGGCGGAAGAAGTGTTAATTTCCTCCAGCCTTCCCCACACTATAATCAGGGTCCCGATGATTTACGATTGGAAAGAGCCAAGGGGGGAATTCAAAAGAATCATCAAAATGGTGAAAAGAGGTCACATCTTCATGCTTGATCATGGAAGGTATTCGATAGATCTCGTGTCCAGGAACAAGGTCATTGAGGAAATCCTAAAAGAGGTCGAGACGAATTCAAAATGTAAAAGGAAAGTAATTGAGATGGTGGAGGAGAGCTTAAATTTCAATGAATTCGTCGAAAGAGTAATGGAAAAGTATGAGAAGAAAAAGGTGAAGCGCATTAAACTACCATTCGTTTTGGCGTCCCCTTTCATCTTCCTAGTCGACTTATTTGCGAGATTCTTTGGGCTCGTCCCTCCCATTTCTTTCGGGAGGGCGAGATACCTGCATGAGCAGGACAAGAATGCGCCGGCCGGGATTTGAACCCGGGTCGCCACCGTGGCAGGGTGGTGTCCTAC
>CAYLRC010000057.1:0-4679 GCA_964386445.1 Candidatus Woesearchaeota archaeon
TCACTTTGTTCTCAGTTGGTTGCTTCACCGCACAAGTATTTACAACTACAACCTCAGCATCCTCCAGATCTTCTGTAAGTTCGTGGCCATTGCTAGCTAAAATCCCTTTAATCACTTCGCTATCGTGTTGGTTTAATGTACAACCAAATGTCTTCACAAATATCTTCACAAAGCTAAGAATATCCCAAGGATTAAAATAAGTTTATACCAACCTCCGCATAAGAATGGGATGAGGAGCAGGGAAATGAGGAGAAATGTTGAGAAATTAATCCATAACTTCTTCCTCTCCAAGAAAGTCTCGCTCCCATTGAGGAGATTGTAGAACAGGAAGAGTAAGCAGAGTTGGGTTGATAGGGGGAGGGAAAGCATACTTACAAATATAGCGGGTTCTCCAATAACCCTAAGCTTTTGAAGAAAGTTGTAATTCTTTTTTAGGTAAATGTAGAGGAGCAGCAATGGTAAGGGAAGAACGAAGACTGGATCGTCAATTATCAATAAAGTTAATACTGAAGAGCAAATTAAGATTAGTAGAAACTCCCTACATTCCCTAACAATAGTTTTGCCTCTTTTCTTCAGTTCTTTTCTATTTCTCTTAGCTATGTAAAAACCGAGACCCAAGGAAAGCGTTTGAATTGCAGTTAAGGCAACTAACTTCCAAAGCTCGAGAGAGCTCATAAAATTTAAACGAGGAAAGGGATTAAAAAGATTTTGAATGGAAAGAGTTAAATCTTGAACTTTTTTCTAAAAAATTATGAAACTCACTATGTCTCTAGTTCTGCTAATCATAATAGCTTTAGCTGTCGTCTTCCTCTTCTCTTCGGGATTCTTCAATTTTCTTTACGAGAGTATGATAGGGGCTGGAGAGTATGGAAAGGCTCAGAAGGAAGCTATGGGCAAACTAATCATTGGGAGGAGCTGTTCTATTAGTGGGACAAAGGCTATAATTGATCTCCTCAACATAGGGTGGAATGATATTAATGCGTCTCCCCCTCCGTTGGAGTTCTACAAGATAGAAAATTCCGTAGATAATCCGGACTTCGAAATAGATTCAGATGGAGACGGAATTCCAGATGGTTGGGAAACATCTAAAAAAATAGTTGATGTAATCCTAGTTACGGACTTGTCGAATAGTATGAGTCAGTGTATGGATGAGGATTCTACCCATGGGAATTGCCCTCCGGATGCTGAGGGGAATGTGTCGAATTGTAAGTATGAGTATCCTTCAACAATTAACTGTACTGAATGGTTAGAGGGAAGAGAAGAAGGATACTGTGTTAACAAGAACAGGTATTTTGAGAAGGTTTACAATTTAAAGGTTGAGAAAGATTGGAACAATTGTACCTTCTTCCCTGGCTCAACCTGTTCTGACCCAAACTATCCAAATCTCTGGCCCATTTACAATTTTCATTATGTAACCCATAGGTGGGAAAGCTATAGTAATCGTTTATTTACTGACTGGGCTTCGTGGGGAGTAAGTAGAACTCTTCCATGGAACTTCACTTTCTTCGGTGAAAATTACACGAAGTTATGGATTAATGCGAACGGGCTCATAATCCCCCTTAAATCCGGAGAAGATCCTTGGTGCTACGGTTGCGCTTGGTGTCCTGACTCCACTGAGCTTACAACAAAGAGAGTTATAGCCCCTCTCTGGGGGAATTTAGTTACTTCAGCGTACTATGATGTAAAGACAAATCCGGATAGGGTTGTAATAACTTGGGTTGGTAAATGTGGCTATGAGAGAACGAATTGTACGAAAGTAAAGTTTCAAGCAGTACTGTATAGAAATGGTAAGATTGAATTTAATTATGGTTTCAATGACATCAGTGCTGGATGTAGCCCTTCTCACCCATATTGGCAAATAGGGATAAGTAATGGTACTAATTATATTTATGTTAATTGGTCCAATATAAATTCCACTCTATTTACTTACACTACTCAAAATTGTGAAGATGGATCAGTCTGGATTGAAGGAAGTTGTAATTCGAGCTACCCGTACCAAGTGGACATAAACGTTACAAACTGTGTTTATGAAAATTCTGCTCTTCTTGGAACTTGTAGCTTGGATGAGGAAACATGTTCTTCCCGAGGAAAGATCTTCTCAGGAAATTACAGATTTGGAGATGTTGTGGAAAGGAATTCTTGCAATCCTGATGAATGTGAGGTTAGTAGTACTTATATTAAAGCCCCGACAGAGGATAATGAATGGCATGAAGTTGAGATTTTCTTCGATAGGGGTAAAGGACACATCGAGGTTTACCTGGATGGTTCAAGAATAATAAATTACACTAACCACTTGCTCTTCTCAAATTTCGATTATGATGGATTTGGTTTTGGAGGCGCAACTGGTGGCTCTAACAATAATCATCTAATTGACGATGTAATCCTAACGAAATACGTTTCACCCGAGCCTAGTTACTCAATTGGGCCGGAGGAAGTAACGCCTTCCTCAACTTATAGGAGAGAGATAAATATTACTGAAAGATCTGGAAATGATTTGATTAATTTTCCAGTTTTGATAATACTCGATACGCTCTCGTTAATTTCTCAAGGTAAAATGAGAGCAGATTGTGGTGATCTAAGATTTACCAACACATCTGAAGCAAATCCTTCTCTTTGGAAGAAACTGTATCCTTACTGGATAGAATCTGGTTGTAATACCTCTGAAACAAAAATTTGGGTTAATATAGATGAACTTCCATCTTTATCTACAAAACAGATTTACCTCCATTATGGAAACCTTTCGCTACCCCCTATGAGCAATGCCACTGCAACGATTTCGTTCTACGATGATTTCTCAAGTGACCCGTCTTCGAGATGGGAGGTATACAGATATATGAATAGCCCATCTACGGAATTTTATTGGGATAACGTTCAGGAAGTTGTTTACTTAACAAAGGCTTCTAGCTGGAAGGGGGCTATGGCCTTCATGAAATATAGGGGAAATCTAAGCTTAGGCTTTCATGCAAAGTTCAAGTATAAAGCCGGAGGTGGGAGCGGAGCTGATGGGTTTGCATTCGCATTCTACAAAGATAAGAAACCTTATGAGATTCATGGTAGATGTTATTATGGGGGAAGTTTAGCCCTGGATGCTTTCTCAGGTAGTTCCCGGTATCAATCTAAGGGTTATGAAGTCGAGTTCGATAGCTGCAAAAACTATCAAGATCCTTCCGAGGATCACATAGCCGTAACTGAAACTTTCTCCTCCTCATATGTGGGGGATAATCCTCACTATGCAGATTATAATGGTCCTGGATGCATTGATATAACTAGAACACCTTGCGGTTCTTCAACAGTTGAATGCTCCTCCGATAGCTATCATGCTGGTACTAAATACGAGTATGTTTTCAAATGTGCTTCATGTTCCTGTAATTCAAGTAGTGGAGAGTGTAATACCTATCAATACCTCTACCTAAACTGCAGTTTCTATAATAGAAGCGCTTCCTCCCCATGTTCAGTCAATTGCAATCTCCAAAGTGGAGGAGTTAGGAATTACTGGAATTTCTCGACAAGAGTTATTTACGAAGCGGTGAAAGCTCAATGTAATAAAAGTCTAGCTGAGTGTGATGTAGGCGACACATACAATTCTAGTAATTGCGGTTATTATAATAGAAGTTGTGAAAATTTAGATACCCCTGCCTGTCCTCCAGAACATAGTTACTTAGTTTCTTCTTCTAGAGTTTATCAGACGAAGGAATCGTGTAACGAAAGTAATTATGAATGTGATGTGGGAGTTGTTTATCAAAATTGCGTTTGGAGGAATAGGAGTAGTTGTGAAGTGAGTGCTTGTTTAGCTGGAGAAGTTGATTTGGGTACTAGAACTGAATACAGTTTGTGGAAATCTAGTTGTACAAATGGAGAATGTGATCTAGGGGTTAGGTATGAAACAGCTTGTATAGAAGGGTCTAGTTGTGAGGTGCCTGGATACTTCTCTTGTGATCAACAATGTTCCCCTGCATGCGAACCAAGCTATACTTGTTGTTGTGTAGAAGGAACTGAACAGCACAACTGTACACTCTACAGCGATTATTGTTGTAAAGAATTTAGGAATTGTACTACAGTTACTGATTACTGTTGTGAAAAGTTAAATATATGTAGGGTTAGCGCTGATGCTTGCTGTGCAGAGAAATTTAAGAAGTGTAAGATAACTCAAGATGTCTGCTGTCCAAAGATTAGTTTATGCCAAAGTAGAGAATATGAGTGCTGTAACGTCATAGCTAAGTGTTGTAAGGAAAAAGTAAAATGTTGTGCTAATATTGAAAGTTGCGAATATGTTGGAGAAGTTGAAGTCGAATCTTGCTCACCAGGGGGTTCGCCTACTCCCCCCACTTGCCAAAACATCTGTGAAATTAGGAAGGAAGCATATTACTGTGAAAATGTTAGGGTTAGATTAGCAAGGAAATTAGATAAGGATTTTGTTAGCGATGTAGTAAGTAAAGGTCATAACGTCGGTTTAGTTGCTTATGGCTCTACTGTCACGAGCTTTAAAGAACCGATGAACAACACTACAATATTATTCAGTGAAATAGATTCTTACGAAGCTAATGCAGGCCAAACTTGTATTAGTTGCGCAATTGACAAAAGTGTTGACCTCCTAAAGGATTCTGAGAATGTAAGGGTTGTTGTCCTAATGAGTGATGGAGCAGCGAATATGATGTTAAATGGAACTTATGATGAGCAAA
>CAYLRC010000058.1:0-4600 GCA_964386445.1 Candidatus Woesearchaeota archaeon
AAGAGATTTTTGAGAGGAAGTTTTAATGTTGGTTTTTATAAATTTGAACCTTGTTTTGAATGTTTGGTTTCCAACAAGATGTTTAATGCCGGGGCCGGGATTTGAACCCGGGATCTCCAGGTTTCCAAGCTAAGCTCATGAGCCTGGCGTTCTACCGAGCTAAACTACCCCGGCTTAAAGTTTATATCCTATCTCCCTTAAAAATTTCTTCCTCTCCTCAATTTCCCTTTCTCCCTCTATTCCCTTGCTTTTGAACCCATCGATTACCCCAATTATCCCCCTACCTTGTTGAGTTTCTGCTATTATCACTTCCACTGGATTAGCGGTTGCACAGTAAATAGTGCAGACCTCTGGAACTTGTTTCAATCTTGGTAAGATGTTTATCGGATAAGCGTTCTTTAGGAAGATTAGGAAGCAGTGACCGCAACTAAGCTCGAAGGCCTTCTTCGCAGCTAATTCTCGAAGCTCCTCATCATTTCCTGAGTGTCTCACCAAACAAGGGCCTGAGCTTTCGCAGAAAGCTAATCCAAATTTAATGTTCGGTACGCAGTTAACTAAAAGTTCATGAATGTCTTCAACTGTCTTAATGAAATGTGACTGACCCAAGATGAGGTTGACATTTTCTGGTACTTGGATCTTGACCTTCAGAATTTTTATCCCTTCCTCCGAAATTTCCTTCTCTCCTACAGTTGGCATAAATTTAGAGAATAGATTAACTTTTAAATTATTTCCATCCGAGGCCTTCCTTTAAATACCTAGCTGCATTAAGGGCTGCTATTGCCCCTTGAGCACAAGCTACGACTAATTGCTGCTCTATTCCAGTGACATCTCCTGCAGCAAAAGCTCCTTCGACACTCGTTCTCATCCTCTCATCAACTTTTATGAATCCTCTCTCGTTCAATTCCAAGCCCAGATTGCTGAGGAAATCCACTTTTGCCTTATGGCCTATTGCTACGAAAAGGCCAGGAACTTTTAGGATTTCCTCCTCTCCCGTCTCCAAGTTTCTCAATTTCACACCCTCTAACAAATTATCTCCAAGCAAATCAACCACTACATAAGGAATTTTGAACTCTACGTTCTTCCTTGATCTCAACCTATCGATAAGTGTGTCCTCAGCTCTAAACCCGTGTCTCCTATGGATTAAGTAGACTTTAGCGCATAGATCACTTAAGTAGAGAGCATATTGGAAAGCTGTATTGCCTCCCCCAACCACAGCAACTTCCTTATCTTTAAAAAATGGTGCATCACAAGTTGCACAATAACTAATTCCCCTACCAACAAACTTTTCCTCCCCTTTAATCCCAAGCTCCCTATGTTCTACACCACTCGCGATTATTATGGTCTTGCTCTCGAATTCCTTATTAGAGGATGTAATTACCCTAAACTTCTTATCCAGTTTCCTAACATCAATTACGTTCTCGAAAATCAGTTCGACTGGTAGATTCCTGACTTGTTTCTCCAATCTACTCGCGAATTCAGCCCCGCTTATCAATTCAAAACCAGGATAATTTTCTATGTTTATTGCGTATAAAAGTAGGCCGCCAATAGCCTTTGCCTCAAGCAACAAGACTTTTAACCCCCTTCTAGCTGCATAAATTGCTGCGGTACATCCAGCTGCTCCACCTCCAATGATGATAACATCATAAATCTCTTCCACCTAATCACCCATAGCTTTTCTTACCCTATCCATAGCTATGGAGAGCGCAGCTCTCCTAGAAGTTACCCCCTCTTTCTCACTCTTCTCTAGGACAGCTCTAGTGTTTTTACATATCCTCTTCTCAACTTCCTTGAACATTAGATCAACTTTGTTACCAAATTCATATTCAACCCAAGAACTTATTACTCCTCCCGCATTCGCAACAAAATCTGGAACTATTTTAATTCCTTTAGCCTCAAGTTCCTCCTCGATTTTAGGAGGGATGGGAATGTTTGCTGCCTCTACAATGAGCTTCGCCTTTATTAAGTCCTTATTCCCTTCGTTTATCACATCAGGTCTAGCTCCAGGAATCAAAATATCAACTTCTAAACCAAAGAGATCGCCCGTAGCTAGCTTTTCCCCATCCTCATAATCGATCACCCTACCAGTCTGTTCCTTCACTTTTAAGAGCTTCTCAATATCCAAACCTCTCGGATTGTAAATTGTTCCCTTAGAATCCGAGACAGCCACAATTTTGAAGCTCTCTTCGCTCAAGAACTTAGCTGTAAACCTCCCCACATTCCCAAAACCTTCTATCGCAACTTTCAAATCACTTTTTCCTAGCTTAAAAAAATCGCAAGCAACGATAGTTGCTTTAGCTACGCCAAATCCGGTTGATCCAAGCTCATGAGGCAAGCCACCCATTTCAAATGGTTTTCCGGTGCAAGCTTTTGGATTCTTAAGCTCATCAACAATCCAACTCATTTCCTTCATTCCCATATTCATGTCAGGTCCAGCAACATATTCACTCGGGATCAAATTTCTCAAAAGCTTGACGAAACTTCTAACCACTGCTTCCTTATCCTTTCTCTTAGGATCTGCTCTTATTCCAGATTTTGCCCCCCCGAATGGGAGCTCAGCTAGAGCATTCTTCCAAGTCATAGCCCTCGCTAACCTACGGACTTCATCTTCAGTAACGTCGGGAAGAAACCTTATTCCACCCTTCCCAGGGCCTAGAGCAGTGTTATCTATGACTAAAAAGCCTACGAAATCTAATTTAGGATCATAAACTTTTACGATCTTCTCAGGACCAAATTCATCAAAATCTCCCAACATTCTCAGAACTTCGAGAAAGCCTGAGTTTAAAAAACTTTTTAACCTCTTAACGGGGAGTCCCGCTTTTCTTCAGTTCTTCCTCTATCTTCCTCAAATTCTCTATCCTCTTGTAAGTCAACGGGTGAGTCATAAACCATTCTAGAGCTCCTAGCTTCTTCTCCCTCTCCATAGCACCTCTCACACTTTCAGAAGAGAAGGGGTCTGCAATGTAAAACGCTCTTAACATCGAGTGCGCTCTGTTCTTCCTAAATCTTGGGATGTTGTAAGAAATTTTTACTAGGGCTGAGGCTAAGCTCCTCGGAGAACCAGTAATATAAGCACTATAGCTATCAGCAAAATATTCTCTAGTTCTAGAAAGCCAGAGCACGATTAAGTGTCCTACGAACCTCGCGATCATTGCTAGGAAGAAGATTAGGAGGCCTATACTTGCTCCCTCCTCTCTATCCCTTGGAGTAAATATTATGGCTAAGTAGTAAAGCAAGATAGGCAGTATGCTTGCAATGCACATTACTATCATATCCCTATTTCTTATATGACCCAACTCATGGGCAATTACTGCCTTCACTTCCTCTTTATCGAGGAGTTCTAATAATCCTTTATGGATCGCTACGTTTGCGGATCCCCTACTCCTACCAAATGCAAACGCATTCGGTGTAGGATCGTCTACTAAATAAATTTTGGGTTTCTTCATACCTTCTTTCTTACATATATCTTCAACTATTTCATGGACCCATGGGTACTCCTCCCTAGAGATTTCTCGCATCCTATAAACTGATTTTATGATAAGTGGTGACAAGTACCATTGAAGCAAGATCATAATTACTGAAAAAGCAAGTACTAGACTAATGCCAACAAATCCAGTAGCACCGAAGTACCAGAGTATCAGAGCGAAAATACCAGCGATTACTCCAAATAGCAAAACTAAAGTAAAAGTTGCGATGAACTTAAGCTTGAAGAGGCCCCTCACGAATAGTAAAGCTAAAAACAAAAAATTTAAATCTTTCTTTCTTAGGGCTTACACCTTCAATTCGTTCAGGAAAACAACAATAAATAAGAAAAGAAAAAGTTCACTTAGTGCTTCACAGCTCCCGTAAATCCTAGTCCCCAGATAGGTGGGAAGGCCATGTAAGTAGAAGGTATAAGTTCTCTACTTCCTCCTGGTTTCTTCCATTCGAGTTTAAGTCTTTCATCAGTTTTGGTTTGGAGATGTTGCAGAAATATAGGATGCCACCCTTTAGTTAAGTACTTACTGCAACTATATTCTGTAGCCCCTTGTTCTTTCCAACTCGCTTTACAAAGAGCTCCGTCTATGAAAAGAGCAAAACCATCGTCAACCGTGACATAGAAGTAGTAAGTTCCGCTAGTTGGGGCTAGGAGGTATCCATAGATGTTAGCTATCCACCACTCCTTATTCCCACCACAAGGTTGATAGTTTACCCAATCTATGGGACCGACTTTTTGCATGCAGAAGATGTATCTTGGCTCATGATCTACATCTCCCAAATCTAAGAAGTTAGCGATGAGTGATCCAGTTCCTCCCAACAATATGCCACTTTTTATTATCACTCCACCATTTTCGTCTATTATGAATCTCTCAGCTGTTTTTATTTCGTCTCCGATGATGAACTTCCCTCCACCAGCTTTTAAGGTGAAGTCAGCTTCATTTCCGGATTTAAGATTTTGTAGACGGATTAGGAAAGGTGTTCCATCGTCATCCTGCCTAACAGCCAGTTTCCCTCCTGGGGATGTTGTTCCTATCCCTACGTTTCCCCAGAGAGTTGTCCATCCTGCTGGATCAGCCTCTAAAATTCTCCTAACTCCAAGATCAGCTAGGATAAACCTATTGTC
>CAYLRC010000059.1:0-4577 GCA_964386445.1 Candidatus Woesearchaeota archaeon
CGAGCACGGAAACAGTTAATCTGTATAAGGAGTGGGTAAAACCATTCATAAGGAATGTCCAGAGATTGCAAATGAGGGTCGAGCCGATTTCCCCTGAATTAATAACAGTAGGTGGGAACATCTATGCTGTCGTTGAACTCTTAGCTTATAAGGGATTCGATGAAACGACTTTGAGATGCGAATATGGTAGATGGGTTCCATGTATTGAGCTTCAATTTTTGATAAGAGGGTCTTCCCCTCCTGGGAGATATGTAAGGACGGAATTGTTAATGAGAGCAGTCCTTATGGATATAGAGACTTTCCTCAAACAACTAGATGAGTGGAAGAAAGACCCAGTTGAAGAATGGTTCAAGAAACTTATGCTTACCTATAAGTTCAGTGCGGAGAGGAAGAAGTTAGAGAAGGAGAAGAAAGGAAAGGAGAAAGAAGAGGGAGAAGAAAGTTTGTATGAGAAGTGGAAGAAGCGAAGAGCTTGGACTCTATTTTACAAGTTGAGCGGGGCAGATTATAGGGATAAGAAGAAGGCCACAGAAGTCCTAATTGGCTCACCAGAATCTCCCGGAGGGGACTTATTTACTCTCTATGATATTTTGAAAAAAGCGTTTGGGATGTTATCATGGAGATGAATTCAGAAGAAGTTGTGGAGAAAGTAGAGGAAATAAGGGAAGAATTGGGGAAGTTTTCCAGTCCATTAGAGAAGCTTCTCTTCTTGGAGCTTAAAGCGAGGGATCTTAAAGGAGAAGCCCTTCGAGAGGTTCAGAGTGAAATTCGATCCTTAATGGAAAGAGTGCAAACACCTTTGGAGGAAGGGGCAAGACCACTTGGTGAAATTAGAGGGATAACGGAGTTTAGGGAAAGTGATTTTGGTAGTTTGAGGACAAGTTCCGCAGGGGAAGGAACTGAAGAGGGTGAAAGCGGGGAGGAGGGAGTTGGGAGATTAGAGGAAATAAACGAAGAAGCAGCATCCGAAGAGAGGGAGGGAGAACTAGTTCCATATACTGAAGTGCGGATGGAGGAGGAAGGGTACAGACCTCTAGTAAGAGCAGGAGGATATATGAATCTCCCATTAGAATCTGAACTCGGGGCTGAGAGGAGAAGAACTGAAGAGAGAAGAGAATTTAGGGAATTTGGGATGGAACTAGAGCCCCTAGAGCCTAGTATTGCAGAAGAATTGGAAAGGACTGGGGAGAGGAGGGAGAGCGAAATGGATAGGTTTGGTTTGGAGAGGGAAGTGAAGGGATATTTGAGGAAAATAGGTGAATTGTAATGGAGTATAGTAAAGGATTTGGGAAGTACTATTTGGGGACATCTTACCCAATCGAGAGAGGCTTAACTCCGCCAAGGGCTTTACACCTTCAAGCCATAAATTGGGGAGCCCCAATAGTCGAGTTACAGGGTGCTGCTGGAGAAGTTGGTAAGACTGGGAGGGAAGTAATTAAGGAGTTGGCTAAGGCGAATGAAATTAAGCTCACTTGGCATGCACCCCCTACAGAACAGTACGAATTAGCTTATCCCAATGAGAGGGTAAACGAGCAAGCTAAGATCTTGTTAAAAGAAGGGATAAAATATGCTAAGGAGATAGGGGCAGAGGTGATAAATCTACACCCAACTAACATCCTCTCGAGACCAGGCCCCGACACTATTTACTTATGGCAAAACCACCATAATGAACCAATAGCTTATAGGATTCCGGAGTATGAGAAGGGGAAGCCAATAAAGGAGTTGATTGAAGAGAGGGAGAGGAGAATAAAGTCTGAGATAGTTCAAGCGATAGAGTTTCATGATGAGTGGGCAGAGAGATATAGGAAGAATGCCGAGAACTTTGAGCTAATCGCAAATGCTCTCAAGAGGTGGGATACTGCTCCACCAATTGAAAAAGCGGCAGCAAGGGCGAAGGCTACGGAATTGGGCTATCCCCCTGAGGCTGTAGAAAATCCTGAGCTGAGGAAGAAGATATTAGAAAATGTGGAGAGGTTGAGGGATACTTATCGAAAAAGATTCGAAGCAGAAAAGAATTATGTGCTCAGATGGGCCGAGCAGTTCTCACCATTTTTAGAGAAGAGGAAGTTACCAGGAATAGATATGGAGGTAGGCACAGAAAAACCGAAGAGGATGATAGAACCACTTTACTCAAAGGTTATTGAGAATTTTGCGAAGAATTTTGCAGAAGTTGCTGAGGAGGCGATAAAGAACAAGATAAAGATAGCGATCGAAAACACAGATTCTAGGTTCATGTTTTCCACTCCTCAAGAACTTAAAGATTTGCTTGAGGCAGTTTATAGGGAGCTTGAGAAGAGGGGAATTAAGAGAGATGAGGCTAAAAAATATGTGGGAACGACCTTCGATTTTGGTCATGCAGCTACCTTAAAACATCTGAGGATCAGAGTTGTAGATCCAAAAACACTTGAGGAGAGGGAAATTAGGATAAGAACCCCTGTAGAGTATGCTGAGAAGCTTGAAGAGTTGGGAGTTCCCATAATCCATGTTCATGCCCATGAAAATTTTGGAGACATAGATGCACATCTACCTTTAGGAGAGGCTTTCCCAGAAGAAGTTAGGAAGAAGCTAATGGAATTCCTGGAGAAAAAGGGATTTAAGGGGAAGATAATATTTGAGCCTGGACCAATCGGGGGCTTAGGTTATGCGATTTCTTTGAGAGCTACAGCACCAGAATTATTCTATGTGCATGGTGTTCCAACTGAGATACTTGGGGGTCCGAGTTATCACGCTACAGATATAATTGTGGACCCGTTACATTTTAAAAAGAAGGAGAGCTATTTTTATGGTAGTTGGGTTGGAGACCTCTTTTAGGTGAAATGATGGAACCAAAATTCGATGCCTTGAGCGATATTCAACATAAGTTGAGGCTTAAGTCCCTGAAGCCTGGAGTTCTAAATGAGAAAGATTTCGAACTAATCTACAAATTTGCTAAGGAACTCACTCAGAAGTTTGGCGGCTTTATCCACGGGGTGATCTTGTTCGGTTCAAGGGCTAGGGAAAAGAGTGAGAAGGGTAGCGACATAGATTTACTAATACTAGTTGATGACGTAGTTACACCAGTAACGAATGAGATAATTTCAGCTTATCGTCTCGGTGTGGGGGAAATACTTGCAAAGCTTAACGCTACAGATAAGATCCATCTCACAACTCTTGGAATCTCGGATTGGTTCGATGCCGTTAGACATGCTGATCCAGTTGCAGTTAATGTACTTAGGGATGGTAAAGCCATTGTTGACACTGGTTTTTTTGAACCACTTAAGAGGTTGTTAATGCTTGGCAGGATTAGACCAAGTAAGGAAGCGATAGATGCTCACCTAAACAGGGCTAAAGCCCTCTTGAATGCAACTAATATTCACATGCTCGCCGCATTAGATGACTTGTATTGGGCTTGTATAGATGCTGCAGACGCATTGCTAATGCACTTAGATATTCCAGTACCTTCTCCAAAAGATATAGTAGAAGTATTTAGGAATGAATTGCCGAAGAAGATCGAGGTAAAGGAGGAATATATCCAAACTCTCGATGAGATGGTTAAGATAATGAAATCCATAGCTAGGAGAGAGAAGACAACAGCTACTGCCCAAGAACTTGAAAAATATAAAGAAAAAGTAAGGAAATTCATTGAGTTCGTTGAGAGCTCAATGAAAAGTTAGTGTTTTACTTAGCTTATCCTGCTCTCAATGCAGAATAGAGTTTAGTCAATAGTTGAGCCTTCTGCACAGGGTCTTTCGCTTTACTGTAATCTGCGCCGATTTCCTTCAAGAGCTGAGATTTAGCTTTATCTATGTTAATCACAGATAACCAATCCCTATATGCGCTTCCTGTAAGTTTTGTAAGATTGCTGGCATTTTCGAGGCTTTGACTAACGAAACTTCCGAGATAGGGTGCTAGTGGGTTATCTGGATACTTTTCTAGGAGCGAATTCCATATCCCCCCAACCGCGCTCCAGTTAACTCTACCCAGTGATTCGAGGGTTACTGTATTTGATACAATTTGCTCCAACAGGGATGGTTTCTCAGCCATATTATCACCATCTTGGAGTAGTTACTATTGATATATAAGCATTTCGGTAGTGAAATAGCATAGAAGTTATAAATACTCTTTAATTTTTGGAAGATATGGAAGGAAAAAGCGCTGAGAGAGAGGAAAAAGGGAGAAAAATGAATGAAGAGGACGAAGAGAGGGGTAAAGTTCAGAGATTTCCCTATAATTTGGCTGGAGTTTCTCAACTTAAAGAAGCAGTAATGGAGAGGAAAGCGAGGACTTTAGGAGATTTCCTCACGAGGAGGGAGATTAGATATGTGGAGATGTACACAGCCAGCATCTTAGAGAAGTTCAAACATTACATAAAAGCTGTAGTGATCTGGGGCTCAAGCAAAACTGGAATTGGGAAGAAGAAAACCAGTGATATAGATGTTGCTGTTATAGTTGATGACACCGATGTGAGAAGGATGACGAGACCTGAGCTAAAAGAGAGGTTATTTCAACACTTGCTCCAGAGGGCTTATCCGATCTCCAAGAGAATTCACCCCCAACCATATCTATTGAGTGAGTTTCTCGAATATGTGAGAGAAGGA
>CAYLRC010000060.1:0-4557 GCA_964386445.1 Candidatus Woesearchaeota archaeon
AAGAGGCAAAGGAAGAGGATTTTCGAAGTGGCTAACTGGGCTTTGAGGAAACTCCGTAAGGGTTTTGGTGAGGTAGAGGGGATAGAAGTAACTCTGGGTGGCTCCATAGCTAAGGACACTTTCTTGAGAACTACGCAGGATATAGATATTTTCGTCAGATTTCCCAAGCAAATGAAGGATTTTATGGAGATTTTCAAGGAAAAATGTGAAGATGTTTTTCCAAGGGCTAGACTTGTAAGGGGATCAAGGGATTACTTAGGGTAAGGAAGGGGGGTTATGTAATTGAAATTATTCCAACCTTTCAGATAGAGAAGCCTGAGGAAGCTGAGAATACAATGGATTTATCAATTTTTCACATCGCCTATGTAAAAAATGTCTTCTCTAAGAAACCGTGGTTGAAAAATGAAGTAAAGTTGTTTAAGGCTTTCCTTCAAGCAATAAATTGTTATGGGGCTGAAACTTGTAAACACGGTTTTTCTGGTTATGCTTCTGAACTCCTCATCATCAACTTTGAAAGTTTCTTAAATACTCTAAAGCAACTTTCTCAGCTGAAACCAAAGATCTTCATAGATCCTGGAAAGCACTACAGAAATTTTGAGGAAGCTAAGGCTTGTTTAAGCGAAGCCAAATTAAAAAGTCCGATAATATTAATTGATCCTACTTTCAAGAAGAGGAATGCACTCGCATCTCTCAATTACGAAACCTTTTCTAGATTCGTATTCGAAGCTAGGAAATTCCTGTTGAAACCATCTTCGAACTTTTTTAAGAGGAAGAAAATAACTAAGGGTCTCCTCCTCAGAAGGAGTAGGGAAAGAGGAACGAAGTTATATACCTTAAAATTAAAGAAACCGCTGCACAACGAAGAGATATTCTTCGCAAAACTGGAGAAAGAATTAAGGAGATTTAAAGCAAGGGTTGAGAGAGAAGGTTTCAAAGTATATGAGACTGGCTTCCACGAGGTGGATGACGAAGTTCTCATCTTCTTAGAATTAGAGACGTTGCTTCTCTCCAAGAAAAAAATTCACCTTGGTCCACCAGTTTGGGTCAATGAGAAATTCTTCAAAGATTTTATGGAAAAATGGAAGGGGAGAGTGTATGTCTATAAGAATAGGTTAGCTGTAGATAGGGAGAGGGTGAACTTCCCTTCCCTATGGAAAGATTTTACTAAGGAAGTTCGAAATTTGCTCAAAGCTATCTCAAGTAAGTGATCTTCTCTTTCCCCTTTGATTTCTCCCTCCAGCCTTTAGACAACCTTTCATAAAATTGCCTACCAGCTGACCTAGCTTTCTCCCTATAAAACTTCAGTAACTCTTTAAATAGGGATACTTTCTCCCTCTCCTCCCCCATCACAGCGATGGGGACTTTACAAAGTTTTGATCTTATTTCCCTATAGAAATCGTATAACCTCTCCCTTTCCTCTTCAGTAAAGAATTTCTTTTCTATCATACCTGCTAGATCCTTGGGATATAGAACAGCTTCTATATCTAAGCTTATGGAATTTAAGATCCTCGCTATTCCTTTCAATGCTTCCGAAATAACGGGTTTTGAAGTGAGGTAGAAACCAATCTCCTTCTCGATCTCTTGTAACTTGGGTAACTTGTACTTCCTCCTGAGCCTCTCCCACTCCTTCGTTACTTCTCTCCTGCTTACATCTCCCACTTAACGAATAAAATAGCTCAAATTATTAAAGGTTTACATCCTTTCTTATCTCGTGTTCAGGATACTGAAGAATGTGGAAGCGATCAGGTTGGATGATTTCCTAATAATTGCTGACTTGCACTTGGGTTTCGAGGTTGAGTTGAGGAAAGACGGATATTATATCCCCTCCCAAACTTGGAAAATGTTTGAGAAGATCTTAAAGTGTAAGGGAAGGGCTAAGAAGCTGATAATAAATGGGGATCTAAAGCATTCGATACCCTTCCCAAGTTTTAAGGAGAGAAAAGAGATTCCTGAGTTCTTGAGAAAGTTAGCTAAGGAATTTGAAGAGATTATCATCTTGAGAGGAAATCATGATTCCTTAATTCAAGAACTCATACCCAAAACTTTGAGGAAGAAAGTAAAGTTGAAGAAATCCTTCCTTTACTCGGAGTTTGGTATTTTCCATGGACATGCGTGGCCAAGGAAAACTGTGTTTAGGAGAGCGAAAGTTGGAATAATTGGCCACATTCACCCAGTTCATGAAATAGTTGATGGTGTTTTCAAGAAATGTTGGATCCTTGCAAATTTGGAAAGAGATGAACTCTCAAGAAAACTGAAGACAGATGTAAAAATGGAAAAACTCCTCATCATGCCTTGTTTCAACGATTATTTCTTCGGGAGCAAGTGCCTAATTTCTCCCCTTTCTAAATACATCTCAAGTTCTGAAATCCTCTTATTGGATCTAAGTAAAGTGACTTAAATCGAAAAATAATTAACTTCAGTAGAGTTCAATAAGATTCATGGAAAAATGTGTATTTTGTGATCTAGCCTCGGGAAAAGCTCCAAGCTTTAAGATTTATGAGGATGCTAAATTCTTCGCGTGCTTAGATATTAGGCCAGCAACTTTAGGTCACGTACTAGTCTTCCCAAAGGAACATATAACATTCCTCTCCCAGATGAGAGAAGAAGACATTGGGAGGCTTTTCCAAATTTGCAAAGACATAGCATTCGCTCTCCTGAAGGCTGGGGCTAAGGGAGTTAACCTTATCCATTCGATTGGTGAAGCTGCTGGACAGAAATCGACTCATTTGCTAGTTCATGTAATTCCAAGATATGAAAATGATAAAGTCATAATCTCATGGCAACCGGTAGAGGTACAACAGGATTTGATGCAAAAAATTCAGAATACATTAATTAACTCTCTGAAGGAAGTTGAAGCTGGGAAGGAGGAGAAGAGCAAGGAAGTTAGTAAGGAAGTCGAGGAAAGGGAAATCAGAGAAAATATACCTAACTACTGGTGAGAAAATTAGCTAATGAGAGAAGGATAAACTCCTTGAAGTAAAGGGTCATTAGAAATGAAATTAGGAAGACTGGGACGAACGGAATTCCTTCTTTTATTAAAACTCTTCTGACCTTCCCTTCCCTATAAAGCTTCCTCAACTTTCTCAGATCTTCTTTACTAATGCCTGTAGGCTTTGGAACGATCTTTATATTCCTATACTTTACTTCCTTTATCAGCCAGTCTCCTTCAGTTAATTTGCTTATGCTCACCCACTTTTTCATAGAATCCTCAACAATCTCGGAATTGTACAGTAGGATTAGGAGTAAGCCGAAGAGGAGGGTGAACATCCATATTCTCTGGAAGAAGACAGATGTTCCGAGGACGAAGAGGAGCAAGATCACATTGATCACCTTTCTCTCCGTAGACAGTCTCTTCAAGTTCTTCACGAAATAATAAGCGTAGAAGCAAGTTCCATAAGCTGCTCCTGCTACTAGAAAGTTTAAAAGGAACTTCAAGAAGAATAGCTTATCACTTTCTAAGTAGCCGAAGAGAAATGAGCATGCTACTAGGACTTTTACATCCCCTCCTCCCCAGACTCCGGAGTAGTACATTGAAAGGGACAGGAGTAGGGAAATAAAAAAGTAGAGGAGGGTAAAGAACAATCTCTCCTGGGTTGGGAAGAAAATCCACAAGATTCCTTGAGAAAGAACTCCGAAGACTATGAACATATTTGTAAGGAAATCCGGCACCTCCTTCGTCTTGAAATCTATGAAGGAAGAGATCAGGAGTAAGAAAAGAGCGGCGAAAATTAAGGTTATTTCTATCATCTTACTTAAGGAAGAGTTTCGGATTTTAAAAATTTGTCCTGAGAAATTTTAAAAATCGTCTTTCCTTGAGAATTGATATGCTTTATCTAGTTGGCCTGGGGATTAGTGGAGATCTTACTTTGAGTGGTTTAGAAGTTGTGAGGAAGGCAAATAGAATTTACTATGAAAGTTACACCTCTCTAATAGATGAGGATTCCATAAGGAAGTTAGAAAAGTTAGCTGGGAAAAAGTTTGAAAAAGTTGAAAGAAAGGACCTCGAAGATAATGTAAAATCGTTGTTAGAGCAAGCTAAGGAAAGTGATATTTGTATCCTCATACCCGGAGATCCGCTTATTGCAACAACCCACATCTCTATTATTTTGGAAGCTGAGAACTTAGGTATAAAATACCAAGTTATTCATAATTCAAGTATCTTCCCAAGCATCTGTGAGATCGGGATCCAAATCTATAAGATTGGTAGGATAACGAGCATTCCCCTAAAAGAAGAAAATTTCGATCCTGAGAGCTTCTACGAAGTGATTGATGATAATTTGAAGAGAGGGTTGCACACAATCATCTTACTGGAAGCGAGAAGTGAGCAAGAATTCGTCAGTATAAATGAAGCCATTAGGAGGATCTTAGAATTATCCGAGGAAAGAAACGGTACTATCACTCCTAAATCTCTGGGTGTTGGTATTTCTAGACTAGGGTTTAGCGACTCTGTAATCAAGTTCGGAAAACTTGAGGAGCTTGAAACTTTTAATTTCGGAAAACCCCCTCACACGCTACTAATTCTTGGAAAACTTCATTTCGTAGAGGAAGAAGCCCTCA
>CAYLRC010000061.1:0-4523 GCA_964386445.1 Candidatus Woesearchaeota archaeon
AATTAATTGTTTAACCCTGAGCCCTTCCCTTATTAGAAAATCGACTTCTTTTTCATTACTTCTATAATAGAGAATTTCTTCATTTCTTCGTCTTTTGAGTTCAAGGAAGACACAATTTTCCATGAGTCTTCCCAAATCTTTGCTAAATCTGGGTGCAAAGAATTTTACTAGACCAGTGTCAACTACATAAACTTTTTTTGGACTTCTCAAAATTTCTTTAATTTTTGGTTGGAATCTCTCAACCGAAAAAATCAAGAAAGCTTCCTCTAGCATTTTTGTAAATTCTATTAAAGTGTTTTTAGAAACCTTTATTCCGGAGGAATTGAAAATATCTTGGAGACTCGTGTAGGTATAAAATGAGGAAAAATATGAAACTAAGATCTTCACGAAGAACTCAAAAGTTCTAATTTTCCTTATTTGAAATCTTTCAACTATATCTCGATAAAAAATACTATCCCTTATACTACCCATGAGCTCTTCGTAAACCTCAGGTTTGAGAGTTGGCTCCGGAAAGCCGCCATTTTGCAGATAGTTGTTGAGATTTCTGAGAATAGTCGCTTTCTCCGTGTATATGGAAAACTTATCTATTTTAATTCCTCTTGCCTTTAAGAATTCCCTAAAAGAGAATGGTAGTATCAATACGTTCACGGCCCTCCCTCTCAACTGGGTTGCCATTTCTTTTGCCAGGAGCTTAGAAGAAGAGCCTGTAATCACTAATTTATACCTTCTCTTATCGTGGAGTTCTCTCACACCCAGTTGCCAATCTCGCACAACTTGAATTTCGTCTAGCATTATGTATTTTGGTTCTTTTCCATACAGTTCCTTGTAAGCCAGGAGCATATCATTGAAGTCCTTCGCAGAAACTCCAGCCAAAGCACTTCTCTCAAAATTCATGAACAAACAATTTTCTTTTCCAATTTTCGAAATTTGCTGGAATAGAAAATAAGTTTTTCCAGCTCTTCTGGGACCAATTATTGCTATCAAATCGTGAGGAGGTAAAATGTTTTCCCTCTTTATGAGTTCAGGTAACCTAAACTTTTCGAACTCTGCAAGCAATGCTTTGAATTCTTCTTTCATAAGATTTACTATACTGAACAAATTTAAATATTTTTGTTCAATATACTGAACAATTTTAAAGTGAAGGAGATAGGAGACTTTATAACTTTCGAATAATCCTAAATTACATGAAGGTTTACATAGCTGCTCCCTTTGAGAGGAAGGGGGAAGTTAAAAATTTAATTGAGGAACTCAAGAAAATCGGGTTCGAAATTTCTCACGATTGGACTTCACACGAATCAATAGATCCAACCAAACAGAAGGAACTAGCAAGAAAATATTCCATTGAAGACATAGAAGGCGTAAGAAATAGTGATGTATTTATACTCTTAGCTGAAGACAGAGTAAGCTCAGGTGCTAGTGTAGAGCTGGGAGCAGCCATTTTATCAAATCTAGAGTTCGGCAAGCCAATCATTTATGTAGTAAGCAAAACTCGAGATCTAATGTTTTATTTCCACCCCTCAGTTAAGCTAGTGGAGAACATCACTGAAGTATTGGAAGACTTGAAAAATCGGTTTAAGTGATATTTCGCTTTCTTCTCAACGTTTCTAAGTTCTCCTTAGCCTTTGGATAATCCTTAAACAACTTCAGGAGTTCTTCGCATGGATAATCCGAACAAAAAACACAGCTCTTGACTTTCCTTTCCTTAGCATACTTCCTTATCGGACAAATTTTACAGTACTTAAAAATTTCTTCACTTTCTGTTAGGCAGCCCCGACAGTTAATATCACCAACCTCATAAACTTCTCCATATTGTTCGGTAAAGAGCTTCGCGACCCTTTCCCTCTCTGAATTGTCATTTTTCTGTGTAGCTATAAAAACCGGACACTCTGAGCAATTTATACCGCAGTACCCAAATCTCTCTTCGGATTCTGAGCTCATATCCTATTCGAACTTTAACAGCTTTAATAAATTTTAATATCGAGATTTGTATCTACTTTTGTATTTCAAATGGTTCCGGAGAAAAAGTCAAAGAAAAGGGTTAAAATTTGTCCGATCTGCAAGTCCCCAAGCTTAACTCCATATATGGGATTCATCACAGGAGTTAAATATCGATGCAGGAAATGTGGGTACGTCGGCTCTTTCTTCATTGAAATTGAAGTCGAAGACGACAAAGTCAAAGATGAACGTGGGTAGTTTTTAGTCACGGTTGGAGGAAAGATTTATATAGCTCCTCCGATATATATTATTATACATATACTATCCAAAGCAATTTTGATAGTGTTTTAATCCAGAGGTGGGGGAAATGGTTGAGGAGAGAGTAGACGTTGGAATTCCAGGCATGAACGAAGTACTCAGAGGAGGTTTACCTAGGAGGAATATTGTTTTACTTTCAGGAGGTCCAGGTACTGGTAAATCTATATTTGGCCAACAATTTTTGTATCATGGTTTAACTAAAGGTGAGGCTGGAGTTCTCGTAACTCTGGAAGAACATCCTGTTCAAGTGAGGATAAATATGGATAGGTTTGGTTGGGATCCTAGAAAATGGGAGGAAGTTGGGAAATTTGCTATAGTAGATGCTTTTACTTCTGGAATTGGCGAAGCTGCTAAAAAAGAGAGATATGTAGTTAGGGACCCGAACGATATCCCGAGCTTCCTAGATGTAATTAGAAAGGCTATCGAAGATGTTGGGGCAGAGAGAGTGGTAATAGATTCCATCTCAACCTTATACATGACAAAGCCCATGATGGCCAGATCTACGATAATGCTCATCAAAAAAGTATTAGCTGGCTTAGGATGTACAGGTTTCTTAATTTCACAAGTTAGCGTGACTGATCGTGGCTTCGGTGGTCCTGGAGTTGAGCACGCTGCTGATGGTATTATAAGGTTGGATCTCGATGAATTCCAAGGAGAGCTAAAGCGTTCAATTATCGTCTGGAAGATGCGTGGAACTGGCCACTCGATGAGGAGGCACCCATTCGACATTACCGACAAAGGTATTGTTGTTTATCCAAATAAAGTTGTGAAGCTTACTCCTAAAGGTTTTTATGTAGGTGATTGAAATGGTCGAGATTGAAATCCCGTTTCAGCCCATGGGGAGGGAGGATATTCAGAAGCTGGAAGCAACTTTACTGATAGCTACAGTATCTAGAAAAGATGTAATCGAAAAAATGAAAGCAGCAGATCCAAAAGACAGGATCACATGGATCGACTCACTAGCAATTGCTGCAGGGGCTCTAGCCAGGGAAAAGGCAGGGATGCCGGTAACTAAGATTGCCGAGGAACTCGGTAGAGTCGAAGAAACTGTGAGAGCTCATCTTACCGGAAAAACAGAGGCTGGGAAGTTAGTTAGAGAGACTTATGATAAACTCTTAAAGAACGAGATAACTCTACCATTCTTAGTTAAGGAAGAAGCGGGAGAGGCAGAGGCTGGAGCAGAGGAATTGAAGAAGAAAGTTGAGGAGTTAGAAGCAAAGATCAATAAAGTGAGGGAAAGCTTGAGGAACTTGATCAATGAACTAGAGACTTAAACCATCTTTTAATTTTTATTTTACAGAGTTAGATACCCAGTATGAGAGAACATATTATTCTCTTTTATTGGGGATTGAGATCAAAAATGAGAAGGTCAGAAAAATTAGAAGATAGTTATCTTTCAGCTTTTAGTAGGATCTTCTACTATTCCAGCAAACAAAATGATCCCTGAACGGTCATCCCTTATTACAAAGAGGAATGGATGATCAACTGTAAAAGTTATAGTCCGTGGCACACTCGTTATACCAATTCCTACAGTTGTGGCAGCCGCAGCTTCCGTGCCTTCTTCATTAACTTCTATAAATGCTTTATGATCTACAAACTCTACATAGAGATTGTAACTAGGCTCTAAATGAGCTATCTTGCTAAAGTTAGCCTCCCATTCATCAAAAATTATATTCATTCCAAGGTCACTTAAGATTTGATTCATTCTCTTCTCGTACCTAAAGCTAAACTTAGGCATCTCAACTCTTACTTCATCTGGTCCTTGGAGGTTGTTAAAAACTTCTTCCATTTTTTCCCATGTAAGCTCCTCCATCATTGAATTTAAGGAACTCTCCACATCCGGTAGGAAGATATACATAGAAATCTTATCCCTCCCATAAGGAAGTCTCAAAACACTGAAGTCGTCTCCAAAATAAAACTTGAATTCACCTTTTGTTTCCATCATATCTACGACTACTTCGTCTCCATTTGAAAGATAGAAGGTTCCCTTTCTAGTCTTAGATTCGTCGAATTTTACCTTCCACTCTCCCTTAAAATAAATAGCATTTATGATGAACATTACCATTTGGGGCTCTATTCCCTCCAGTACTTTATCTATTTTCCCGTTTGTTTTTTTGCTAACCCAACCATTTATTTCATTTACCGTAGCTGGATCTGCAAAATCTCTCGAAAACATTTCAGTTTTGTAGTATTTACTTAATCTTTCCTTGAAACTTTCATTCACCAAAGGATCGAACTCCTTCTTCAACCACATGGAATTAGCTAAATTA
>CAYLRC010000062.1:0-4489 GCA_964386445.1 Candidatus Woesearchaeota archaeon
TTATCGGATCTACAACTTTCGCGACTTTCTTGAAAGTTGAGTTGAGCTTTGCCTTTTTTCCCCAAAGCCTATCTATCATTACGAAAAAATCTAATTCCTGAATTTTTATAAAACTTCTTAAGCAATCCCACATGGAAGAACGTTGTCCTAGATATTCCCCTCAGTTAGATTTCTTGGTCTTATGCTATTGAGGTGGTATAAAATCTTCAGAAGAAGTTTTTAGGGCCCAAGCCGGGATTTGAACCCGGGACTGCGGCTCCACAGGCCGCCACGTTGCCAGGCTACGCCACTTGGGCCACGAAGAAGTAAAATTAAATTCGAATTATAAAGATTACTCGACTCTTATTAGAGTTCCTCGACTACAGCTCTCTTTCCGAACTTGTATTCCCTCGCAACTAAAACCTTCTTCCTGAGCTTTTTAGCCAATTCCCAAATTTCCTTAGTCCTCTCCCTAAATCTCCTCTCTCTAGGTAAATGATGATCCCATATCATAACTTCAAAATCAACTTCCTCAACGATCTTCTTAACATTCTCCAAGACCCTTCTAAAATTTATCAAATTCAAAGTATAGCCAAGCATATAGGTCATTGGTCCGTCTAAAATCAAGTACTTCGGATTTTCTTTCAGGATGAAGGATGCGTAATCCTCAATTATTGGCCCATTTAGATCAGAGGAATGAATTAACTTTTCATTTTTCTCCTCAATTATCGTTGAGAAAACCCATCCTACTCTCGAATACTCTATACCATGAAATAACGGATCAGTAAATCTAACCCTAGTTCTCCCAAATCTAAAACTCTTCCCCTCAACGAATCTCACCTCACATTTCTCTAATTTCTTTTCAGGTATCCATAAGCTAGAGCTCCACTTCTCAACTCTCTTCTTGAACCATTCCCTCCCCTTCTTCAATAGCTCCTTCCTCCTCTTAGAATAATCTCCAAAATCCTTCTCTTTAGCTTCTTTAAGCTTTTCGAACGGATCAACGAATTTTCTCCTAGACGGCTTTTCTAAGAGATCGTCGAGCCTCACCTTGCCATATCTCTTGAATATCTTGGAATAGAATTCAAGTGCCCTTTTCCTCTGAGAATCGTTGATGTAGAAGTTTGGATTCTTGGCTAGGATCAATTTTCCTCTGTAGATCTCAAGATCTTCAGGTAAGAAATGATCCCAATGATAGTGAGAAATTATAATTACATCAACATTCTTGGCTGCTCTCTTGATCTCCTTCTTCCCCTTCTCCTTCCACCATAATTTCTTAGCTAGGGGTGCTGGGAAGGATGGTTGCATTACCGCAATTCCAGGATCAATTAAAAAATTTGCATCTTTAGTCTCCACGAGAGTACAGGAGCTCTTCGCTCCAAATGAATCGAACCAAACTAAGTTGAATCTCATACAAATCTTTTGAGGAAGATAGAGATTAAATAATTTCTCTAAACATTTGAACTTCAGAGTAGTAAAAAATTAATATCATAGCCTTTCGAAGATTTTTATGGAAGGACTTAAAGATATCTTAAAGAAAAGGTATCCGACTTGCTTAGAAGATGAAGTCAAGGAAATAAATACGATTTTTTCGATTTCCCCTCACGCAAATGAAAAGTATGTTGTAAAACCGAAATTTAACATACTTCATCCTCTAGCAGTGACTCTCGTCTATTTTTCTATTTCCAACCCCTTATCGCTCCCAATTACTTTCCCATCCTCCGTACTCTTAGGTTACGGTCTTTTAGTAACCAAGGATTCGCATGTACATGAGTTAAGTCATGCCTACAGGATGCGCTATTTATCCTTTATGAGGGAAGTGAGAGGGGGAAAGAAAAATTCCCGATATGTAGATTTTGTGGATAAGCTAGAGAGGATAGCTAGGGATTCTCCAAATAAAGTAAAATCGTTTTTAGCGAGGGAGGCAAGTTTATTGTTGTCCATACCAGTAGTTGCTCCTCGCGCATTGCTGAAAGGATTAGGAGGAGATAAAATGTGGTACTGGGAAGAGGAGATAGCAAAATATGAGGCCGAGAAGTTTAGTGGAACGAAAGTCAATAGAGTATCTCCAGAGAAGAAAAAATTTTTTGAGATTTTGGAGTCTCTCAGAACAGACGAGTACGTACCCCTCAAGGAAAATGAGGAGACTAAAGAGCTTGACGAAAAATTAAGGTTCTTTCTTGAGCACCCACCAGCTATTATGCCGAAGTACAAAGCATTAGACAAACTTTATGAAACCTTCAGAATGGAAGAGAGAAGTATGGAGAATTAATTTAAGCCCCTGAATGTAACTTCGTCTAATCTCGATTTAGAATTCGTCTCGATTCCAATTTTCATACCAATTGACTTTCATAGATAAGACCACGTAGGAGAATTTTTAAGTCCTTGGAATTCTGGATTTATATCTCTTCGAACTCCTCAAAAGTTTCTATGGGGATCTCGCTCTCGATTTCCTCTTCCTCAAAGCTCTCAACCAATGGAAATTCTTCCTCTATAACACCTTTCTTTATCTTCCTAACAGTCTTCTTTTGCTTCTTTTTCTTCTTTACTTTCTTTGCTTTCTTCTCCTTCTTTGCTTTCTTCTTCCTGCCTTTCTTCTTAACTTTTCTCTTAGTTTTTTTAGAAGTCTTTTTCCTTGGCATAACAGAAAATTAGAAGGGCATTTCAACTATAAAAGAATTTCTCTACTCCTCCCCTCTTTAGAGGAGAAAAAGTTTATAAATGGAAATGTAATAAATGATATTGCTGTGGCTCCCGGCTTGGCCAGGAAGTTTCGATAGAGAGATGATGATTGGTCAATTCCAGCCACAGCAACAGGATGAGTGTCCTAATTTTCTTTAGGGCATAAGGTAGGTAAGGAGAGACTTGCGGCCGTAACTCCGGTTGATCCTGCCGGAGGCCACTGCTATCGGGCTGGGTCAGCCATGCAAGTCTGCTGAGCTTGAAGCTCGGCGGCGGACGGCGCCGTAATACGCAGACAACCTACCCTAGGGAGGGGGATAACCTCGGGAAACTGAGGCTAATACCCCATAGTTGAAGGGTGCTGGAATGCCCCTTCAACGAAAGGGTACTACCTAAATGTTGGTAGTACCGCCCTAGGATGGGTCTGCGTCCCATCAGGTAGTTGGTGGGGTAATGGCCCACCAAGCCTACGACGGGTACGGGCCCTGAGAGGGGGCGCCCGGCGAGGGACACTGAGACAAGGGTCCCAGCCCTACGGGGTGCAGCAGGCGCGAATTTTCCGCAACTCCCGAAAGGGAGGCGGAGCCAGCCCGAGTGCCTTCACCTTTTGGTGGAGGCTTTTGCTGGGTTTAAAAAGCCCAGCGAATAAGTGGGGGGTAAGATGGGTGCCAGCAGCCGCGGTAACACCCACCCCACGAGTGGTGGCCGCTATTATTGGGCCTAAAGCACCCGTAGCCGGCCCAGTAAGTGCCTCGTGAAATCGCCACTCTCAAGGTGGCGGCGTGCGAGGCATACTGCTGGGCTAGGGACCGGGAGGGGCCAGGGGTACTCCTGGAGGAGGGGTAAAATCCTATCATCCCAGGAGGACCAACAGTGGCGAAGGCGCCTGGCTGGAACGGGTCCGACGGTGAGGGGTGAAGGCTGGGGGAGCGAACGGGATTAGATACAGGCAGAGGGAAAGTTTCAAATACTTGAAAATATATAATAGAATCATGAGATTAGCGTTCCCGGTAAAGGCATTCATTAAAAAACACAATTTCATCCAAGTAGGACCAGAAACCTTCACGAGTAAAAAATCGCATCGAAAAGTTAAATTGCCGAAGAAGCCTACGATTGAACTTTGTAGACTTATAGGAATCATACAAGGCGACGGAAATCTATTTAACAACAGAATACTCATAGCCGACAAATCAGAACGTTTTCATAAGATTCTCAGAAATTTATTCAAAAAAACATTCGGAATAGAACCAAATCTTTTCTTTGATAGAAACAGAAATTCGTACTATAGTCACTTCAAGAATAAAGTTGTTTTTACGTTCATGAAAGAAATACTAGAGATACCAGAGAAGAAGGCGCATCTTAAACCACCATCGTTCTTGAGCAAGTTACCATTTCGACACCAATGCGAGTATGTAGGAGGTCTTTTTGATGCAGAAGCACACGTAAGAAAAAGGCAAGCTGAAATTGATTTTTCCATCTCATCTAAAGAAATATTCGATAAAGTTAGAGAGATTTTAAGTGGAGTTGGAATAAAGTTTAGTGTCTATGTGAGACATCGAAGAAAACTTCCAGAATATGAGATAAGAATTTATGGAAAGAAAAATTTACAGATTTTTCAACATTCCATTAATTTCTCTCATCCCGACAAGATCGAGAGACTTGAAAAGTTCACCTCTGCCTGCTAAAGACCCCGGTAGTCCCAGCAGTAAACGCTGCCCACTAGGTGTTGCAGAGCCCTCGAGGCTCTGCAGTGCCGAAGCGAAGGCATTAAGTGGGCCGCCTGGGGAGTACGGCCGCAAGGCTGAAACTTAAAGGAATTGGCGGGGGA
>CAYLRC010000063.1:0-4329 GCA_964386445.1 Candidatus Woesearchaeota archaeon
TTAAATTCCTATTATGCGCACGGTATGATATAGTCGGTTTTCCAATTTACATTGTTAGCCAGAACGACTTATTCATAAGGATTATAGAAATTTCTCTGTCCTAGAAGTAATTAAGTTAAGAAACTCAAGTAGGTAGAACTAATAACTTTGTCTCGTAGCGTTCCTATAAATTCTGAAATTCCATTGCAATTTAGAGGTACTACATTTACCACTGGGCTATATATATAGATAAAGGACAAAGGCTCAGACTAAGAATAACGTGATTCCTACATAAATCTAATATTTGGGGAGAGTAAAATTCACCTACCCTTAACTTGATATATTTAGATTTTAAAAGATATTCGGAGATTTTCCTGAGGTTCCTTTTCGAAAAGAAGAGTACTCCAATACGTAAGACGTCCTTCTTGATCAGAATTCCAATATTCTTTATGAGCACTCTAATAAATGAAAGCTTACTTTTTCTATCCAGAGCTTCCTCAATTGAATCTGCAAGTTTTTTACACTCCTCAGTGCTTAGAATAGGACGAAGCTTACCATCTTTTACTTTTAAGAGTAATAAATTATCTTTTAGTATCCCATGACTTTTGTCTTTTCCAAATAACAAATCTAGGCTCTTGCAAAGTGCGTATCTTAATCTCTTGTTTTCGAAAAAAAGCTCCGCAGGCAAACTTAACTTTTCTTCGACGAGTTTATACATCTCGAATCTCGTCATTTCCCGATTTCCCTTCCTTCCTTCTTCCAAAGAGAGAAAGCAAATTTCCTTTACGAAATCACTATTCTTTACTGAGAAATCGACAATTTTTTCTATTTCTTGCTCGTTTATACCGATTTTTATGGCAGCTGCAATAAAGGTGGGAATTCCAACTAACTTTAAGTTTTGGAGTGCTTTCAATTTCTTTTCTAAAACACCTTTTCCCCTAAATTTTTCAGTTACAGCTTCGTCAAAACCATCTAAGGACAAAACAACCTCATCGACCCCAGCTTCTTTCAGTTTTTTTACATAATCTAGATTAGCAAGCTTTATACCGTTAGTATACAATCCAACGAAGTGACCACATCTCTTGCAAATCTTTATTATCTCGGTGAGGTCCTCTCTTACTGTCGGCTCCCCTCCTGTTAGGTAAATGAATCTTGGTTCCAAACTACTGAAAAACCTTTCTAAGACCTGCAGAGGAGGATCTTTAGGTTCAGGATGCTCATATAACTTAAGATAACAGATAGGGCAATTCATGTTGCACTTCTCTGTTAAATGAATAGTAAGAATAGGAGTTTCCTTAATCATCTCACCTAAAATCTCAGAAACATGCAAATTTTCTTTTAAATATGGTTTCTTCTCTTTAAATGGGAGATACATCTTCCTATAAAATTCACTATTATTTTCTAACAGAAGCGATTCTCTTTCCCCACAGTGCTCTTTTTCAATGAAAATCCTATCATCTTCTAGTCTTATGATCTTTGCTGGGATTATTTTGAAGCATTTAGTACATATGGAAAGGGTTTCATCCACTAACTGAGCTGTCGTTAACTTTCTTCTTGTAGAAACGGATTTCATTCTCTACGATAAAGAAAATTTGCACTTTTAAATACTTTTCCACAATTTCTAGTTTTTATTTTAATTAATTTTAAAGTGAAACTAGACCGCTAGGAAATTATGGAGTAGGAAGAGGAATCCAACTATTATCCCGAAAAGTCTAAAATCCTTCCTAAGGCGCTTTGGAGTAACCTCCGGTAATTTCAGTAGGAAATAAACTGATAGGAGTGAAGAGGGGAGGGTTATGAAGAGAAAGGAGTAGTGACTTTTAGAGAGGAATGTAAGAGAGAGGGATTGTAGGATACATAGAATTAAAACAATTACACAAATATCCCTACATCTCTTAATTCCAAGAAAAACAGCCGTCGTTTTCACACCATATTTTCTGTCGACTTCCAAATCCTCCATCTCGTGGATTAACTGAGAAACCAACTGAAAAGAGCAACATAGGGATAGGAATATGCTAGAACTTAGAGTAAGGTTAAATCCGGAACCACTAAGGAAGAGGAGGGAGAAACACACTGTGTTTAGAAGTGTAGAGACGAATGGGATGGATTTCAAACCAAATCGGGGGAAGGAATACATAGTAGAAAGAAGAAGAAAAATGCTTATCGGAAGCTGAAATGCAGAAGGCGTGAAAGGGAGAATAAAAATTGTTAGAAGAAGCGGTATTGCAGAAAACAGAAGAATCCTGAGAGCCTCGTCGGGACTTCGATGGTGTTCGAATATCTCATTAAACGAAAAAGCATAAGCTAAGCTTAAACATACAGTTAGAATTTCAAGTATAAAAACCTGGATGTTGAGATTTTTTAGATTGTTAAGCGAATACCCTAAAAGAAAGAATCCAGTAAGGTGGATCCAATCTTTAATTCTGTATCTTCTTAAGAGGGTCTTTGAAAATTCCTTAAACTTAGTTCTCATCATTTTTCCTTATAAAGAAGTTAATTTTAATATATTCGTTCTGATGGCATTCGAAAGGATAGAGCTCGTTTATAACTTAAAAATTTTCAAAATATGAGAAGTATGGAAAAGCATATACTTCTCGCTGAAACTACGAACTTTACCTTTTTTGATTGGTTCGAGATTAGAATTCATAAACCTTTATTAACAAATTGTTTTTTATTCTTTAAATGAAGCTCCCAAAATGGAGCGAGGATTGGAAGAACCCATTCTTCATTTTCCTATTGATCTTCACCATTTACACTTTTACTCCACTTTATGATAAGGAGAATGGGATTTATAATTTTCTAATCAGTGATTATAGATTAACTTGGCATGATGGCAGATCACCTGCGAATTTAGTTTTAATAGAGAGCTTGATTCGTAATTTTTCAATTACATTACCAAACAACACTTCAGTCGGGGGCATCCCAATAAGTAACCATTTCGATTTCATAAGAGTTTCAAATGGCAAATATTTCCCATTATTTTTTGGATTCCATCACTTTGTTTTCCTCCCTCTTAGTATATTTCAACCAAGCGAAGCAGATCTCTTCAAAATATTGATCTTGACGAACTCGTTGTTTCTTTCCCTCCTCCCAACTATTTTCTATTTTTACCAAATAAAACTTGGATTGAGGAAGAAATACGCATTTTTGAGTTCTATAGTCTTTGGCTTATGCTCTTCACTCTTTATATATTCCAAATATCTCTTCCTCCACAATACATTTTTTCCTCTCTTTTTCCTCCTTTCTTTATATTTCCTAGAAGATACCCCAAATAAAAGGAAGGAGCTAATCTCAGCGATCTTTCTTTTCCTAGCGGCATCTTGCTACATCCCTCTTCCATATCAGCTTATAATTTTCTGGGCATTAATTTTACCTGTAATTTTTAAGTGTAAAAAAGTAAGGAAGAGAATTTTCCTAATAGCGGCATGCATGTCTTTACTAATAAGCGCAGTTATTAATTTTTCATTTGAAACCGAGGGGAGGCAGAGATTAGTTGGGAACATTTTTTTCAGCACGTTCCCAACGTATATTCCTGCTTGGGAGTATAAAGCATATGGTTACCACGACCCATCGTCTATTTGGAAGCTTGAGAGAGAGTCTTCTTACATCTATGGCTTTAAAGAAGGGAAGGGAAATGCGCTTTTTTTATTTTCATATAAACCTTTCGAAACATTATTTGGCCCCAGGGGATTTTTCTTTAACTCACCATTTTTAATTTTCTCCATCCCTGGAATTGTCATTTCTTGGAAAAGAAAGAAATACAAACTTCTCCTGTGGGCATCTATCCTACTATTTGCTGAATTTTCACTTTATCCAATGTGGAAACAGGGAGCTGTGCCGAGATATGTGAGAGGGTTTGAAGTGCCAATTGCCACGTGTACCTTTTTTTCTTTCCTCCTTCTTCAAAATAAGAGAAAAAGAATTCTTTGGATCCCGTTTTTATTATTATTGATACTATCGTTCTTGAATACCTTATGTTTAGCGATAAGAACAGATTGGGTCTATGAAAATGAAGCGGACCTCGTTTCCTATGACTTATGTTTATGGCCATTCTGTCCGTGGCAAGAAAAGAGACTTACTTTAATACTAACCTCAAAGACCGAGCAAGTAAAGTGGATAGGTAATGGTACATTAGGCTGTAAACCTCAATTTAACGAGAAAGGGATAATTACTGATCCCTGTGACTGTGTTTCAGAAAGTTGGGCCGAGAGAGAAATAATCCTTTACCAGAACTACACTAAAATTAGAGTAAAGGTTTGTGCAGAATACACAAAAGAAGATGGAACAATTGGGATTTTCTACATAGATGATCTGAAAAAAGAAGATCGGAAGAGCGTCGTGTAGGGAAAG
>CAYLRC010000064.1:0-4212 GCA_964386445.1 Candidatus Woesearchaeota archaeon
AAACGAACCAAAAGAACTTAGCGTTAATAAAGCTCAGAAGATAAGCTATGGGCATTCCTATAAGGATGAGGCCAGGAATTTCCTCAATCCACGTCCTCTTATGATACCACGGTTTTTCCTCTCTTCTATATCTCTCATGGAAGAATGAGATGAAGTCATTTACAAGGTAAGTGAAAGCAATGATAATTAGAAAACTTTCCACGTTCAGTCTATTTAAGAATAGGATGGTACATGCGATTGAAAACAGGAAATGGTTTAATTGATTCATTTTCCATTACCATACTTGACATTTTCTGCTTTAAGTCAAACTATCTTTTATTTGCTCCGTCTCCACCTTATATTTAAATCCCTTGATTTTTATTTACCTCAAATGGATGAATTTTATCTTTAGGAGCCTTGGGAAAAACTTCGAGGTACTTCCTTAAGACTTTAGGAATTATCACACTCCCGTCTGGCTCTTGAAAATTCTCTAAGATGCAGCAGATTGTTCTAGATGTTGGGATTGCTGTAGAGTTCAAAGTATGAACGTACTCACGCTTACCATCTGGTTCAGCATATACTATGTTAGCTCTGAAAGCTTGCCAGTCTAAGCAGTTACTACACGATATAATTTCCCTATACTTCCCTTGAGCCGGGAACCAAGCCTCGACATCGTACTTTTTTGCAGCATGATATCCAAGCTCTCCAGCACACATATTTACTACTCTATAAGGCAACTCCAACCCTCTGCATATCTCCTCAGCATTCTTTAAGAGTTCCTCATGGAATTTCCAGGAATCCTCGGGGTGACAGAAAATGAATTGCTCAACCTTATGGAATTGATGGACTCTGAAAATACCTTTCGTATCCTTTCCATGAGCTCCAGCTTCCTTCCTGAAACATGCACTCCATCCAACAAGCTTAATCGGTAATTCATTTTTCTGAATCACCTTCCCCTTGTACAAAGCCAGCAACGGATGTTCAGCCGTCCCGATCAGATAAAGATCCTCCCCTTCAATTTTGTAGATCATATCCTCAAAAGACTCGAGATCTAGAGCAGCTTCCATTACGTCTCTTCTAACCATGTAAGGGGGCAACACCAACTTATACCCCTTCCTCGTCATCAAATCTTGTGCATATAGGGAAATTGCAAAATCTAACCAAACGAGATCATTGAAGAGATAATAAAACCTTGAGCCAGCAATCTTAGCTGCTTGGAGGGTATCGCCTTTCTTGAGAACTAATTCCACCATCTCAGCATGTCCCTTAGGTTTCCAGTCGATGAGTTCATACTCAATCTTGAATCCGAACTTCTCAGTTTGTTCCTTAAATTGCTTCTCATAACCACCCCACACTTTTGGCTTACCCCAATATCTTATCGGCACATTAAAGCTCTCATCCAGCCCTTCTGGAACATCGTCAGCCACGATATTTGGAAGTTCGAATAAGACTTTTTTCCTCTTGAGTTCATACTCCCTAAGGATTTTCTCACGATCAGATAGTTTTTCCTTCAGTTTTTTAGCAGTTCTCAAATATCCGCGCTTTTCCTCACTAGTACTTGCTTTAGCTATTTTCATTGTAGCTTCATTTAGTTTCCTTCGTATTTCGTTAACCCTTTTTAGTTCCTCCCTCCATTTTATATCAACTTCAATAGCACGATCAGCAATTTGTGTATCTATCCCTCTTTTTTCCAAATGTTCCTTATAGATCTCAGGATTCCTGCGCAGGAGTTCAAGTACCGTCCAAGTAGGCATAGAAATCCACAATTTACGAAGATTTTTTAATTTTTAGCTGAACTTAAAGTAAGTCTTAAAATTTGAAAGCTATTTTAACCAACTATGAGTAGTAAAAGATTAAGAGAAACGAGACGTGGGGACGAAGCTTAGAGCCCCGGACGGGCTTTGAACCCGTGACCTCCACCTTACCAGAGTGGCGCTCTACCAGCTGAGCTACCGGGGCTAAGATTAGAGAAGGAATTTTAGGTTTAAATTTTTTCCGAGCTCTTAACAACGGATAAAATCCTATCCCTTGCTCTTTTCCTCCAGCTCTTATCATATTTTAGGAAGACCAAGAACCTCCTCACTTTGAAGAAGTCCTTCCTAAATTCCTCCTCATCACTAATATCTTTGGAGTATGAATCCACGAGCTCTTCTAGCTCAAACTTTCTCTTACCTTTACTTAATCGTCTATCGACTTCTGCTAGGAAAACCCCAAGATCCTTAAATCTATCGGCACCCTCGGAAAAGCCTTCGAGGTCGAGCATGAAAATTTTTCCACTGCTTTCTATCAAATTTCCTGGAGAGTAATCACCATGAATTACAGTCCAATCCTTAACCCTTACCTCCTTATACCTCTCGAGAAAATCCTCGATCTTTTCTCTTTCGAAATCCCTTAAAAATCCTTTCCTCAATGCCCACTCAACGTACATCTTACCCCTATTTACCTCAACTTCCTGAAAATTCGGAATAAATGGATTTTTCATCTTATGTCTAGGATCGTTGTGAAATTCCTTCAGAACTTTCATAGCTTCCGATAATCCTTCTGATCCTTTTTTAGCTAAGGGAATTCCATGAATGAGTTCATATATTAGTAAACCAGTTCTCCTCTCTAGATTACCATATTCCCATTCTGGCTCAGTTAGCCTGTAGAGAGGTATGAGCTCAATTAGCTTAGGGACATTGTACCCTTCTTCTCTTAACCTCTCCATTGCTTTTGCCTCATTCAGAGCATAGCCCTTCCTTGAGAATTTGAGCACTACTTCATTTCCAAAAACTTCAGCAAAGAAAATCGTATTCTCCTTTCGCAGAATTTTCCTAATTTTCACATCCTTATTCTTTACATTCCTGAAGTTTTTGCTCTCAGTCCTTAAAGTAGTCAAGAGATCTTCCTTATCCTTCAACATCTCAACCAACTTTAGCCTATGTAGCTAAGTCTATTGAGGAGCCTAGAGTAAGCATGATCCATTCGCTCGAGTATGCTTCTATCGAATTTCCTCTCGTTCTCTTCCCAAGGTTTATAGAATTTCTCCCTGCTTCTGAATTCTTTTCTCAAAATTTTTAACTCTTTGATTACTCTATCATATTCTCCTACTCCAGGTGTGTAATTACACCTTTCCAAATCAACTAGAAGATTGATCGCTCTCTGGGTAAGAGCTTTGCCTAGAGCTTTATTTACTTCATCCACCTCTCGAACCATCTCCTCCAAAATTTTCCCGACCATGTTAAAGTTAAAGCCCCTCTTCTTTATAAATTTAACTACTTCAAAGTAACTAATCAAATTTTAAATTGAAGAATTAAAGGTCGAAGTTCTCCATAAAAACTTTAAAGTTAAGTTTAGTAGTTATATAGGATGAATTCGACTTTGAAGAGGGAATGTTTAATTCTTTTAACAATTTCCTTACTCCTTCTATTCTTTAGTGTTGCGGAAGCTGCTCAATTTTGTTACAGGGTGCCAATAACTATAAACAATTCTCAAAACTCAAATACTCTCACAAATTACCAAATCAAAATAGTATTCAACTTGCTAGGGTATTCTAATAGGTTAAGGAGCGATTGTGGTAACATACGATTTACTAATTCGACAAGCTATGACAGCAGTGATTGGGTTGTAGAATATCCTTATTGGATAGAGAAATGTAACCCTTCTGGTGATTCAGTAGTTTGGGTAAAGATTGACGAAATACCTGGGGGTTCAACGAAGAGGATTTATATGTACATAGGAAACACTTCGATAACCTCTAAGAGTGATGGTGACCAGGTTTTTGAGTTTTTCGACGATTTTAACAATTTAAATAATTGGCGTGTTAATTATAAGGGAGGAGTTACTTGTTCTACTTGTGGCGGTAGTTACGACTGTACTGAAGTTTGGGCAGTTACAAGCGCTGGAAAGTTAGAAACACATGTTAAAACCTGTGGTTCATCAGCAAGAGGTGTGCAACTCATCTCTAGGAACCCAATTTCATTAACTCAATTTGAGCTAGTTGCTAGTGTTGAATATACACACACAACGGTAAGTTGTTACGGAAGGTTGCATAATATATATGTTAATGATTCCTCTGGTAAGAAGTTTTCTCATCACATTTGTTTCAATGGTGGAGCATATGATGAGTATGGAACTTGGGATGCGGATACTCAAATTTGTGGATCTGGTAAGAATCCACCTGACTCAACATCTGGAGAATATAGGCTTATAGTAAACTCTAGTGGTACCTACATAGACTTTCTAAATCTCTCT
>CAYLRC010000065.1:0-3981 GCA_964386445.1 Candidatus Woesearchaeota archaeon
CTTTTCCTCCTCTCCCAACACCTGAAGGAACATTCCTAAAGATAACGTCAAGTAACTCTTTAAGCTTGGGACGCAGATCCTCTTCTCTCAAATTCGTTCTAAGTAAGCGAACTCCACAATTTATATCGTATCCTATTCCTCCTGGGCTGATACACCCCTCTTCATAATCGATTGCAGCTACTCCTCCTATTGGAAATCCGTAGCCCTCATGACCATCTGGAAGAACGATCGAGTACTTGTAGATACCAGGCAAACAAGCTACTCCAGCTGCTTGTAATAGAGTTCTATCCTGTTTCATCTTCTCTAGTAATTTCTGAGATGCTATTACCCTCCCTGGAACTCTCATTCCGGGAATACTACCTTGAGGAATTTCCCATTCAATATCACTCAACTTCTTCAATTCTATTTTCATCATAAAGATAAGAAATAATTGTTAGGTTTTTAAACATTATTAAATTCAGACTCACTCTATATAATCCCAAAACACATAAAAATAATATGAAGAAGAAAAAAGTTCAGGCTAATGGAATTAAATACAGGTATAGTAACCTGTCCATTCATACTTCTGGATTGTGTACCAAGTAAATGTTGGGTTATGGTTTTCGTCTTCTCCGTTTCTCATACATACTTGTAGAACAGACCAGTAACTATGACCGTAACAAGCCCAATAATATCTCATAGTCCCTTCCGTGGTCTCATTGCAATCCTCACTCCATCCTCCGTAGAATTGGATGCTCCCAGAAGCTTTTATTTTTCCATCAACATCCAATTTTGCTTGCGGAGTACTTGTTCCTATTCCCACATTCCCGCCTTGTATGCTCAACTCATTATCTCCAATCAATTGAATCCTCATATCATAATCTGTAGTAGCATCGTTACTAAAGTCTATGTATGGCTTTCCCGTTCCCCCTAGCTCTATTGAAGCACCTTGATCAACACTAAGAATTCCTCTTTTAGTTCCCCACTTTATGTCTCCAACTACGTCTAGCTTGTAGCTCGGATATTTCGTTCCTATTCCAACTCTATGAGTACTCGCATTTACGTATAAGGTTGGAGAATCCGCTCCAAATGTATCCGAAACGAAGAAAGAACCGATTGCATTCACATAATCCAACCCAGATGCCATAGCTCCGTAGAGATAACTGTTTCCTAGATACAGTTTCTTATAAAGAGGTAATCTTAGATTCGTTGAAATATTGACCTCTTCGAAGGTGAAGTTAGCTATTGAGTAATTTCCTGTTTCATTTCTTTTTTCTATGCTTACTCCAGCGTAGCCAAATATGGTTGGACCATCAAATCTATTCGTATTATGGCTCCACTTAATCCCATGGAATTTATCGGTACGTAAATAAATCCCTGAGTCGCTCATTACTATATTGCTTGAGGATGGGAAGATATAGTCTCCTCCTCCATAGAAAGTTCCTGGCCCTATTTGATCAGCTGAATGCCCTGGATTTGGCTGAGCAATAGCTACCGATACTATCAATAGAGTTGTTAGAGCTATTATAGTCCCTAAAGTTAAACCAGACAAAAACTCCCTCATTTTGACCACCTACTAGACATAATTTTAAAATCTCTTTGAGTTAATTTAAAATTAACCAACACATAATTAACTCTCATCGATAATTATTCAAACTTTACGAAATAAGCGTCTTCGTTTAAATTTTGTAGCGGGCCTTCGTATTTCAGCCAAATTGTTCTTATCTCATCTATTCTGTAGGAGAACTTACGAACTAAGTCCTCTAGAGCTAATTCGTCCAGAGGAGTTAAACCTTTTAAAGAAGGCCAAAACCTCTTAATTGTAGAGTAAGCTAAAGCGAAATCAGCTTTCTTCTTCACGGAAAAAATCCCACTCCCATCTTTATAGAAATCTCCCAACGAAAAGAAGAAGATATCTATCTCCGTGTTACCTCCATTGATGCTTGAAATTTTCAGAGGATAATATGGCTTTTCTGGGGAAAATTTTATTTCGAGAGGGGTTGCAGTCCCTTCTTCAAATTCTTCCTGAATTCTTTCCCTCATTACTCCTGGCAGATCACTTAGAGAAATCTTGTTCACAATAAAGTAAAAATTAGGTAAGTCACAATACTCTTGAAGAATCGGAATAGCATCATAAGATATATGGAAGCCGTTCTGGTTTAACCAATTTACCATATAAGTTGCATTAGTCGCTTTCAGAATTACAACGTCGTACAGACCAACTTTCTTTGCCTCGATAATCTCAATAGGAGTAATATTTGTTTTTCCTGGCCCAAGCTGACCTGCTATAAACGGAGAGTAGAAGAAAATTGAAAGTACGATGAGAGTAATAAAAAGGAAGATGAGCTCAGAAATAAGAGAGTAGGCAAATAGACCTTCTTCCCTACGAATTGAGACGATGCCAATTATCCCTAATATAAAGAAAGAAAATCCTAGAAGTAAGGAGAAAATTCCCCCTGTAAGAGGAGTTAATAAGCAGAGGAGAAATCCTAAGAGAAAGAAAATCGAAACTGAGAGCGTGCACAGCACTTTCAGAATATTTTTATCTTTGCTCTTGATAATTGAAACGATCATTAAGATTATGAAGAACCCGAGAATTGGAAGGAAGTAGACAAAATATAAAATCTCGGAACCCTTACCCGGGTATTCAATTTTCCCAAATACATAGGGCAATATTTTAAAGATGCTTACATTTGCTTCATTCACTTCAGGCTTTGTTTTCGATTGAACTGGTATAATCCAAGCTAGGGAGTTTATGTTCTTCCCCTTTATAATCGTTTGAAGGATTAAAGTCTCATTGCTCCCATCCCAAAGAATAACTGCTTTCTGAGAGGGGAGATTTATTTCCTTTTCCGGAACTACGGAAGGGATTACGGCACCATCCGCTTTCACGCAAGGAACAGCGAAAAGGAGAAATACTATACCAATAAGGAGCATCTTCGCCCTAGATAAACTCATGCTCTTGAGGAAGCTTCTCGAGAATAAAAATCTTACGAGTTTAAATATCTAGAACGACATGAACAAAAAACCCCTCATTTTTCTTCCCGACTTTCATGTTATGATAGGTAATTGCCTTAATTGCGGTCCAGCTTTCATGCTTCTCTGGGTTAAATTTCTCCCCAGCTAATTTGGCCTTAAGCAAGAAGCCCCCATTCTTTTGAGAGATCTCAAGAACTTTCACCTGAGAGAAAATCAAATTCTCAGAATCGTTTAAGATGAGGATTTTTTCTAAGAAATCGTAAAGTAAGCTCTCTAAGTCCTCTCCCTTGGCCTCAATTTCCATCTCAACCTTTGCCTCAACTTTTTTCAGATCTGTCATAACGTTTTGCATCGCTATGGCTGCTTTTTCGAAGGCTTCCTCTAGATTCTTACCGTAAGCTTCGTACTCAACATCAGCCGTATGCTCAAAAAATATTATATCCTTCCTTTCATTCATATCTTTAAGAAACAAGAAACTAATTTTAAAGATTTAGAAAATGGAACTAATTAATGAATTTGACCCTTGGAAAAGTAAATTATGTACTTGCCCATTTAAGTACTCGTTAAACGTCTATACAGGTTGTTCTCATGCTTGTGCATATTGTTACATAACCTCTTATATAAAATCCGGATTTAAAGTTAGGGTAAAGCGCAACTTGCTTCCAAGACTTAGGAGAGAGTTGGAAAGTAGGAGATGGAAAAGAAAGGTCGTTGTGCTTTCAGCTAGTTCTGATCCATATCAGAAAATTGATGCGAAGCTTAAACTGACGAGGAAATGCATTAACCTATTTAGAGAATTCGATTGGAGAATCTTAGTGATGACGAAAAGTAATCTTGTGTTGAGAGATGTGGATTTGCTTAAAGATATTTCTGTAATCTCCATAACCATAACAACGGTAGATGCGGAGCTCTCAAAGTTGTTGGAGCCGAATGCTCCAAACCCTAAGGAAAGGATCAGGGCGGCTAAGGAACTAAAAAAGAAAGGAATTCCAGTTTGTGTGAGAATAGACCCGATCATACCTT
>CAYLRC010000066.1:0-3902 GCA_964386445.1 Candidatus Woesearchaeota archaeon
ACTATTGAGAAAATCGTGAAGAGGGAGATTCCCGGAAAAGATTTTAAGGACTTTATTTTGGAACTTTGTAATTACAAGTTTCAAGAAAGAGTCCTCCAAGAAGTTAGGAAGATTTGCCCCATAAGGCATTTAGAAGTTAGGAAAGTCGAAGTTTTGAATTAGTTGATCTTAACGCCTCTCTCACTTTTTCCTATGAGCACTACTCTCGAATCCCTTTTTTCATCAATTATCTTATAGTTAAGCTCCTCACATAATTCTTCAGCGAACTTAAAAATCTCCTCGTGGAGCGGCATGCTCTCGTAGGGTAATCTCTTCCTAGCGAAACCAACACTCATAAAAGCCTTACACTCAACAAAATCTGGATCAGCTTTTTCTATCAATTTCGAGTAACCTTTAGGGTCTATCATATTTAATTCTCTAACGAGAGTAAGTCTAATTACCCTCCTAGTTTTCAAAGTCCTGAAGATCCCTAAGCTTCTATTTAGTCTTTGCCAACCATCTTTCAACAAGGGTCTACAAACTTTTCTATAAACCTCTTCTGAGGGAGCAGACACAGAAATGTAGAGTTGAGTTGGCAAATTCTTCATCCTTTCAAGCACTTCTGGCATAGTACCATTACTTACGAGAAACGTGGTCATGTTTCTCTTGTGAAACTCCTTAATGAGCTCGTCTATCTCCGGATATAAAGTTGGTTCTCCAGCCAGACTTATTGCCGCATGCTTCGGATTCATCGCTTCCTCAAATTTCTTCAAATCCGTGCCCTTGTATCCCTTAAAGCCGATGATTAGTTCTCTTTGCGCCTTTATTGATTCTTCAACTAGCAACTTTGGATCGTCCCAGTCCTTCATAAAAGTTTCAGTACCTTGGAAGCTGCGCCAGCAATAAATACACTGTTGGGTACAGAAAGTCAAACAAGGAGTAAACTGCAAACATCTATGACTTTCTATTCCGTAGAATTTTTGCTTATAACAAAAGCCCTCATTCTTAATCGACTTTTTGAGCCAAGTGCATAGTTTTACAGCCCCATATTTACCGACAATTTTATAACCTTGTTTTCTGTAAATCTTGAGCAACTCCTCGGGAATCATGAGTGAGCAGAAATTTCACGAATTTATAAACATTTTTCATCCATTCTCACATTTAAGTAACAACTATTGGTTAAGTTCCTCAGTACAAAAAATTTAATAAAGAAACAGGTTCAATAGTTAATCTACTGGTGGGGGGAGTGATAGAAAAGATAAGGAAGAGAGATGGGACGATTGTCGATTTTGACAAAAATAAAATAGTAGAAGCAATATGGAAGGCTGCTCATTCTGTAGGAGTTAAAGACAGGAGTTTAGCTGAAGGTTTAGCGGATCAGGTTGTTGAATTACTTGAGAAAAGTCTTAAGCCAGGAGAAATACCAAAGGTCGAGCAAGTTCAAGATCTAGTTGAGAAAGTTCTCGTTGAGAATGGCCATTACAAGATAGCAAAGGCCTATATTCTATACAGGCAAAAAAGGGCAGAGGCTAGGAAAGTCAAGGCAGCACTCGGTATAGTTGATGAATTAAAGCTTCCAACGAATTCCTTGCTCATTTTGGCTTCGAGGTATTTAAGAAGGGGTGAGAATGGGAGAATAGTAGAGTCAACTGCTCAACTCTTTAGGAGAGTTGCTAGGGCAATCGCTGAGGTAGAAAAGAATTATGGAAAAAGTGATGAGGAAGTAAAGCAGCTTGAAGAAGAGTTTTACAAGATGATGACTAACTTCGAGTTTCTACCAAATTCCCCGACATTAATGAATGCTGGGACTGGTACTAAGCTAACTCTCTCCGCATGCTTCGTAATACCAATTGAAGATTCGATAGAAAGCATATTTAATGCTTTGAAAGTAATGGCACTTGTTCAGAAGGCAGGTGGCGGAACCGGATTTTCATTTTCTAAGATAAGACCAGCAGGTGATATAGTAAAATCAACTGGTGGTATAGCATCTGGTCCGATTAGTTTTATGAAGATCTTTGATGCAGCTACTGAACAAATAAAGCAAGGCGGAAAGCGTAGAGGAGCGAATATGGGGATCTTGAGAGTAGATCATCCAGACATACTTGATTTCATTGTATGTAAAGAACAAGAGGGGGTTCTAAGGAACTTCAACATTTCGGTTGCTGTTACAGACAAATTTATGGAAGCTGTCAAGAAAGATGAGGATTTCGAGTTGATTAACCCAAGAAATGGAGAGGTAGTTAAAAGGGTTAAGGCCAGAGCAATCTGGAATTTACTCGTTACTATGGCTTGGAAGAATGGAGAGCCTGGAGTCGTTTTCATAGATAGGATTAATGAACATTGCAATACGACTCCTCAATTGGGGAGGATAGAATCAACTAACCCATGCGGGGAGCAGCCTCTCTTACCTTACGAGTCCTGTAACCTAGGTTCGATAAATCTTTCTAAGATGTTGAAAGAGAGAGAAGATGGTACTTATGAGATAGATTGGGAGAAGTTGAGGAAAACTGTTAGATTAGCTGTCAGATTTTTAGATAATGTGATTGATGCCAATTCTTACCCGGTTAAAGAAATTGAGATAATGACCAAAGGAAACAGGAAAATAGGTTTGGGTGTTATGGGATTTGCGGATATGTTGATCCTTCTTAGAATACCATATAACTCTGAAGAAGCGCTGAAAATCGCGGAGAAAGTTATGAAATTCATATCAGAGGAAGCTAGGAAGATGAGCGAGGAGCTTGGTAAAGAGAAAGGGAATTTTCCAAACTTCAAAGGAAGTAAGTGGGATAAACTTGGCTATAAGTATATGAGGAATGCGAATTTGACTACAATAGCACCTACAGGTACTATAAGCGAAATAGCTGGCTGCTCTCAAGGGATAGAGCCACTATTTGCTGTAGCTTATGTGAGGAATGTCGCTGAGAGCCTCGGTTATGATTTAGTTGTCTTTAATCCGTACTTCGAGAAAATTGCGATAAAAGAAGGATTTTACGATGAGGCGATAATGAAGAAAGTTCTAAGCTCCACCTCAATTCAGCACATCGAAGAAATTCCAGAAGAAGTAAGGAAAGTATTCGTTACAGCCCACGACCTAAAACCAGAGGACCATGTAAGGATGCAGGCAGCCTTCCAAAAATATGTTGACAATGCCGTAAGTAAGACGATAAACTTCCCTTACGAAGCTACTCCTAATGACGTTGAGAAAGCTTACATGCTTGCTTATGATCTCGGTTGCCTTGGGGTTACGGTTTATAGGTTCGGAAGCAGGAAAGAACAAGTTTTAACTCCTGTTGGTCCTCGATATGGTAGATGTGAAGCTTGCGAAGGTTAGGTAAATGGGTTATATCTACCTCTACACAGGAACAGGGGCTGGAAAAACGACGAATGCTCTTGGTCTCGCTTTGAGGAGCGTTGGCCATAAGAGGAAAGTTATCATAATTCAATTCATGAAGTGGTGGAAGAATATAGGTGAATATAAGATAAGGAAGAAGTTAGCTCCTTACTACGAGATTTATCAATTTGGTAGGAAAGGTTGGGTTGGTCTGAAAAATTTAACAGAGAAGGACAAGGAGATTTGTAGAAGAGCTCTCGAATTCGCGAAGAAGATTGTTTGGGAGAAAAAACCACATTTGCTTG
Organism: Candidatus Woesearchaeota archaeon; assembly: GCA_964386445.1. Lineage (GTDB taxonomy): Archaea > Nanobdellota > Nanobdellia > JAPDLS01 > Haiyanarchaeaceae > Haiyanarchaeum. The sequence goes on from CAYLRC010000066.1 coordinate 3,616, forward strand.
TACTAGATGAAATAAATCTAGCTTTGCATTGTAAACTCCTAGACGTAAAGGAAGTTCTAGAGTTTCTAGATAATTTACCGAAGAGGACGGATGTAGTTCTTACAGGGAGATACGCACCTAAAGAGTTGATAAGGAGAGCAGATTTTGTGAATGAGATAAGAGTAGTTAAGATGCCTAAGAAGATGGTAACTACAAAGGGCATTCAGTATTAAGGAAACTCCCTTAATACTCCAAATTTTTTTAAATTTCAAGATTTTCCATTATCTCATGCGTAAGGCATTGATTTT
>CAYLRC010000067.1:0-3856 GCA_964386445.1 Candidatus Woesearchaeota archaeon
CTCAAGGTCAAAGTGGGGTCTCAACTTATCCCCTCTAGATGGGTTCCAGTTGCTGGCTTTTTCGAGCTACCATATCATCCAGAAGATCCTAAGAAAGAGGTTGTTGGTACATATGGGATAGACACTTATGGAATAATAATAGGGAAGAATTTTGGAGATCGAGTGGAACTTAAGCTCGTTCTTAGGTCTTTAATTGATGAATATGGAAGGTACTATACTATTAATCTAACTTGCATCTACCCTTGTACTGCAGGTTCCCCAGGGAAGCATACAATTCATTTTAAGAAAGCTGGTGAAAGCATAAATTTAACTCACACTATAATTAACATCCAAAGCTGGGTAGAGTAAACAGGTAAAGTAGATACTTTTTCGAGCCTGGATAACTGGAGAGGAAAATATTAAATCTTGCCTCGGCTTAGTTATTATCGAAATGCCCAAGAGGTTTATTATAAGGCTTGGAAAGAAATTGAAAGAAGCGGAAAAGAGGATAGAAGCCGCCAAGAAGATTAAAGAAATTCCTACAACCCCAACTGTAGTAAGTGTGCCTACTTCCCTTCCGGGTATGGACTTGTCAACCTTAATTTCCCTTCTCTCGAAAAGAAAGAAAAAGGAGGAAAAGAAGGAAGTTGGGAAGGAAGGATGGAGGTACAAACCAGTGGATATTTCGGATATAGAAAAAGAAGTTAAAGGGGAGGAAGCGATTTCTGCTAGAATAATAGAAAAGCTCGAAACAACAAATGAGATTTATCCTCTAGTCAGCATAAAGGTCAAAGGTAAGGAAGTATTGATGGCATTTGCTAACATAAGGTGGGATCCGGAATCTCAATCAATAGTTTATTACGTTATAGAACCTGAGCTCAGCAAGGAAGAGGTTAAAATACTCAATGAGTTGAAGGAGCTGATAAGAGAAAAATTGGACATAGATTTAACTAAAGCTCACCCCGAAGCTGCTTATGCTTACTTAATGGAGAAAATGGAGAAAATCATAAATGAACTTGGGTTGAAGTTGAATGAAACGCAACTTCTAAAATTCAGATATTACATTTACCGAGATTTCATAGGACTAGAGAGGATAGAGCCTCTAATGCACGATCCAAATATAGAGGATATTTCATGTAATGGCGTTAATATTCCTGTTTTCATTTACCATAGGAATCCGCTGTTTGGAGAAATAAGGACGAATATAGTTTACAGAGACAAGGAGGAGTTAGATAACTTCGTGCTTAAATTGGCTCAGAAGTGTGGGAAAAATTTGACTGTGGCTGAGCCCCTATTAGATGGTTCCCTTCCAGATGGGTCTAGGGTTCAAGCTACTTTAAGTAGTGATATAGCTAGAAAAGGAAGTAATTTCACGATTAGAAAGTTCACAGAGAGACCTCTAATCCCGATTGATCTAATGAACTTCGGGACTGCGAATGCTGAGATATTTGCATATCTCTGGTTGCTCATAGAAAACGGCCTGAGCATCTTAATAGCTGGTCCGACAGCCTCAGGAAAGACGACGTTCTTGAATTGTTTATCCCTCTTCATCAGGCCTGAAGCTAAGATAGTTTCTATAGAGGACACACCGGAGCTCAGATTGCCTCACCCGAACTGGGTTCCTCAAGTTGCTAGGACTGTAGTGGAAATGGGGAAATATGGAGAAGTTACGATGTTCGATTTGCTGAGAGCGGCAATTAGGCAGAGGCCTGATTATCTGATTGTTGGTGAAGTTAGGGGAAGGGAAGCTTACGTAATGTTCCAAGCAATGGCTACTGGTCACGCTTGTTTAGGTACGATTCACGCAGATTCGATGGAGAGTGTAATAGAAAGATTAACTACAAAACCAATTGATCTCCCTCTCTCAATCCTAGAAAGCTTAGATGTAATAGTGTTCCTAACTAATGTTAGGAGGGAAGGTAGGTATATAAGGAGGGTAGGCGAGATAGATGAAATTGTAGCTTATGATTTTAGGAAGAAGGAATTGATAAGGAATGTGGTTGCTAAATGGGACGCTGAGAAAGACAGCTTCATCTTCTTGAAGAGTGTGATTCTCGATAAAATCAGAGAAAAAATGGGTTACACAATTCCTACACTTAAAGCGGAGATAAGGAGGAGGGTAAAAGTACTTAAATGGATCAGGGAAAAGGGGATTAATGATTATAGGGAATTCTCGAGGATAATTAGCTTATACTACATAAATCCCGACGAAGTCGAGAGGATGATGTTGGAGGAAGGCTGATGGTTAGCTATGTCGAATTCGCTTTTAGGATTTTTAGGAATATAGCTAGGAAGTATAGTTACACAGCTAAAGAGTTGGGTTCTCATCTCAAGAGGGCAGGGATGCGATACACTCTGGAGGAGTATCTCTCAGCGATGTTGCTTACTGTGATTTTGATCTTTGTAATTTGTTTTGTAATTGTATTCACTTTCTCTTTCTTAATAACCGGTTCCCTAATTGTAGCTCTATTCCTCTCAATAATTTTCCCTCTCTTAGCTGCATCCCTCTCAGGTGCATGCATGTACATGTACCCAATTTTAGTTTCGAATGGGAGGAGAGCGAAGATAGAGAATGTTTTGCCATTTGCATTGAATTACATGACCACTATCGCTGCAAGTGGTGCTTATCCCATATCGATCTTCGAAGCACTTTCAGAAATTAAAGAATTCGGTGAAATAGCTGATATATCAGCTAAAATAGTTAGTGGTGTGAAAACTTTTGGATTGGATATAGTAAGCGCGATAAACAAAGTAATCCCAGAAGTTCCGTCCGAAGCATTTCAGGAAATTCTATTTGGAATTCAAGCTACAATTTCTGCTGGTGCAGACTTGAAAATATATCTCAACGAGAAAGCAAAGGCCTCCATGTCAGAATATAGGAGGAAGTTGGATGAATTTAATAAGACTATGTCAATGATCTTACAAATGTACATAACCATAGTCGTTGTTGGAATAATTTTTGCAATAGTTCTAACGACGATTTTGGGCTTAATTGGAGGTAGTTTCGCATTTGTCAAATTCATCCAGTACGCTCTCGTCTTGTTTGGCTTACCTTTAGGTACCGTAGTGTACATTGTAATAATAAAGGCCATTTCCCCAATTGAAACATGAAAGCCTTCAAACTCAAGCTTAGACCGAGGATGAGTAAAAGGATAGTAATGGCAGTCTCAGGAGTTCTAGGATTCATCTTCTTTATCTTTTATCTAATGTTAACATCATTTAACCTTACAAATCTCATCTTTGCAATGGTAGGAGCCTTTATGATCGTCATAATTCCCTACACTATCTACACTTATAGAAGGGTAGGAAGGCTCAGGAAAATGGAGGAGAGGTTTCCTGATTTTCTAAGAGATATATTAAGTGGTGTAAAGGCTGGGATGACCCTGCCTAAGGCTATAATCCACTGTTCTAATATAGACTATGGGGAATTAACTCCAGAAGTCAAGAGGATGGCTATCCAACTATCCTGGGCGATACCTTTCCCCAAAGTCATTAAAGACTTCGAGGAGAGAGTCGGAGAAAGCTCTTTTCTTAAGAAAGGCGCAGTTGTTTTACTCCAGTGCTTTAGGAGCGGGGGAGACGTAGCAGCAGTTTTAGAATCTACTATAGAGAACATGATGCAAATCAAGAAAATTGAGAAAGAAAAACAGTCTGTACTTTCTCAGCAAGTAATTACTATATTTATGGTTCAAGCTGTTTTCATAGTAATCCTCATAATGGTCTACAAATTATTCATGCCTCTCCTAACTTCTTTCTATGCATTTAAAGGTGCTCAATTACCAATTGCTGTAATAGATCCTGCTGAGGCAGTTGATCATTTCAAGACTCTATTCCTAATTACACTTTTGCTCTCCTCTGTAACTAATGGTATAATAAT
>CAYLRC010000068.1:0-3783 GCA_964386445.1 Candidatus Woesearchaeota archaeon
CCTGCTAAGCGGGTATCCATCCCAAAAAATGCAAGAGTAGCCATAATCTATCCAAACGATATAGTTGAGAGGCAAGCCCGTAACTTTTACCGAACTTTAAGACATGAAGCCCTGAAAACATTCAATGTTCCACTCCCCAGAAAACTCTATTGCTGGCGGTATAGCGACCTCTCTGATTTGGAGAGAATCAGGATGAATCTCAGATCTTACAGAAGAGATATCTTAGGAGCTCTGGTGGTACTCCGACAAGAGAGGGACGAGCTCTATTTAGAATTTAAATGTCTTCTCGGAAGAGTTCCGAATCAGATGTTAACTCTAGACCTCCTCATGAGGCCATTCACCAGCATCAAGAGAAGGGATCTATACCTAAACTCTTTGAGGAACCTTGTTTCAGGGTTCCTAGGTAAGATCGGGTTTAGGCCGTGGCTCCTAGCTGATGAACTGAGAGCGGACTTCTATGTAGGTTTGGATACCATGCCCGGGAAGGCCGTGATTGGAGTAGTCATGAATTCGATAGGCGATTATTTGCTAGAAAAACGGAGGATGATTAGGGCTCGTATGATTCCACAGAACACGATGAACCATCTCATGAGGAATATGATAATTCAAGCCTTGAGATCATCCCCGGAAGCTGCTGGAAGAGATCTTCTCGTAGTTGTTCATAGAGATGGGGACTTATACCAAGAAGAACTTGATGGGATCCTTGAGAGCAAAAGTAGCCTTTCCAAGGCTGGAATTAAGGTGAGGTATGTAGTGGTGTCTATAAGGAAAACAACTCCTTATCGAGTGTATAACTTCGAGGAAGACTTGGGGAGGTATAATGCTTGCAAAGTCGGCTCTTATGTTAAACTAGATTCTCATAGGGCACTTCTCGCAAGCACAGGCTTACCATTACTGAGCCAAGGAATGGCTCGTCCACTCCTAATAGAACTACATTACGCCGACGATGAAACATATGATGTAACGTTGGCTGCGAGAGAGATCTATGCCCTTTCCTTCATGCACTGGGCCACAGTAACCCAGAAGATAAAGCTTCCCGCTACAGTAAAATATGCTGATGACTTCGCATACATGATCGGGAAGGGGGTCGAGGAAGAGACTATAGGCCCTCCATTATAGCTTTTAAAACCTCACGGCCTATCTCAAACCTATTCTTAGAAAGAGCTAAGCCGCAAACCATTAATGGAGCACTATCACTCTTAACAACTCCAGAATCTAAATAATCCTTGATTTCCAAGATTTTATCAAGATATTCTTTTATTGGCGGATGAAGCATTAGTGTGGAGAATGCTTCAGCGATATATTCAAGGATTTCTTGATCAAATGGGTATCCAGGTGCCTCCGCGCCTCTCTCAACCGAAAGATACAAGCTCTCCCAATATCTTTTACAGGTCTCTAACATCTCCATCAGATCAAGCCTCTCCATATATTTTAACTGCACCAAGATACGGGCTGCTATTGATGGATGAGTATCATCGATAACCGTTAATGTAGGCCTCTGCAGATACTCTATTAAGGGAACAGTATAAGAGGCACCGATGAGGGAGCACGCAAAAATATCGGAGATAACCTCACTAAGCCACTGATGTAGCCACTTCCACAGAAGCATATACACATCTCTCATACTCACGTGTGTAGGTGCCATCTTCAGCATGTACGCTACAAGCCGAGGTAATATAAGCCTGCTTAATTTTGGTTTGACTAAAATGTAGTATGCATGTCCAATCTCATGAGCGATTAAGGGCCAGTGATAGGGAACTTCGATGTCGAAATCCGGTGAACCTAATATGAATAAGCCTCGCTCATGGAAAAGCCCATTCCACCAGTACTCAGAGGAATACATATGAACGAACTTGTATGCATTGAAATCTGACGGCTCACGGACTAATCCGATTAAACCACTGATAAAAGCATCCATACATAGCTTTAATCTTCTATCCCTCATATCCCTCAAGATGGCTGAGTGATGATTAAGGTCTCTGAGAAAAGATGCGAGTATGAAGAGCTGTCTCCTCAGGTTCCAGAACCTAGTCTCTAAGGTTTTATACTGCTCCCTATACTCTTCACCAGATACTTGATGAAGTATCCGATAGTCCCTTCTCAGATCCTGTACTGAATTAGAAAGCTCCCTAGCCGCATATAGAAGATCTCCCTTAACATCATATAAAGCGGCATCTACTAATGTTAAATGCTCAATACAAGATTTAAAATTTGAGATCTCCCTCTCAAGTGATAAGATTCCATCGATGAGAGGTTCAAGATCCATAACTCTACTTCTTCCATAGCATCTCTGAAGACCGTGTTAACCTTTCCACCTCTTCAGCCGAGACATTCAGGACTGTCTCAAGAAACTCCTCTAAGACTTCAACTTCCTCCCTCTTAACCCCCTCTTCGACAATAGTTCTTAAAGCCGCCCTAAGCCTATCCAGCCTTTCAAGAGCCTCTTTGGAGTTAGCTACTCCATAAATGCCTAAAAAAGCCCTTAGAATCGGCGATGCCAAACTATCTAAGGGAATCTTATACCTGTCAGAGACATCCCTGAGTGATTTAACCTCATCAATCAATGATAAGAGTAGCCGATCAACCCTTAACAGGCTCTCCTTACAATGTTCCAGAGCAACCTTAACCTTCCCGGCCTCCGCCAGCCTAAGCATAGTTAAGGCCGTCAACCCTTCCCCAGCAACCCTACCCAAATTTCCTAAACCCCAAGCCTCAGAAAGCATCTCCCAACGAGACATCCCAACCATCACAATAATAATGAGAGTTTTTAGGACTTATATATCTTGGCTATTCACTTAGAGAATCCCTCTTGAACATCCCATTCAAGGGAGTTTTACATGGCAAAGACAATAAAAACATAAAGAAGGAACTCATAATGAAGATCTCCATCCACAACCTCATCATGAATCTATGAACAGAAAAGCCAGAAAAGATGTAAGCCCAAAAAACTAGGACTTAATAAAAAACAGAGATTGAAAACTCTATTTTACCTCATTCCCACTTTGAAGTATGTTTTGAATATCTTTAGGATAAAGAGTTCGGATTATTCGCCCAGACTTTGCTTCCTTAATATGAATAGCTCCGTAAAGCGGTGACCCTCGAGTTGCTCTCGATTTAATTAAATGGTAACCTTGAGGAAGCCTCAAGATTTCTCTGAGCCTCTTTAAAAGAGGATCTGTCCGTCCTCGCTTACGCTTTATGAAGGGAATTAAATGTCGCTTGGTAACTGCTGTAGCTAATCTTAGTTCTCCGTTAGGTGTAAGCGGAATCTCCTTGGGAAATTCGTGGTAATGACACGTGTCATCGTCATTAACATGTATCTTGCGATATATACAATAGCCATCTTTATAATATTTGCAATTTATGCAACAACGCTTCATATTAACTAGTCCCCTTAAGATGAAAGGGGTTCTTGATATTTATTCTTAGGGCGATTCTAGTATCCTTACGCTCAGCGAATCTGCATATAGGGTGGATTTTCAGAACCTGCCACAATTCATAGAAATCTTAACGAAGAAGGCTGTAGAGAACGTAGATCAACTGATACTTACAACCCATTATGGGCTCAGCGAAGAATACGCTTGTATTGGATCTCGATATGTTTGAAAGGATTTTAATCATACACACATAATTTTGCCGAGAATCATCCTCACTTTATAAACACCCCTTAAATGTTCACATTTCCACTCAAGTTTTTCGAGTGGAAGTTATGCATCTCTTGGATAGGCGCACTATCTCCTCTGCAACGATAAAGCTCGTCGCGGATCTCTCATTTCTGACTTT
>CAYLRC010000069.1:0-3651 GCA_964386445.1 Candidatus Woesearchaeota archaeon
TTTGAAGAGATCCAGAAGATGCGTCAATTACTCGAAATACTAGCTAGGGACGCACTTAAGAGAGAACTAGAAGAGTATGCCACAACCGTCCAAAGGAAGAAGATCTGGGCGCTGTGTAACGGCCTCTTAAGCACAGAGGAAATAGCCAAAAGAGCAGGTGTTACTACAAGAGCTGTGCAGATATTTTTGGAAGAACTCAGGAAGGTAGATCTAGTTACTTTTGTAAAGAGAGGTTATCCCAGACGCCGATTTGATTTCGTCCCCGCAGAGTGGAAAATCAAAATGGAGTGATTAAAATGGGAGAGGAGTTAGCTGTTTTGAAGGAGATTTCCCAGAAGTTAGATAAGCTTATTGCGTTGTGGAAAATCAGTAACAGAGAAGTCATTAAGAGGGTAATGGAGGAGATATTAAGAGATAAGATAGCAGCAAAAATTTTGGAGATAACGAGAGAAGAGCCTCAAACTTATTCTAACATTGCCCGGAAAGTGTCAGATGAGCTAGGGGTAGCAGAGATTACTGTAAAGCTGAAAATTTCAAAGTTAAGAGAGCTTGGCTTTCTAATAGCACGAAGAGAGGGGAGAGTTGTCTACTATGAAAATCCGGGACTTTTGGAGTAGGTGATAAAAAATGGAATTACACGAGCTTATTACCCGCGGTAGATTCATATTCTCAGGAGCTCCGAAAAGATTAGAAGTTTTCCAATTAATTGATGGTAAAAGGAGTGCAAAAGATATAGCAATTAGAACTGGAAGAAAACTAAATGCTGTGCTTAACGACATCAAAAAACTGAAGGATCTGGGGCTAATTCAACCTAAGAGAGATAATCATGGAAACATAGTCAAGAAAGATGGAAGTGTGGTTTATGAAAAAGTGTCTCTATTAAAGCATGTTCCACTTTCATACTTCAAAGACGTCACTAAGGGTTCACGTGTATTAGCTCAGAGACGTATTCAAAAGAGAACATCTACTAAGAAAGTTTCACCGATAAGAGTTCCATCCGAGGGGGAAATTTTAGATATATGTAAATTTGGAGAGAGTCAGATCTATGAGTTTAAGTCGCCGGGTGTTGATATCGCTAAGATAACCAAGGAAATTGCTGCCTTTTTGAATACCAAGAATGGAGGACTTATTTTTTATGGCATAGATGATGATGGTGTAATAGTTGGCAGTGATAAAAGGCGGCAGGATTTTGATCAAATGGTGCAAAACTCTGTAAGAAATACTATATCTCCTCCTCCAAACATCGAAATTAAGGAAAGAAGCGTATTAGGGCACAAAATCTTGATCGTAGTCGTTCCTCCGTGGGATAGAAGGAATATTTACATGTATAGAAAGGATGGTAGGGTCTACATAAGGAAAGGTACTAATGTTTTTGTGGCAACTCCGGACGAATTGAAAAAACTTGGCAGAGGGGAGTATGTGGTGTGAAAAATGAAAACGAATGAGAATAAGGACTTAAATAAAGAAATTTTGGGAGTCTTGAAGGAAATTTTGAAATGGACAAAATTTCAAGCCTGGAAAGAGGTCAAAGGCGTACTTTCAAGTCAACTAAAAGACGAAAGGATGAGATTAATTTATCACCTAAGTGACGGAAAGTCAACAAGGGAAATCGCAAGGAAGACAGGTGTAAGTCATGTGACAGTATATGAGTATTGGAAAAAGTGGTCTAAGATACCAATCGTTGAACCTATTATGGTGAAAGGAAAAATCAGGTATAGAAAAATGTTCGAATTAGAGGATTTTGGAATAGAAATACCCGATATGCCAAAAGAAGAGGTTGAAGGCAATGTCAAACAAGAAAGATCCTATTCTGGCTGAGTTAAAGAAAATTTCTAGACTACTGACACTTGTCCACGGAGATGCTTTAGAAAAGGAGCTCGAGAAAATCGCAAATACTGAGAAAAGAAAAGTCATGTGGATCTTGATAGACGGAACACGTATGACAAAGGACATAGCTGAGTTTATTGGTGTCACAGAACGCGGCGTTAATAAGTTTCTAAGAGAACTCAGTTTAGCCGAATTTGCTGAGAATCCAAGGGGAAAACCACCGAGAAGATTAATCGATTACGTGCCTCCATCTTGGATAAATCTCCTTGAAAAGTATGTTAAAAAGGAAAAAGGTGAGAAAAATGAGTGAGGAAGCGTCAATAAAAGATGTTGTAAATAGATTAGATGCACTCATTGCTTTAATGAAACTTATCTATAGTGAACAAATAAAACGAGTCAGGGAACAAATTACCTCGGATCCCGTTTTTAGAGCAATCTTAGAGTTAGCGGATGGAACTAGAGAATATACCGTGTTAGCAGAGGAAGTTGCTAGAAAAACTGGTAAACACATCAGAACTGTAAAAGCAAAGATTTCAAAACTACTAGAAACAGGGGTGATCAAAGCCATACGGCAAGGGAAGAGAGTCTACTATATCAATACGGGCATCTTAGACTAAGAATTTAAAATCGCCTTAATTAAACCACGCTCGTTGCTGCCGTTCCCATGCGGGTACTTTGTTACTTTATCGTTTTTATTTCCTTTTCAAATTCGAAGATATCCCTATTTTTTTCGACAGTTTGGGAAAGAATATCAATTGCTATGTTAGGTTTACTCCATATTTTCTGTAAAATTTCTCTCGTTTCAGTCTCGTCTCTCGCAACTTTACAGATTCTTTGAACCGTGACGCTTGGTGGGCATCCTCTCTCCTTTAGCTTTTGATTAAAGTCCGATGCTTTAAGCAACTGAATATTCATTCTAGCCGCGTATTCAGGTAAGCTTACAAGTCTTTCATCTTTTAATCTTATTTTCTCCTTTGGATTGAACGCTTTTCCAGCAAACACTCCGATTACTCCTTGCTTTACTCTTCTACCTTCTGGTGTATCAACTCCAAATTCCTTGCTCCATCTCAAAACTTCAAAGAAATCATCAATGTCTTCCTTTCTAATCAATCCATACTTGCACTCTAAAACGTAGATTGTTGGCTTGAGCAAAGGGCCAGGAGTCACTTCCCAAACCCTATCAACTTCGGCATTCATCTTCCTTCCTCGAACAGGCTTGATCAGATGTATTGTGATCCTTCTTGGATCCATTTTGCTTCTGTGCTCTTGAGTCCAGAACTTAGCTCCAACGGTAAAATTATCAATGAAGAACTCAACGCATGCCTCCCAATTGTGGCCGATTCTATTTTCTCTGCTTTTTACAACTCGAATGTACTCTTCTTTTCTTCGTATAGCCTTTCTAAGTTCCTCTTCAGCTATAGAGTCGAGGTAATAATATCTGAAGATGTTGAAGACCTTCACTTCCTTTATGTCTGGATAAAGTTGCATTGCCCTCTCAATAGCCTGTTGAGCTTCGTATTCGCTACAATCAAGCCTATTCTTAATGTAATCAAAGCTAACGATATCCTTGAGCTCTGTAGCCTCAATTAATAAATCTCTAATTTGCCTCACTCTTCTCAAAATGGGCATCGAATCTTCCCTTTTGCTCAAAGCTTTCTCAGTTCTCTCAATTGCTTCAGCAAGAGCATGATCTCTTGGCTTATTTTGATCAATCCAAGTAATCAGGTAGCCATCCCTAAATGGCGTCTGTCTTCCATGAGTGTTATAGCCCCTAACATAAACTAATCCCTTCTTCTCAAATCTCCTAACATTGCTCATGACATC
>CAYLRC010000070.1:0-3634 GCA_964386445.1 Candidatus Woesearchaeota archaeon
GTAGATCTCTTCCTATATAGCACCAGATCGGGGGTTTAGAGTGTCTGACGTACCAGTAGACGTAGGTATATCTCCCTGTCTTAGTAGGCTTCCTGGTTAGAGTCCCTCTACGGCCACATTTAGGGCAGATCACGTGTCTAGCCATACCCGATATAAGGTCAATCATAGAGTATTTTAGATTTGTGTACAAGATTAAATCCAACTTCGGTCAGATCAATCTCTTACATCTAAGGATCTTCTTTAGACAATCCTTCTTTCAAGGGTTAATAACTCTTATTTCCCTTCTCTTCCTGGAGATCTCTACCCTGAATTTTGAGGATAGAGATCTCCAAGGATCTCAAACTTCTTTCAGGAATCAATAACCCCTATTTCTCTTCCTTGAATATTTCTATGCTAAATTTTCAGGGTAGAGATCTCCAAGGATCTAGAATCAAGCTCTGAAGAGGCTAGACTAAAGATTTAGCTAATCTTAGACCTCTAGCTGAGAAGTTCTCAGAATGGGCCCAGGGACCCACTCTAGGAAGAACTTCTGAGGTAGTGGGATCATTCCTTGGAATTTCTGGTAGAACTAGCTCAGATGTAGGAAGCTATGACTTTATGGCCTATATTTGCTGAAGAAGCTAGAGCTAGAAAACTAGCAGGAACCTTGTGGACCCAGGGCCCGAAGGGTAGAACACGGGATTTCGTTGCTCAGTTCCTTGGGATCTCTGGTAGAACTATGGAGCGTTTGAAGTATATCTATGATCACGAAGATGAATATCCAGATCAAGTGATGCTACAGATCGATGGCGTCCGGGGACGCCATCGAGGAAGAACTCTTGTTTAACTTTAGATCTCAGACTCTATGGCCAATATTTACTGAAGAAGCTAGACTGAGATCTTTGGCTAATCTGAAGGATGTAGCTAAGAAACTAGGAATTACCGAGAGCCTCCAGGGAGGCTTTCTGGGTAAAACTTCTGAAATAGTTGGATCATTTCTGGGTATTTCTAAAACAACTATGGAGCGTCTGAAGTATGAACACGAGGAGCATCCAGAGATTGTTTAGAATTGGATGAAGACTCTGATTTAAGGATAGGTTTGGAAGACTAATAGAACTTAGGCTGAATGATCTGAGTAGATTAAAATACTTGAGATCATAGATCATTATTAATCTCATAAGGTTTAAATAGTAGAGGCAGAGGAGATCTCCTGCCATGATAGAGAATGAGAATGAATTGTTGGAGGAGATGATGATCGTAGAGTTGATCAATCTAGTCCCGCTTGTAGAACACACTCTCTCTGTATTTGTTTCATATCAGGGTAGACTTAAGGGAGAAGGTATAGGTATGGTTCTAGATCGAGTTCAAGAGATAGGTAGAGTTGTTCAGACTTTGGCAGAAATCGAAGAACCAAAGTACTACGACGATAAGGCGATCTCTCTACTGAAGAGACTACTCAAGATAATAGATCCAGCTTTAGACTATGCTACTCCGTACCTCAGAGAGAGGCTTAAACTTCTCAGAGATCTCATCCTCCGTTATCTAAACAAGGTAGAGCCTTCTTACACCTATAAGCCGGATTTTACAGAGTCTGAGCTTAGCCATAAGAGAGATCAAGACACAGACATCCTTTCTAGAGCCTTCGAGAGGATTAAGGAGGATGAGGAGAGGGAGAAGGAGGAATTCAGAAGGAGACAATTGGAGACTTATGCCTTTACTTCTCATCTCTTTGATCTAGATGAATTCCCAAAGGAACCAGAGATAGACCCGGATCAGATCATTCTAGAAGCTCTTAACAGACTTCATGGGTTGAGGGAGAATTACATCCCAGATAAGATCCGGTGGGAAAGGCAGAAACGTTCAGAGGAATTAAGATCTAAAGAAGAGGATCCACTAGATCTAGTTGCTAAACTTGTCCTAGAAAGGGAGAGAGATAGATGGGACTATTAAGAGATCTCACTCCATTCCAACGTGAGATCTTGAACACTCTAGCGGAGATTAAGGTACCTCTCAGACTCGGAGATCTCTGTCGTAGACTTAGAGAGAGAAGATCCTATTCATCTGTGATCTCTTCCTTTGTCTCTACATCTAAGACTTTAAAGACTCTTGAAGAAAGAGGATTGATCTCCAAAATCAAGGTTGGACATAGAGTCTATTGGTCTCTGACTCCTAGAGGTCTTCGATTCCTGTACTACTCTCGTCTATTGGATGAGATCTTGAAGATAGAAGGAGGAGATCCGAGGAGGATCTCCGAAATGAGTTCAGAGGAGGAAGGAAGAGATGTCCCAGAACTCAAAAGCGGATCAGCAATTTAAAGCTTCCTACCCTGATTATAATATAAAGGTCGGAGATCTCGGTCAGTCTATGATTGTCTTTGTTTCCAACGAGATCTTCAGAGAATACGGTCTGCCATACTATGTTGAGACTCAAGATGTCCTAGCTAATGGAGTCGATATACGGATCAAACTTGGATCTGAGATCATAATGTCTATGGAGGTCTTGAATCTCCAGGATACCTCTTATATCTCTAAGCAGAGAGCCTTGAGGATCAGAAGGAATCTAAGAGGCTACTCTAAGAAGGCTGTGATCCTTTCTTTCCCAGAGAACTTGACTAGAGACGCTAAGAAAATCTTCAAACGGTCAAAGATCCCTGTCTTATCCTTGAACTTCCAACTCCTGCCTAGAGAGATCCATCAATCCATTCCAGATCAGGATCTCTATCGAAGGAGATCTCCTAACAAAAGAACCATTAAAGCTCTAAAGAACCGATTAACTAGCTTCTTTCAGAGTATAGGCCTTATTCCGCCTGTATATCAATATAAGAGATCTAATAGAAGATCTGATAGTAGATCTAATCATGTGTCTGGGAGTAGGGTTGATCCTCTATCTAATAGTATGATTAAGCGAATGGCTGATCATCTATCTAGACCTCTAGTTGAACGTCAAGTTGAACCTCTAGCTTTGAGTAGGTTTAATCACGTATTTAGACTTATGTTCGATCTAGGTTTGAGATCCCTGTCTCTAGGTGAGATCAAGTCTAGATCTCATCTAATTTCAATTAGACTTATAGGAGGTGAGAGTATGCCCAAGAATCTAAAAGAGAAGACTCTAGGGAGATTCTATCTCAAGGGGAATCTAAAGTTTGGATATGAAGTTGATCCCAGATGTATAGGAGACCGTAAGACCTATGTTCACTGTTATAACTGTGGTAGACGAATCTATGAGGGAGAGACTATAGGAATACAGAGGATCCCTCTATTGAGGGTCTATCGATACTACTGTACAGACTGCTTCAAGGACTTCTGGATAGACCTTGATCAGAGATCTACACTATCCCCTAGCTTATCCCCTAGTGAGACCCCTAGCTTAACCACTAACATATCTCCTAGCTTAGAGTTTAACTCAACTCTGAACTTCGAGGATCTAGTCAAGTACTGTGATGGTGGATTTCCAGAATTGTATATAGAGCCTAGATGTAAGGTATGTCGATCAAGGTTTAGGAGACTTTATGATAGAATGTATGCTCAGGGTATACCTCTCAAAGACATCTATGAAAGAGCCTTAGAACTAGAAGATCAACCCTTCTCCTATCATTCTTTAAGAAGACATCTACGTAGACATGCCAATAGACCAGCTAAACTCCCTAGATACGAGT
>CAYLRC010000071.1:0-3612 GCA_964386445.1 Candidatus Woesearchaeota archaeon
TCGAAGTATTCCTGCCTCTTCCTCGTTCTCTCATCAGAATTTTTCATCAACTCGAAGAGGTCTTGAAAAGTTGGGAACTTCTTATTCTTCTCGAATTTTTCATAGAGTATATCAAGATACTCAAGCAAGTAATTTATGCCAGCGTGATAAACTCCCCAAACATGACCACAGATTTCAGTAAGAAAAATCCACCAAGATTTAACATCCATTCCCGGAGGATTTCGTAAAGGATTCCACCTCAATTCTCTCCAAGGAATTATTATCAAATTCTCATACTTCTTGAAAATAGCCCGCCCATCTTGTTTTAGGTCGAAGAATAGAAATGGAATCTTGTGTTTCATGAATTGATCGATTAAATTGTAAATAAGCGTCGTTTTTGCATGACCACTTTGAGCGTAAATCGCAAAATGTCTCGTGAAATCTTCCTTCCTTAATTTGAAATCATAAAGAACTTTGTCTCCCTGAACTATCTTGCCGACCTTTATTTCTCCGTCAAACTTTTCTTCTGGAGGAACTGGAAAAACTGGTCTTTTGGATTTATAGTAATCGGGTAAGTAAGAATTTAGAATCTCATCTATCTCTTTTTTGAATTCCTCTCTTTCCTCCTCATCCAGAAGTGGGAATATTGAAAGAAGGTTCTTCGCTAACGCGCTTGATGGCATTACCTTATCGAATAATTCCCTAACTTCTTCCAACCACTCTAACTCATAATCTTTCAAGACTTCTCCCTCTCAATCTCTGATTTGAGGAAGAGAACATCAGCATCGTTACCGTAAATTTGCTCACACATATCGAGAGCGATTAATCCATCATCCGTAATCCTTAACCTTCTCAACAACCCCTCTTTTCTAACAAAACCAAGTTCTGAAAGTTCAAGAATCGATTTCTTTATCTCTTCCTTCCCCATCTTGCTAATTTTTCTAATTTTTCGATTTCCAGTAATTTCGTTCCTTATGGCTAGAAGAACTTTGTAAGTCTTCTTCGAAATCGGTAAGAGAGACTCGAAACATTCTAAACAATAAACTCTGTTCTCGTATTTTATCACACAATTAGAGCAAACTTTTTTATTACATCTGCACAAGTAAAAATCTTCTTTTAGTTCTTTACCACATATATCGCAGAAAGGAAGTTTTATTATTCTACTTATTCCCTTTCCAGACTTAAATAACTCCTTTCCTCCAAGTCCCGAGTCAGGAATCTTCTCCTCTATGAGTATGTTCTCTCTTTCAGCAATTTCCTCGAGTCTTTTTAACCTTTCATCCAGACTTTTAAGGAATTCAACCAGAATCTTCACTTTCTCCTCACTCAATACTCAAAAAACCTCCTCAACCTCTTCTTAAGAAGGAAATAGAGTAGGAGGAGTAAACCCATGATGAAACTGAACAACCCGAAATAGTCTTCGGGTGTTAAAACTAGAAAAGACTTCAATTTATAGAGCAAGTAACCAAGGATGCATGCTAATACGAAGGATATGGCATATTCTTCATCCTTATTCATATTCTCACCTCATAACTCGGGGTTGGAAAGATCTCCTTCAATGAAGAGAGAAGAGTTTCCTTTTCTACCATCGAATTCTTCAAAACAGAACGAAAGATTGCCTCTTTAACTCCTCTCTTTAGGTCATCATGAGTATAACCCTTCAATTTCCTAGCCAGATCGACTACATCTTTTTCAGAAATGCCTTTGTTCAAAAATGGTTTGAGGAAATGCTTAAGTAGAATTATCCTTTGCTCCAAGTTTGGTTTTGAAGTCTTTATTTCTAGGTCGAACCTTCTCCTAACCGCAACGTCTATAAAATCTTCAAAGTTCGAGGCCGAGATTAGAATTATTCCATCCTTTGATTTTATCCCATCCATCTCTTTTATCAGAGTGTTAACCCCGGCCTTCACATCTTCGTTCATTTGCTCATAGTTTCTCGGAGAGGCTATAGAATCCAACTCGTCAATGAAAACAATTGTTGGGAATTCTTCAGCCAGATTTCTTATTGCAGAGAATGCATTTCTTATGTTCTTGCTCGTTACGCCTACAAACTTACTCCTTAAAATCCCGAATTCAACAAAGTAAACCTTTGAATTAAGTCTTTGAGCAAGTTCATTTGAACATGCTTTTGCCAAACTTGTTTTTCCAGTACCACTAGGCCCTATTAGAAGAATTTTTCCATCTTCAAAGAATTTGCATACTTGTGAAAAATCTGATTCATAGAATTTATCAAACCAAGATTTTAAGAGGCTCTGATCTAAACAGATAAGCATGTAATTTACTATTCTTTCCTTTAATTCATCAACTCCAACCAAATTATCCCAAATTCTTTTGAAATCCTGATCTGGAAGTTCCGTAATAAAAATAAAAGAGGGGAGATTAATCTGCATCCTCTTCACCTTCCAGAGTTTTAACAGGAACTTCGATGTCCAAGGTTTTCTCACTTGAGGTTATGAGTGAAATTAAAATCTTGAATACAACCTCATCTTTATCTAGGACTTCGAGTTTTCTTTGCTCACATTCTTCTTCAAGAAAAGCAATTAACTTATCAACGAACTCTTCAACACTAACTCCTTCCTCTTCCTCATTACCTTTATCACCGAGCATTATTCTTTTCTGTAGCGAGTCTAGAGTTTCACCTTCAGAAACCAAGTCAAATTTTAGAACTAACTCATTTTCTTCACTCACCGTATTCCACCTCCAGAATCAAGAGGTCTATGAGGGAAGTTGAAAACTTGTCCTTCCTTACTAAACGAGGTTTTCCCAAAGGTTTAGAATTATCCCAAACCCTTTTCCATCCTCTCTTGTTGAATAGTTCATCTGCTTCTTTGTTTTTCTCATATTTCGTTGCTAGAATAACGAGTCTTTTCATTTTCTATACACGCCCTCCTTGTAGGTTATCCTAAAAATCAGGTCAGCCTTTCTTCCACCAGTTATTCTATCTCCTACCTCTACCTCACCATCGAGAACTGAAACTCTAAGTTCAGTGAGGTTCAGAATTCTCCTCTTGGCGAGAAATATGATCAGGTCTTCTTCCATCCTTTGCGGATCAAACTGGTTTTCTACTCCATGCTTTCTTGCAAAGGTTAAGATCTCTTGAACTATTCGTGATGCAACCTCGCTTATCGACCTAACTTCTGTACCACTGACAACCATATCTATAACTTGAGACTCGGAACTCACTTCAACTCACCTCTCCATGTAAAAAATTTCTCCTTTTTCTTAGGAAACTCAAGAATCTCTTATCATCATCTGGATTTCCAAGGCCACCAATCCAATCTAGAAAAGCATAATGTTCTTTAATCTTTGAAACTACTGGAGGAACGAATTCTATGCCTGAGTTTAAAACCAGTCCGCAATTCGTGCAAACAAGTTCATTCCTGTACTTATCGTAAATGAACTTCTCTCTAGTAGACCCACATAAGGGGCATTTCCTTTCGTTCTTTTTCTTAGAATTTCTAGACGATGAGTTGGAGAATTTCTCTCTTAGCTTATGCTCGAAGTATGCCTTTATTTCAACTTCAAGATCTCGGAGCACTTCTACCCCCTCAACTTTTTATGGGTTTTCTATTTTCTTCGAATAGCTGCTTCACTTCATCCGTCAGAAAACTGATGGCTTGCTCATGCTTGGGT
>CAYLRC010000072.1:0-3597 GCA_964386445.1 Candidatus Woesearchaeota archaeon
TTTACTTCCACGATTTCTACCCCTTCTCAGATGGGATGTTAGCAACTTTGTATCTTGTGGAAATGTTGACTCAGAATGCTGAGAGACTTTCCAGACTTGTGGATTCATTAAATTTACCTTTTTATGAAAAGGAAAGGGTAGATTGTGGAACTCATGAGAGGAAGGAAAAAGTTCTAGAAGTTCTGAAGGAAGAGTTGGAAGAGAGTGGCCTAGAAATGATTAAGATAGATGGATTTAAGTTCAAATATGATGAATGTTGGGTTTTGATAAGGGGAAGCAATACAGAACCAGCTATAAGAGTAAGCGTGGAATCTTTTAATAAGAGCAAGTTAAAGGAAGTCAAAATGAAATTTCTGAAGAGGATAAATTCAATTCTCAAGGAATCCAGTTCTTGAGGAGTTGAGTAGCTTTAAGTTTATAAAGAAAAGATGAGGATTATTTAGCATGAAAGGAGTAATTTTGGCCGGAGGTCTGGGAACGAGACTTAGACCATTGAGCAATTATATACCGAAACCGATGATTCCTATAGGGAAGAAGGAGAAACCATTGCTCGAGTACATAATAAAATTGTTCAGGAGGAATGATGTGAAGGATTTGATTATAATTGGAAGTTATAAAATCTATCAGATTAAGAATTATTTTGGAGATGGCTCTAGATTTGGAGTTAAGATAAGTTATGTTGAGGATAAGCAGGAGGGAACAGCCGGCTGTATTTTGAGAGCTTGTCACTTAGTTGATAAGGATTTTATTGTCTATTACGGAGATATCTTGAGCAATATAAACTTGAAGAATATGGTAAAATTCCATAAGAAGAGGAAATGCATAGCCACAATAGCAGTTTCCTCAAATGTACCAGTTGAGGTTGGAGTAGTCAAAGTAGAAGATAGTAAAGTTGTATCATTTATCGAAAAGCCGAAGATAAAACTCTATACGAATATAGCTATTTATGTTGTCAAAGAGAGGATAATTGAGTACATTAGGGAACTGAAGGGGAGGAAGAATAAAGTAGATTTTGCTAAGGACGTTTTCCCTTATGTTTTGAGGAAAGGGGAGGAGATTGCTGCTTACGTGACGAATTGTTACTGGAATGATATAGGGAATCTAGCTAAATATGAGAAATTGAATCATGAGGAGATATCTAGAATTTTCAGCTGGGTTGAGGAAGAATGAGACATTTCCTAGTTTTTTCAAGGACAGGGAGAACTAAGGGAGATTTTAGAGATCTGAGAAAAGCCGGAAGATTAGATGTTGTGGTTCATTGCTTAATTTCTGCTCTTTTCCTCTCAGGAAGGATAAGGAAGGATGTAATTTTCCATGCGATTTTGACAGGTGCTCCTAGACCTCCTATTCATTTGGAATTTGTTGGGGCTAAAGTTAAAGACCTAAGCTCCGATGAAAAGCACCTCGCAACTATTCTAAGGAAAACTCTAAATTCCTATGAGAGGAGGAAGAGGGTCGAAGCATTTCCAGGAATTTTCATAGAGAAAAATAGTTTGCAAGGGGTGATAAAAAAACTTCACGAGAAGGAGGTTGATATATTCGTCCTGAGAGAAGATGGAATTAACTTAAGGAAGCTTAAGCTCTCAAACAGAAATAATTGTTTCGTAGTTGGAGATTTCATAGGACTGCCAAAGAAAGATGAGGAATTTATTTTGAGATATGCAAAGAATGTAATTAGCATTGGTCCATTTCCGTACTTTGCTTCTCATTGCATAACAGTGATAAATAACGAGCTAGATAATAGAGAATATATTTTCTAGTTGTTACTTCAAGCTTTCCAAATACTCACCTAGTTTCTCAAGCTTTTTCCAAGTTCTCTCTAGAAGGAGGTTGGAGATCTCCACTAGTTGATCCAAGAATTTTTTGGTGATCACTAACTTAGAATCCAAAATCACGGGCACACATACTTTTTCGGTACTCTCGATTTCCATAATTACCTCGTATTTTCTTATAGAAATTATACCACCTCGTTTAAAGCCTAAGTTTCTAACCTTCTTGAGGAAATCTAGGGCTCTAGACAGATTTTTAGAGGAAATGTGCAGGATCGCTCCTTCCATTACAAACATCACATTCTTCTCCTTCCCTTCTAGTTCCTTCAACTTCTCCCAAATTTCCGGAGTTCTTACTTTCTCATGTTTCTTAAAGACGAATTTCTTCTCCCCTTTCTTGAAAGTTTTATCGAACTTGAGTAAACAGATTCTTCCAGAACATGAGGATAGGGAGTAAAAGTCTGGAATTGAGTTTATGAGATTCAGGATTTCTAAGACCTTTAGATCAACTTTCCCTTCCTTTAAATCTCTCTTCAATCTCCTAAGCGCCTCGGCTTTCCTCTGCTCAAACCCCATATAAAGAAATTAAGCATCGATGCATAAAAACATTCTCAAATTTTTTTAAAGTTGGGATTATTTGATTTCGTTATGGGCTTCAAAGAATTATTGAAGGGAAAATTAAGCGAGGAAGAGTTGAAGAAAGTTAGGAGAGCTTTTGATCTTATTGGGGATATAGCTATAGTCGAAATCCCAGAAGGACTTGAGGAGAAAGAAGGGTTAATAGCAGAAGCAATAGCAAAGTTTCACAAGAACGTGAAAGTTGTTTGTAAAAAAGCAGGAGTTGTTAGTGGGGAGGAGAGGGTTAGGCCTCTGGAGGTGATCTACGGGGAAAATAGGACGGAAACAATTCATGTGGAGAATGGTTGTAGGTTCAAATTGGATGTTTCGAAGGTATTCTTCACACCAAGATTGGCTTCAGAGAGAATGAGAGTCGTAGGGAAAGTTAGGGAAGGCGAGATTGTTGCGGATCTCTTTGCTGGAGTTGGGCCTTACTCCATACCTATAGCGAAATTCGCAAAGCCAAGAGTAGTTTATGCTATAGATAAAAATCCAGAGGCCTACAAGTATTTAGTTGAGAACATAAAGATCAATAGAGTAGTTGGAAAAGTACTCCCTTTCCTCGGGGATTGTAGGGAAGTAGTTGAAAGAGAGGAGATAGAGAAGGTTGATAGGATTATAATGAATCTTCCAAAAACTGCCGATAACTTTCTTGATGTAGCATTTGGGATTTGTAAGAAAGGAACTACAGTCCACTTTTACTATTTTCTTAGAGAGGAGGAACTTTTTTGGAGGGGAGAGGAAATCATCAAGGAGAATGCTGAGAAATTTGATAGGAGAGTGAAATTTCTAGAAGAAAGGAAATGTGGGGAACTAGCACCTCGCGTATATAGAGTTGTTATCGATTTCCAAATCCTCTAGATGAGTAAAGTTATTCATTTCTTCTTAACTCTAGGGTATCTCCCTACAAGCCCTCTTTTCTTAGCACATCTCATACACACATGGAACTTCCTTCCAAATCTATAAAATGACCTCGTGTGACTCTTAGGCTGCCTCTGACCACAAAAATCACAAGTTATCAGTTTCTCCTTCCCTCTTCTTATCTCCTTTACCATAAGGTTTGAGAGTCAACGCAGGATAAATATACTTTTCTAAAGGAGCATCGGGTCCTAGATTTTCAAGTTCTGTAAGTAGACGAGCACTAACGAAATCTTTTGAGGGCTTCTTCCTCTACGAAATGAAGTTTTCCAAGAATTAGTAGCGTGTGAGG
>CAYLRC010000073.1:0-3555 GCA_964386445.1 Candidatus Woesearchaeota archaeon
GAAGAACAGGAAGAGCATCATAGCAATAAATGGTATGAAGAGAGTAAGGAATGTATATTGGTAGTTGTTGTTTGTAAGGAGCATGAGAGAAGCAACTAGAGCCGGACCAAGAGTTGCTCCTACCTGATCCATAAATTCATGGATCCCGAATGTCTTTCCTGCTCCAACTTCCTTTCCAACAACTGATAGGATAACATCTCTAGATGGAGTTCTGAGGGCTTTTCCAAGTCTTTCCAGAATTATGAGGAGGGCTGCAATAACCCAATTGTTGGAAAATGCGAGGAATGGTAAAACAATTATTAGGCCATATCCGAGAAATGTAAATGTCCAGTAAGCCTTAGTTGTATCGGCTAAATAACCACTCACTAACCTCATCGAATAGCCTATTAACTCTCCTAAACCTCCAACCAAACCTACAATGAAAGCTGTTGCACCTAAGAAAGCCAAGTATTCTGGAATAATTCCCCTACAACCCTCATAAACTATATCGCCGAACAGGCTAACAATCCCGAGAAAGAGGATAGCTTCGTAAGCTAATCTCTTAGAGCTTTTCCTCATGAATTCTTCCAAGAAGTTAATTTATTTAAAATTTCGGAAAATCAAATTTCGAGATTTCTACGACTTGTTTTTAACTATCACTAAATTTATTTATTATATCAGTCAATCCTTTCTTTTCCTTTTCTGGAAGTCTGTGTCTACTGATTTTATCTCCGGACGGGCTTCTCTCGAGGCTTAATTCATAGTGGATCTCATTTTCTATAGTATCCCCGGGAATTGCTACGAATTTCATATCTAGTTCAGCAATAGAAGAGAAATCGTGCTCAAGCGAAGTCTTGAGATTTGTTATTCTCTTAAGTCTTAACTCCATTTCATTAGCAGTACCTCTTGACTTCCCTGACAATAAGTTACCTAAGAAATAATTCCACTCATTCTCTAAGAACTTCTCTAACCCACTAAATCTGCCTTTCTTACGTAAATCCAATTGATATTCGCAGTTTTGCCAAAAGTCCTTTGCCTCCATGATTTTCGACAAGACTTCACTCCTATCTCTAGTCTCGAGAGGTCTGGCAAGGTGTACTCGAACGATGGGGTTTGTTGGAGCTTCAAAATATTCCAAGAGTCCCCACAATTCCATAATATTCTCTCCCGAAGTTGGTGGTTCAACCATTACTTTACCGATGAGGCAGGGAAAAGAAATGTTCGAAAAATATGTCGTAACTTTTGGGTCTGTTCCCTCAACTTTTCTATAGAACTTAAGTACCTTTTCCCTGGTTTTCTCCCTAAGTGGAATTACCCTTCGCTCATATTCCTCTTTCTTCTTCCTAAAGGCAGGATTCGGAAATATGCCCCATTTCCTCTTAGGCATGAGCTCAATTTCCCTGCCGATCTCATTAATCGTACCTATTTCTGGGCCTATACTATTAACAACTTCTACCATGCAATCAAGTAAATTGACAAATCTATCCCCTTGACTCAGTTTCCTTGTCGTCATCGCATAGTATAAACAAATTACAATCTTATAAAGTTTTCTCGAATAGCATGTGATTCAACTTTTGATTCCACTCCCCAAACGAATATTTTTAACCCCAAAATTCAAAGGTTATAAAAATCTCCTTTTCTTGAGTTAAAAATATGTTTTGGGCGGACAAGATTGCTAGGGAAATAATTGAGAAATTTAGGGATAGGAAAGAGTATGTAATAGTCACAGGAACTTCAATGAGTGGTGAACCCCACATAGGGAATGCAAGCGATTTGATAAGGGGAGAAGCCATAAAGCTTGCTCTCGAGGATCTAGGAAAGAAAGCTAAGCTGGTTTGGGTTGCAGATGATTTAGATCCATTTAGATCTGTTCCCCAAGGCTTTCCAGAGGAGATGAGGAAATTTTTGGGGATGCCTGTTTCAATGATCCCAGATCCATTCGGTTGTCATGAAAGCTTCGCTAAGCATTATGAAATGTTGTTCCTCAAGCAACTAAAGGAACTGGAGATTGAGCCAGAGGCATATTTTGGAATAAAAATGTATGAGGAAGGATTATATGATGAGAGTAAGGAAAAAGCTATGGAAAAAAGGGAAGAGATCAGGGAGATCTTGAATAAATATAGGAAAACCCCACTACCAAAAGATTGGTACCCACTCGACGTTATATGCGAGAATTGTAAGAAAATACCAACCACAAAAATACTGAGCTATGATCCAAAGAGGAAGGAAGTTGAGTATGTATGTGAGAAGAGGAAGGTTCTCATTCATAAGAAAAATATTATCGAGGGTTGTGGTCATAGGGGAAAGGTAAGCATCTTCGGAACTTCAACGAAACTTACTTGGCGTGTCGAATGGGCTTCTAGATGGATTTTCTTAAATTGTTGTTGTGAACCGTTTGGTAAAGAGCATGCTGCTGCTGGAGGGAGTTGGGATACAGCTAAGGAAATTGTCAAAATCCTTGGAGGAGAACCACCTGTCCCTGTTGTTTATGAACATATTCAAGTTGAGGGAGAGAAGATGAGTAAGAGCAAGGGGAATGTGATAACAATTCCTATGTTACTTGAAGTAATGAGTGCTCCAGAAATTAAATTCTGGTTGAACTTCGGCAAGATAACTAAGGCCAGAGATATCTCTCTTGAAACTCTTCCTTTGTACAATGCATTTTATTTCGATAAGGCTGAGAAAATCTACTTTGGAGAAACCTCAACTGGAAATGAGAGGGAGGATCTCAACTATAAGAGAGCATATGAGTTAGCTACTAAGAGGAAATTCAAGAAATCCCTAAACCTAAGTTACGATTTCGCAGCTTTCCTCTCACAGATCTTTGGAACAGATGTGGAGAGAGTTAAGGAGATATTGAAGAAGACTGGTCATTATAAGGAAGAGGATGAGGAAATTGATGAGCGATTGAAATTGAGGTTGAGCTGCGCCCTAAACTGGGTTAAGAAGTATGCTCCAGAAAAGTATAGGATAATTATCGGTGGGAGAAAAGTGGAGCTAAGCAAGACTGAGAAGGAGCAAGTTGAAGATTTAATAAAGCTGCTAAGGAAAAAATTAGATGTTGAGAAGCTGCAAGAGGAAATCTATAAAATTGCTAGGAAGGGGGAGGTTAAAGAATTCTTCAAGAAATGTTACTTAATGTTAATAGGTAGGGAGGAAGGTCCTAGGCTGGCTAATCTTATTTTAGCATTAGGAAAGGAGGAGGTCATTGAAAGATTGAAGAGGAATCTTTAGAATGAGATGTAGGATTTGTAAGAGGGAAGGAGCCGAGATATTTGCCTTCTCTATGCAGCTCTGTAATGAATGTTTCGTGGATTTGTTTGAGAGAAGAGTCTTCAGAGTAATTAAGAAATATAAGCTCGTTGAACCAGGGGATAGGATTGCAGTAGCAGTGAGTGGGGGAAAAGATAGCCTAACTTCTTTATATCTTTTGAACAAGTTCGTAAAGCGAGAAGGAGTAAATGTCGAGATTTTTGCTTACCACATAAACTTAGGGATAAAGGGGTTCTCTGATCATGCTGAGAAAATTGTCAAGAAGAATGCTAAAGCTCTTGGTGTAGAGTTAATCTTAAGTAA
>CAYLRC010000074.1:0-3228 GCA_964386445.1 Candidatus Woesearchaeota archaeon
TAATTTACTATTTAATATCCCAATTAGCTCCAAAATAAGCTTGAAGTTAATATCACCAGAGTTTAGAGTTAGGGCCCATGAACTCTTCTTGAGGCTAGGAAGAGATTACTGCAGAGCTAGGAAGCCACTATGTTCGAGCTGCCCAATAAGAAAATTGTGTGAATTTAAGTCTAAGCGAAAAAGTTCGTGAGAAGATCAATCACAGACTAAGGTCTTAAACCCTCTCAAAATTTCTTCCAACTTTTCAAGTTTTTAATACCGTAGATTTCAAACCCTTAGTATTATTAGGGAATTATCAGGGATTTTCCTGGTTCGAGTATCTCTACCCTACACTTTTCTCCAACAAGTCTTTTGAATTCTTGAGGATCTTGTTTGATTTGGGGAAAAGTATTGTAGTGGCATGGTATGACTATTTTTGGCTTCAGTTTCTCGACAGCTAATGCAGCTTCCTTTGGACCCATTGTGTAAGTTGAACCTATTGGCAAAATCGCAACATCAATCTCATAAAGCTTCGAAATATCCTCCATCTCACTGAAAAAACCAGTATCCCCTGCATGATAAATTGTTAACTCCGGAGTCCTTACCACGAAGCCACAAGGAACTCCAATTGAAGATGAGTGAAGTGCTGGGGTGAAGAAAATAGTTATGTCGTCGACCTTAACTTCTCCACTAATATTGCCTCCAACAATTTTCTCTACTCCCCTCTTCTTAGCTTCTTGAGCTAGCTCGAAAACCCCAACAAATGTCGCCCCAGTATTCTTACATATCTTAACTGCATCATCAAATCCGTGGTCGCTATGATCATGACTGACTAATACTAACGTAGCCTTTTCAATTTCCTTCACATCTTTTATTGGACACATAGGGTTTCCACTGATCCATGGGTCAAAGAAGATCACGTTCTCTCCTATCTCAGCCTTAAAAGCTGCATGCCCCAACCAAGTAATTTCTTTCCTTACCATGAAAATTTCAATTTCGAGTCGAAATAAAACTATTTCGCTCAACCAAGTCGAAAGCTTTAAATAAATTAACTACTCCATTATGGTTACTACACTTAAGGAAGCACCAGGAGCGTGTTGTCATGTCCCCTACGAAAATCGTTTTTGATGTGGAGGGGGTAATCCTAAACCCTAAATTTGATCTTGCTTGGCTGACTTTAGACGAATTGGTAGAACCTGAGCTAAGGGACAAGTTCTACGAGAGGGTTAAGGAGTTTGATGAATATGATGACAATAGATGGGTTTATGAAAGGGGAAGGAAGGGTCACTCTACTGGAACGACTCCAATAGTCTCTTTATGCATAGCAGCATGTTCTGGAGTTTCTGATATACATTTGTTGAGATTCGCTTTAAAGTATATGAAAGAGAACCCAGGCATAGAAAAAGTGATGGGGAATTTAGGGAAAGATGATGTTTACTTGGTAACTAGCTCCTGGCCTGGAGTCCCACTAACCCTAAGCTACTTCTATGAAATCCCACTTCAAAATGTCTTCTCGATGGGCCATCAACTCAACGAGGAGGAAATAAAGAAGTATTCTTGGAATCCTAGGAAGCAACTCCTCCTCAGATCTCCCTTACCAATCTTAAGGAATTATCCTAAAGAACTGGAGAATTTTCTTGATGAGTACTTGGAGAATTGTGGGGAGTGGAATGAAGCTTACAAAGAAGGGGAGACGGAAAAGTTGGATAGGATTTTAGGGGGACAGAGAAAGATATTCAACGAGGTTAGGCCTAGGAAGTTGAGGGAAGAATTGAAGTACTTGCTCCTGAAGGAGAAAGGGATTATGGGAGCTCATAGGAAGAGGGAAGTACTTGAGAAATTAGGGGAGCCAGAGGAAATAATCTATTTCGGAGATAGCATTGTTGATGCAGACCCATTAGCTTACGCAAGGTGGGGAGTTTCTGTGAATTGTACAAATAGATATGCTCTCCAATCTTCAGATCTGAACATAGCAACGACGAATTTGGAGAAGTTGGGAAAAGTCATAGAAGGGATTAAGAACAAGGATTTACAGAGCATCAAGGAGGAGGAAGGCATGAAAGTATTCTTTCGAGAAGAAATCAACTCGAACTTAGAAGCAGTTATCCGAGAGAACAGAAAGTGTAAGGAGAAATTAAAGGCTCAATTCTAAAGGGACAAAGGAGGAAGTTAGCCGAAGTTTAACAAACCTAAATTTTTTTATATTCTAAGTTCCTAGAAATTCCTGGATGAAGACACCACTCAATTCTGACTAATTGGATGAGGAAAAGAGGGTCGTCGGATTCCTTATTTTTCTCTCATCGTGTTCATCAAACCAGGCAGGTTTTTGATTGAGGAAGCAATAGTTTTGAGAACGAAGAAATTTTTCTTCCTAATGGAATTGAATAAGTAGGAAGGTCTCAAGTAGAACTCTAGATAAGCTCTCTGCCACATCTGTTTTACCTGAGCTGGTGTAGCTCTGGATTTCACAACTACGTCAACCGTCGTGAATTTTCTCCAATCCTTCGTTAGGAATAGATTCCTGCTGTTAGCAATTTCATACGCTTCGGTTCCTTTATATGGAGTAAAAATTGTGTACTGAGCATAGTCGGGATTCAATCTCTTGGAAAATTCTATAGTTCTCCTCATTTCCTCAACTCCTTCATCGAAATACCCAAGGATAAAGGAAGCGACGACGTTCATATCGTTTTCTTTGACTAACTTAATCGCATCAGCTGCTTGTTTTAGGGTAATTCCTTTCTTCAACTTTTTCAGTATCCGAGGATCTCCCGACTCAACTCCAATGTAAATAGTGTGACATCCAGCCCTCTTTAGTTTCTCGGCCACTTCTTTATTTATGGTATCGGCTCTAGAAGAGCAACTAAAGGAAACATCCATCCCTTCTTTTCTGATTAAATTACTGATCTCAATTGCCCTACGCTTGTTCAGAGTAAAGGTATCATCTAAGAATTCGAATTCCTTAATCCCATATTCATCTTGCAACATCCTCATCTCTTCCACGACGTTCTCAGCACTCCTCCCCCTCCAGACTTTCCCAAATAGCTTCGAGGAGGAGCAAAAAACACAAGAGAATGGACAACCCCTACTTGTGATCATAGTTGAAAATTTTTTACCACCGGCTTTGTAGGCATCCATTGGAAATAAGTGATAAGCCGGAAAAGGAACATCGTCCAAATTTTTTATCCCTCTATCCTCATTCCTCCTTATCCTATTACCTTCACGATAGGTTATCCCCTTTATTTCCCTCAA
>CAYLRC010000075.1:0-3113 GCA_964386445.1 Candidatus Woesearchaeota archaeon
ACAAATGCCTATAATTTCTTGGCAGGGATGAACGGACTAGAGAGTGGTTTGGGGATAGTAGCATTTTCCTCCCTCCTTTTGTTCTCAATTATCAATTCTAGATTAGAAGCATGTGTTTTGAGTGCAACTATTCTATTGGCTTTGATAGCTTTCATAAGATATAATTGGTATCCAGCAAAGTTCTTACCTGGAGATAGCTTGACTTACATGCTCGGTGCTACTTACGTTTCGATTGTAATCGTAGGTAACATGGAGAAATTCGGGATTTTGTTATTCACACCATGGATTATAGAAGCATTTCTCAAGCTTCGATCCGGATTTAAGGCAAGGAGCTTAGGAAATCTAAGGAGAGATGGAACTTTAGAAGCACCATACGATAAGATATATTCTTTAACTCATGTAGTGATGAAGGCTGGCAGATTCAGAGAGAAAGAAATTACCTTAGCGTTAATTTCCTTTGAGTTACTTATTGCTGCTTTATCGTTCCTACTAGTCTTTAGTGGTGTAGTCTAGATGAATAAAAAGCTCCTTAATCTAGGGAGAGTTATACTTGCTGTGGTAATTCTAGTCCTTATATTTAGGGAATTGAATTTGGATAGACTTCTCCAAGTAATTTTTCAAATAAAGATCGAGTTCTTATGCTTAGCTATGATTTCTTACTTTTTTATGAATGTCTCGAATGCTTATAGATTATGTAGAGCATTCGAAAAGCTTGGTCATAAAATAAGATTAAGTAGGATGATTGGAATACAGTTTTTTGGGATGCTGTTGAGTGATTTTACTCCAGGCAGAGCAGGATATTTAGGCTTAAGCCATATACTAAAAAGAGAAAGAGGAGTTAATGTTAAGGACAGTATCTCGGTGTTGCTTACAATTCAGGCGATAGAATTCTTAGTGAAGGTAGGCGTAAGTTTACTAGCATTAATTTATTTAATAAGCTTAATCGGCGGAAATGTAGATTTAAAAGCACTCATTGCTGGGGTTTTATTCCTCCTGTTATGCGGTTTGGGATTCCTCTTCTTAATGTGGAAGGAGAATAGATTCATTTCGAGGATTTTAGTAAAGTTACCTTATGGAAAAAGGCTCAATAAGCTCTTCGAGGAGTTTAAAAAAGCTTCAAGGGAGATGAGAAATTTACTTTTCTTAATAGCCTCATTTTCGATTCTCGGCTGGATAATAAGGGGCTTTGAGTGGTATTTTCTTTCGATTTCAGTAAACTTAGGATTCAGCTTTCTAATGGCTCTGATGCTCCAACCACTCTTAACTACCATTAGATTCATACCGCTAACTCCAGCAGGCTTAGGCATATATGAAGGAAGCATTATAGTAATACTTAGCTTCTTAGGAATTTCTCCTGAAACAACTTTAATCTTTTCCTTCCTGGACAGGATAGATAATTTAATAGTTGACTTGATTGGGTTAAAGGAGTTAAGAAATGTATGAAGCTACTGTAGTTGTACCCACAAGGAATGAAGAGGAAGTTATAGGTAAAGTTCTAAGGAAGTTAAAGAAGTTGGGAAGGAATTATGAGATAATTGTAGTAGATAAATCTGAGGATTCCACACCAGAAATATGTAAGAAGTTTAGAGTAAGGGTAATTAGGCAGAGGAGCTCCGGAAAGGGAAATGCTATGAAGCTTGGCGCTAAACTAGCGAGATCGAACTTTCTTGTCTTCATTGATGGCGATGATACTTATCCGGTGAAAGTGATTCCTAAAATGCTCAAGATCTTAAAAAGAGAAAGAAGAGTGATGGTGTGCGGCTCCAGACTTTTAGGAAAGTGGGAGTCTAATTTTTCCCATAAGATCGTCAATAAGATACTATCTTCATTTTTCTCTATACTCCACTCCAAGACGACTGACCTGCTTACAGGATTGAGGGCTATTAGGAAGGAGGATTTCTTCTCTCTGAGACTTGAATCTAAAGGCTTTGAAATAGAAACCGAGATGCATATCAAAGCTAGCAAAAGAGGCATTAAGATCATCGAGATACCAATTACATATAAGAAGAGGACGGGGAAAAAGAAATACTCTGTAGTTAGAGATACTATTAAAATACTAAAATTACTCTTCTTGAGTGTATTCAAATGAGAATACGACAAATGCTTCGGGAAAGCGAAGCTTGGATTCTAATAATATTAGTGTTAGTTACCTTACTTTCGAGGTTGATTTTGATCGACTTAAATAAAGGTCTGTGGTGGGACGAAGCGAGCTTTCTCGTGGAAGCGAAGGATTTTCTTGGAGAGAAACCGTGTGACTGGGAACCTCACAGGATGCCCGGATTCCCACTTTTGCTTTTACCCTTCGTGTCATTATTCGATTTAAATCTAGTTGCTTTACGAGTGTGGCAAACTTTCTTTATGATTATAGCCGTTGTCTTTACGTATCTTCTTGGGAAAGAGCTTTATAATAAGAAGGTAGGCTTCATTAGCGCTCTTTTACTCTCACTTGCATGGTTACCACTTTTTTATTCTTTAAGAATCCTAGCACATGTACCAGCCATGGCTATTATTGTAGTGGCTCTTTACTTGTTTGTAAAAGGTTCTAAGAGTGAAGATAAATCAAAAATGTTCTTTTCCGGATTGAGTTTGGGTTTATGTTACTCGGTTAGGATAGAGAGCATCCCCATATTTCTTTCTCTATTACTTTTCATAGCATATCGGGAAAAATTGAGAGTAATCAAGAAGAGAGAATTATATTTTTTCCTACTAGGTTTTGCTATCCCGTTTTTCTCTTACCAAGTATGGCAATTGGTGAAGTTTGGAAGTTTTTTCCATCAGGAGATTCTAAATTATGAGTTAACTAGAAAAATGCATGAGCCATTCTTCGGCTACTTTCAGATGTTTCCCCATGTGTTCACAACCCCCACTCTTATCTTTCTACTTATTGGTGCTGCGTATTCCTTTATCAAAATTCGTGAGAGAGAGAACCTTCTGTTACTTATCACTTTTTTTGTATTTTTGCTCTTGTCTTCTTTCTCCCCTCATAAAGAGGATAGATATCTAATCCCGATTTTGCCGATTTCCTTTATATTAACTTCAGTAGGAATAAACTTGGTGGCGTCAATAATTAGAACGAGTGAGATTGTTAAGGTATCCGTTAGTCTCTCGATTGC
>CAYLRC010000076.1:0-3110 GCA_964386445.1 Candidatus Woesearchaeota archaeon
GTATGACGTCGCCCTGACGCGGCGAAGGTCCTGGGTTCAAATCCCAGCGGGCCCACTTCTAGAATAAAGTTTGTTGAGCACTTCAAATTCGATTTCAAATTCTAATCAAAGAAATGAAAGAATTATAACATCTCTCACAATCCTCTAACACTTCCTCTATCTCTATTTGGGTTGAAGCCTTCCTAAGGAAGTCTAAATCCCTTCTCAGCTTTTCAGAAACTAGCTTTACGGCCTCTCTGGCTGATTTATTGAACATCTTGGAAAAAGCTGCAACGAGTTCTAAAGGGATATAAAAATGAGACCATGCATCAGCTATCTTCAATAGCTTAGCTTCAATAGATTCTGGGATGGTAGGATCTGAGTGTCTATGTAATAAAATGCATTCTTTGACTTTCTCAATGGTATCCTCCCTCTCCCCCAAATCCCTTAAAATTTTCTCAGCTTCTTTAGCCCCTGTCTTTTCATGTCCCTCATCACCATACTTTATTCTCCCTATGTCATGAAGTAATGCGCTCAACTGCAGGATTTTTAGGTCTGCATTAAACTTCTTACCTAATCTAAGAGCTAAATCCTCAACTATCCGGATATGGATATTGTAATTGTCCTTAAGGAAATCGTTGGAATTCTTACAAATCTCAATCACTTTCTCCCTAACTTTTTCTACAACTTCCTCATCTCTCATTTTTCTTCGAAGACTTCCAATAGTTTAGAGTTAGGTGACTTTTCGAAAAATTTCCTTATGGGGGCTACTATTTCATCTAAAACTTCTGCTACGCTCAATTTCAGGTCTTGGGGATGAATTTCTCCTTCCCTATAAGCTCTTTCAACTTCCTCATAGGAACTAAATCTCTTCGGCCCACCATACTTCTTCTCCCTTCTTAACTCAAATTCCTCCCTCTCATGGAAGATAACATATTTCAAAATTTCTAGAACTGGGTTGAACTCTGCTTCTCTAGGAGGACACCAGGCCTTGATTAACTTTTGCCTTATCTCCTCCTTAGAGTCGTGGATGAATATGCATGTCCATGGCTTCGATTTACTCATCTTCGCAGCTATTACCTTCTCTTCCTTGCTCTCAGCTTTTGGAGGTTCTGATAAGCCTATTAGGAGATGGTGATGAACTGCAATTGGCTTAGGCCAGCCTAGCTTTGGAAAAACCTCTCTACATAAAACATGAACCTTTCTTTGGTCCATCCCCCCATGGGCTATATCTTTGCCGAGATACTTCACATCCGTAGCTTGCATCGGCGGATATAGGTATTGAGAAAAATCTAGTTTATCCTTCTCGCTCCTTCCCATTATAGTAAGGCAACGAACATTTCTAGCTAAAGTTATTTTTTTACAAAATCTTATCAAATCCTTCCAGTACTCATCGTTATGATGGTATAGCTCCGAGCCTAGCAGTGTTTTGACTCCTGGACAAAAGAACTCAAAGGCCTTTCTATAATACTCAGATGCTTTCTTTATTCTTTCCCAATCTCCGCCGAGCTTATTATTTATGTAACTATGCCAATCTGCGAGGAGGATCTTACAATTAAACCCTGCTTTGAGGAAATCATTTATCTTGAACCCATTCAAAAATAGTGTCCCTAAATGGAGCTTACCAGAAATCTCAATTCCTATGTAGTGTTCTGGATGTTTCTTCTCCTCGAGAAGCTTCCTAAGTTCATCCTCCACTAATATCTCTTCGGTTGGAGGCCTCTTAACTAACTGTATTTTAGCCTCTAGATCCAGAGCCATAACTTTCAGAGGGAGCTGAGGGTTTAAATTTTTACCGAAAGTTAATAAAATTCAAGAGTTTTTAGTGATTAAGGGGGTGTTTGAAAATGGTAGTCTTTGACCCATTTGAAGAATTGAGGAGGATGGAAGAGAGATTGAGGAAGATCGAGAGGATGTTTGAGCAAATGTTTCCAAGGATTCCAGAAATTGAAGTGAGGTTCCCAGAGGGATTTAGAGAACCTCTCTCAGATTTGAGAGAGACTGAAGATTCCTACATCTTGAGCATGGAGATTCCAGGAGTGAAGAAAGATGAGATATCGATTCATGCAACTGAAGATGAGATAGAAGTAAAGGCTGAGAGCAAGAAGTTAGTTGAAGAAGAGAAGGAAGGAATAATAAGGAAGGAAAGGAGCTACAGAGGGTTCTACAGAAAATTCAAACTTCCTTCGAAGATCGACCCAGAAAACATAGAGGCAAAATATGAGGACGGAGTTTTAGAGATAAAGATGCCAAAGAAGGAGAAGGAGAAGAAGAAAGTGAAGGTCAAGATCAAGTAAACTTTTAAAATCCTTCTTCTTCATTATATTTCTTAATGCCTAGAAGATCTATCATTTTAGATTCCTTATGGAAGCATAAGGTCCTCATAACATTCACAATTTCTCTCCTTATAGCGTTTCAACTCATCTCGAACGAAGTCTTCAGGAATCGAGTACTCTATCTTCTCAAGATTTCTCCATTCATAGGATCTTTCCTCTCTGGAGCATTCTATGCCCACTTTACTACAGCTCCTGTTGGGACTGTGATGATATTCCTCCTCACTAAGTCGGTAAATCCATTCTTCGTCATCTTCGTTGGAGCGTTGGGAGCATGCTTAACCGATTTCCTCTTCTTCGAGTTCTTTCAGATTTCTATAATCCCGGAAATTAAGTTGCTCGGAAAAGAGTTAGGAAGAAAGAATCCAAGGGTATTTAAGCTCTGGGAATCACTAAGGATTGCTGAGAGATTAAGGGAGCCTTTATTCGTCCAGAAAGTTGCCCCTTTAATTTCCGCTCTTATAGTCCTCTCGCCGATTCCGGATGAGATAGGAATCTTCCTCCTAAGTGCTGCAAAATACGAGATAAAAAAGTTCGTACTCTACTCCTTCATCTTAAATACTATTGGGATAAGCCTGAACGTATTTTTAGGAAATTTACTGGTATAAAACTAATTATTTGGTTCTTAGTTTATCATTGTGTAAATGTTTTTGGACATTTCTCCGGAAAAAGTTCAAAATTTTGATACATTCTTGAGGTGCATATTTGCTGCTAGGCACGCCACTCCGTTAATTTTCATTTGTTTAATAATTTTTTAAGCCCCAGGAACTGATTATCGCAAATTATATATACAATCTT
>CAYLRC010000077.1:0-2957 GCA_964386445.1 Candidatus Woesearchaeota archaeon
TTCTCGTATTCATTTTCTAAAAACCTCTCTCTTCGCTCTGGGTACTTACTCCGAAAAAAGGAGCAAGGCTCACCGAAGGTTGCCTTGTATCATAGCGCCCCTCACTCGGCGCTCCCCTCCAGTTCGTACTAAACCGAAAATAGAGGAAAATGAGAGTATATCCCCTTACGATTTCCACACTACCAATTTTCAAACAATACACCCCTAGGAGGTAAGGACAGGAGTTCTTATAACGATTCTCAGCAATTCATCAGAAAACTCTCAGCAATTCAACCGCATTGGGCGGATTTTAGTACTTCTTTAACGAATCCTAAATTTTCAAGTTTCAATCCCCAAATTCTCCTCTTCTTCATTCCTTCATCAATTGGTTCCACTAACCCAAGCTTCTTTAACTTCTCGAGGTGATAAATTACGGTTGAATGATGAACTTCTAACGATCTTTGGATAGAATTCACACTAAGGCAATAACCACGAGATTCCGCTTCTACCAACATCTTCAAAATCGAAATTCTAACATCACTCGCCATGAGAAAATCCAAATAAGCTTTGAGGATTCTAACCCTAGGTTCGAGTATGGTTTTAATTCACCCCACCTCAACTATAAGAAGAGGGAAAAGGATATAACTCTATCGATCTCGCCCATCTTCAATTCTCGAATTTTGAGCTTTAAAATGAGTTTATCCAAGAATTTCAAGAGTTGTACAGATAATCCCAAGAATTCCAAGGATTATGATGAAATAAAGCGGTTTATCACCCCATGGTACTACAAAGTTAGGTTTGTCATCACCTTTTTTCCTAGCAGCTTTAACCAGAAAGCAGAAGATAAAGTAGGTTAAGCTTCCAGCATAACCACCGCTTATCTCGAGCATTCTAGTGAACCCAGGATTTGCGAAGAACATGATCAAAAAGGGAACTAAACATGCTAATAGGATTGGGATAGGTTTTGGTAAGTTATAGTCAAAGATGAAAGTATCCTTAAGTACCCAAGCTAGGATTATGTAGGGGGTGGTCAAAAGGAATAGAGTAGTTATTAAAGAAAAGGTGGAAAGATTTGGTTCTTTAAAACTCTGGGTTGCTATCTCAGCAACCTCCTGACCAAAGGCTCCAACAAAAGCTAGGGCAAAGAGAAAATATATAAAGATGCAAATTAGCATCCCGTAAATCATCACATCCTTCATTATTTCCTTCCTTTTCTCTAACATCCTTTCTAGATTTGGAATTACCGAATAGCCGGTGCATGCGAAAATTAAGACGCCATAGGGTAAGAGGATTTTAGAAGGATCTAATCCGCTCAAGTTATTCAAATTTACTCTTGGAATTAGGAGGGAACATAGGAGTAAAATTAGGAGAATTTTGAGGTATGAGAGGAAGAACTCCGTTTTCTCAACAACTTTTATACCCATATAAATTATCGGAAATGTTATTGTAAAGAAGACAGTTGACCATATTAAAGAATTGCCTCCAATTAGAGCTTCAATAGTCGTCCCTATACCAATTAGATAAGCTATCAATGCGCCATAGATTCCAATTACTTGGAAGCAGAGCATTAGGGTTTTTGCCTTTTTCCCTAGATATTTTCCAACTAACCCTACTACTTGGAGGGTCTCTTTAGTTCTAAGTGCAACTTCCCCCATGTAAAGGAGGACTAGTAAGCTCAAAGCGCCTATAACAATAAGGCTTAAAACTCCGGTCAAGAAGCCAACCTTAGCGAAAACATGAGGTATGGCTAGAATCCCCGCTCCAACTACAGTACCAACTATCGCAGCTACCCCTCTCCAAAAATCCTTATCTCTGAGCATTAAATTCTAAATTGTTTAAGTACTTTTAAAGATTTGCAGCCTCAGCTCAAATCCTGTTTTTTTATTGGGAAGCCAATTATTAGTTAAATTTATAAATACTTAACAATTGTTAAGTTCGGATGATACCATGTGAAAGGAATAGATGGACTGTAATTCCGGCTATAAGGAGGGAGATAGCTAGAATTTTGGTTGAGGAATTTTCAATGCCTCAAAGAGAGGTTGCTGAGCTTCTTAACTTAAGTGAAGCTGCAATTTCCAATTACCTGAGGAAAAAGAGAGGAAGACTAGTGAAGCTTAATCGTAAAGCGCTTAGAGAAATTAAAAAGGTTGCGAGGGAGATAGCAGAAAAGAAGAGCGGTAAACCCTTGGATAGAAATTTTTGTAGGCTTTGTAGAATCGCTTCAGGAGGTGATTAGATGAAAGTTTATTTGGACCATGCTGCGACAACGCCAATTGATAAGAGAGTATTAGAAGCTATGTTACCTTACCTTACTGAAAAATTTGGTAATGCTTCAACCCTCTATAAGCTAGGGAAGGAAGCTAGAAAGGCTATTGAAGACGCTAGGGAGATAATAGCTAAGAAATTAAATGTAAATCCTGAGGAAGTGATATTCACTTCTGGAGGGACTGAGTCGAACAATTTTGCAATTAAAGGAATAGCTTTTGCGAATAAGGACAAAGGGAGGCATATAATAACTCAAAAGACTGAACATCACGCTGTCCTCAATGTTTGTAAATGGTTAGAGAAAATGGGTTTTGAAGTAACTTATCTCGATGTGGATGAATATGGCTTAGTAAAGCCTGAAGATGTGGAAAGAGCTATAAGGAAAGATACAATTTTGGTTACGATTATGCATGCTAATAATGAAATAGGGACGATCCAACCAATTAAGGAAATTGGGAAAATTTGTAGGGAGCATGGAGTTTACTTTCATTCTGATGCTTGCCAAAGCTTCACAAAAGAAGAAATTGATGTCAAGGATTTTAATCTGGATTTGCTCACGATAAGTTCCCATAAGATTTATGGACCGAAAGGAGTTGGGGCTTTGATAGTTAGAAAAGGTGTGAGAATAGATCCTTTACTCCATGGGGGAGGTCATGAATTTGGTAAAAGGAGTGGGACAGAGAATGTTGCTGGAATCGTGGGGTTTGGTAAGG
>CAYLRC010000078.1:0-1075 GCA_964386445.1 Candidatus Woesearchaeota archaeon
AAATTGTGATGAAAAATGGACGTGGATGATGTTTTAACTACAATTTTCCTCGTAACCTTCATAATTTCAGCGGTAGAGTTCTTGGTTCTAGGGATTTGGAAAATTTATGAAATATTTAATTGGAGCATGAATTACTTTATCTTGAGCATAATCTTTCCCATAATAGCAGTTATAACCTTAGCAATCCTCTTAATTAAGAGCTAGAAAAGCCATATTTGCCTACTAGGGGGACAAATACACAATACCCATGTTTAGTTATCTTCACTTCCTCTTCTTTAACTACCTTCAAGAGCTCTTGACAAAACCTATTACCAACCGGCGCTAAGAGGATGCCGTTCCTCTTCAATTGCTTCAACAGAGGCTCTGGAATTATCGGAGCTGCAGCAGTTACTATAATCCTATCATAGGGCTTTGCTGGCTCATAACCAAGGGTACCATCCCCTACTATGACTTCTACATTATCATAACCAGCTTTCTCTATATTCCCCTTAGCAAAATTCGCAACTTCTGGAATTCTCTCAATTGTAAACACTTTTCCATCTTCTCCAATAATCTCAGCAATTAAGCATGCATTCCATCCAGAACCAGCCCCAACTTCGAGAACCTTCTGACCTTTTTTCAATTCTAGAAGCTCTAGCATTATAGCTACCATATGAGGAGCGGAGATTGTTTGACCCGCGCCTATTGGGAGAGGAGCATCTACATATGCATCTTCTACCAAATCCTCTGGAACGAACAAGTGCCTAGGAACTTTGAGGAATGCGTTCTCAACCTCCTTACTCTTTATAATCCCCTGAAGCTTTAGAGAATTGACTAATTTCTTACATTTTTCCTCAAATAATCCCCGCATGAATGAATTTATTCAAAAATTTAATAAATAGTTATCTACTTCTTTAAATAGTGCCAAAATGGAAGGGATAATTGAATTTGGTCAAATCAACTGGCAAACGATTGGGACAACGATAGTCGATGTGATAATAAAAGCAGTAGCTTTCCTAATAATACTTCTAATAGGTTATTTAGTAGCCAAGATCGTCGAGGGACTAGTAGCAAAGCTATTGATGGGTTGGGGACT
>CAYLRC010000078.1:1175-2900 GCA_964386445.1 Candidatus Woesearchaeota archaeon
ATTTTTATTTTTATTTAAAGAAACTACTTAGATCGACTTGCTTTCTAGCCTCTTTCCTAGCTTTGACTTCCTTTATAGCTTTCTCAACCCTCTCCTCTGAGAAATCGTGCTCCTCACAAAGCACTTCCTTTATCTTCTCCTCATCGAACTCTCCCCACCTTAACTTGTATTTCTTATTCACTTTCGGGTTCAGGAAGAATTTCAATATGTCCCTCCAATCTACCTCAAATTCCCAATTGACTTGATTCATGATCTTCTCAGGATCCTTAAATTTCTTGACTAGCTCTAAGGCTTTCTTTGGCCCTATCCCTTTTATCCCATTCGGGTTATAGTCGGTTCCAACCAAAATTCCCAGGATAATTAGCTGCTCTTGGTTTATTCCTAACGATTCGAGTAACTCATTTAAATAAATGATCTCTGGCTTTATCTCAACATAAACTTCCTTCCTAGGTAATTTCCTCTTCCCAACAATGTTCAAATTCCTTACTAATCTCGGAGAACCGAAGAGCAAGCTATCCCAATCTTGGGATGCTGAGAAATCAACATCTCCAAGCTTGCACATATAAGCACATTGAGCCTCGCCTTCTGTAGCAGCTTGAATACAAGGAATGCCCATGGCCTCTAAAAGCCTTACGGAGTCTTTTATTATTTGCTCGTCGATTCCCGCAGTTTGCTGAGCATAAATGTACATCTCCTCTTTCGCTCCTCTCGCCTTAGCCTCTTCATATTTCTTCTTAGCTTCTTCCTTCCTCTCAATCCTCTTTTCTATGGTGTGCTTCTTAAATTCTGGCGGTTCCCCATCAAAGACATAGCATGGCAAAACACCCTCTTTAAGCAAGTTGGAAGTTCTGTAGAATAGGCCACTCAAATGTGAGGTTATGTTCCCTTTTGAATCCATTAAAGGAGTGCCATCTCTTTGCCTAATTACGCTGAGGAATTGCATTATTGCGTTATACGCATCTATAGCAACTTTCTTTCCAACTAAGTCCTTTAGCTCAACTTCATGCTTTACTGTAGTTATATCCCTGAGATTTACACCCACAAGGAGTAAGAAGTAAGCTAATTATAAAAACTTTAACTTTGGGCTCTAGCTTCAACTTCTTCCACTAGCTTTGAAAGTCTTTTAAGAGCTCTTACTTTCTCGAAATTGCTTAGCTCAGTCTGCTTAATAGCATCTTCTAAAAACTTTATTGAATGATCATAAGTCTTGAGATCCACAGGATAAGGAACTCCATCTTTCCCCCCATGTGCAAATGAAAACTTACAAGGATCTCTATAGCTTACTTCAGTTCCATAGATCAAATTCGACACAAGGGCTAGAGCTCTTATGCATTTTGGACCAATCCCCTTAATTGAAACTAATTCCTCGAAATCCTGAGGTTGAAGCTCATAAGCTAGCTTTAAGCTCTTTATCACCCTATCATCCAAGTCCTGAAGTGAGAAATCATGCTCCCTTGGAAGTCTTAGGAATTTGAGTTGAATATCAGAATCCTTGGAAAATTCCCATAAGGATTTTTGTCTAATATTCCTCAAATACTTCCTCAAGTGCTCTGGATTATCTTTAACCAGATCCACACTACACTTCCTAGTATCCTCGCTTTCTCTAGCGGTCAAGTCCAAGACAACATCCTCCTTCTTTCCAACTATTGCAGAATGCGGCTCAACCACAAAATTCTTAATCTTCTTTGATAACCAGTGGTACCTCCTAGCGAATCTATTTAGTTG
>CAYLRC010000079.1:0-2749 GCA_964386445.1 Candidatus Woesearchaeota archaeon
TTCCTCACAATTGGTGCTGGAAGGGTAGTGGAAACGAAGGATTCGGAGATCTTCAGTTTGATTGAGGAGAAGCCGGTGAGGGAAAATTTGGCCAGAGAGGTTCTTAAGTACATTGTAGATGAATATAAAAAATTGCCATTCGCTAGAAGATGGATCTTCAAGAAATTTGGGAATGTAGATTTCATTCTCTCAAGTTTAGTTGGAATGGGAATTCTTAAAAATTACCCCGTCCTTAAAGAAGATTCTAGGAAAGTAATAGTTCAGGCTGAGCACACCGTAATTGTGTTAAAAGAACCTTTGGTGACAACCCGATGATTCCAGCTAAGTTCGTATCAGATCTAGCGAAAGAGATGAATCTGAAGATTAGTAAAGGAGCGAAAGATGTAGTTATAGATGCTTTAGAAGAAATCGCCCTCGAGATCTCATTCTTAGCTTGTCTTAAAGCTAAAGATGAAGGTGTTAAGACTTTGAGAAAGGAGCATATGGAATCCGCGATTAAAGAATTCTATAGGTAATTGAGATGCCAAAGTCTAAAAGTCCTAGGGATTATGTGCTCATTATTGCCGAAAAACCAGACGCTGCTAGGAGAATTGCCGAAGCTTTAGCGGATTCTAAGCCAAAGGTGATTAAGAAGAATGGCGTGACTTCCTATGAATTTAAAGTCAATGGTAAGAAGCATATTTGCGCTCCAGCAGTTGGTCATTTATTTGTGCTTGAAGCAAACGATGGTAAAAAGACGTGGGATTACCCTATCTTCTCCTATGATTGGGTCCCAACCTACTTGAGGAGGGAAACTGCATGGACAAGGAAGTACTTTGAGAATTTGAAAGATCTAGCTAAGGGGGCCTCGGAATTCATAGATGCTGCAGACGTGGATACGGAAGGAGAAGTCTTGCTTTATAACATCTTGAGGTTTATATGCGGCGTTAAGGATGCTAAGAGGATGAAGTTCTCAACCCTGACTAAAGAGGAACTGATTGAAGCGTATAACAATTTGGAAAAGCACATTTTCTTTGACATTCTCGAAAGTGGTCTCACTAGGCATGAGCTTGATTGGCTATTCGGAATAAATTTGACAAGAGCTTTGACATTAGCAATGAAGAAGAGTGCGAAGAGAGCATTTTCTGTAATCTCTACTGGTAGGGTTCAAGGACCCCTTCTCAAGATCCTTGTTGATAGGGAGAAAGAGATAAGGAAATTCGTTCCCAAAAAATTTTGGCAAATAAAAATAGAGTTAAAGAAGGGTTCCTCCAAATTAGTAGCACTCTACGAAATTGATAAGATCTGGAAGAAGGCCGAAGCTGAAAAAATAGTTAAGAAATGTAAGGGAAAGACCGTAACTGTAACAAGTGTTAAGAGAAGGGAATATTTGCAGAAGCCTCCATATCCTTTCAATACAGCTGACCTTCAAACAGAAGCCTATAACCAATTTGGGCTTTCCCC
This sequence comes from Candidatus Woesearchaeota archaeon, assembly GCA_964386445.1. GTDB lineage: Archaea > Nanobdellota > Nanobdellia > JAPDLS01 > Haiyanarchaeaceae > Haiyanarchaeum. The sequence goes on from CAYLRC010000079.1 coordinate 1,444, forward strand.
TGCTGAAACCTTAAGTGTGGCTGAGAGTTTGTATACAAGAGGTTATATAAGCTATCCCAGGAGTTCTTCTCAGAAGCTCCCCCCTAAGATAGGTTATTCAAAGATTATAAAGGGCTTAAGTAAAATCTCCACTTATAGGAAATTCTGCGAGAAGCTCCTCAAGAAGGAGAAGCTAGCCCCTAGAGAAGGTCCTCATACAGATGTTGCTCACCCATGCGTATATGCTACTCAAGAAACGCCTGATCTCAAAAAATTAAGGCCTAGGGAAAGGAAAATCTACGATCTAATAGCTAGAAGAACTCTAGCAACTTTCGGGGATGCTGCGAAGAGAGAGAGCTTGAAGGTCGTCTTGCAAGTAGATGGATATAAATTCCTATTGAATGGGAGGAGAACCATATCTCCCGGTTGGATGGAGATCTACAAACCTTATCTCAAGATCGAGGAAAATGTGCTCCCCGAGCTCAAGGGAGGGGAGGAGTTAAAGATCTTGAAGATAGAATTATTGGAAAAGGAAACCCAACCTCCTCCAAGATATACTCAAGGTTCTATCATTAAGGAAATGGAAAAGAGAGGTCTGGGTACCAGAGCAACGAGGGCTGAGATATTAAAAACTCTTTATGAAAGGAACTACATTAAAGGAAAGAGTATTGTAGTTACTAAGTTTGGGGAGGCAGTTGTTGAGGTACTCAAAAAATTCTGTCCAAGAATTCTAAGTGAAGAACTTACGAGGAAATTTGAAAAGGAGATGGAGGAGGTTATGAATAGGAAGAAGAAAAGATCGGAAGTAGTGGAAGAAGCTAAGGTCTTCCTGAAGAAAGTTCTTAAGGAGTTCAAAGAGAATGATGAAAAAATTGGGAAAAATTTATTGAAGGCTTATCGAGAATTTAAGAGAAGTTCTAGAACTCTTGGGAAATGCCCGAAATGTGGTGGAGATTTGGTGATAATAAGGTCAAAGAAAACAAAGTTGCTTTTCGTAGGATGTTCAAACTATCCTAAATGTAAAAATGCCTATCCTCTGCCTAGAGGAGCTAAGATAGAAAAGACTGGGAAGATCTGTGAGTATTGTAACACTCCCATAATAAGAATTAAGAGGAAAGGGAGAAGGACTTTTAGTATGTGTTTGGATCCCAATTGCAAGAGTAAGGAGAACTGGGGAAAAAAGAAAGACTACTCTAATTCAAAAACTTCCAAATCTTCGTAAATTGGGCCTCTATTTGTTAATGTGCTCTTCTTCAACTTAATTTCCCTTACTTCCATCTTCCCAATCTCAACTTCTTCTAACTCTTTTAGTTTACTAAGCAACTTT
>CAYLRC010000080.1:0-2733 GCA_964386445.1 Candidatus Woesearchaeota archaeon
TATGAAAGGGATAAGGAGTCGAGAATTGATTATCAAGCTATCTCAAGAAAATGCAGGGAAGCTGTCAAGAAATATGATGCTTCTAAGATCCTTCCGAAGTTTGAAAATATGTTAGAAAGAGTAGCAAAAACTAATTAGTACTCTTCCTTCGTCAGCTTGTCTACTACCCAAGCGATTAAAATTCCTGATCCGAGACCTATTAGAGTACCAACTAGTAAAATTAACCACTCCTCTACTCCTAGAGGAACTACCTTGAATATAGGAGCAAGAGGAGAATATAAGATTAGGAGCTGAAGACATAAGGAAAGGAGTAAAGAATAAACTAAGAATCTATTTGCCAACCAATCCTTCAAGGACGTTAATTTCTCATTATACCTAATTACTGCTATCCTTACGAATTCATACATTATGAAGCCCGTGAAGAGTGTAGCCCTAGCATTACTAACTCCTAAAGGAAGGGACGCTAGGAAAGTCCCGAGAATTACGAGGGACTTCTTAATCCCAATTCCACTTATAAGCATGGCTAACTTCTTATTTATTATCCCCTCTTCCCTCCTTCTCGGTTTCCTTTTCATCACATCTGGTCTAGCTGGATCAACGGAAAGGGCGATTGCTGGTAAACCATCAGTTATGAAATTTATCCAAAGAATTTGCATGGGGTAAAGGGAAATAAATGGGAACGCTAAAGTAGCTAAGAGGACAACCATCACTTCGGCTACATTACAAGTCAATAGATAGTCAACGAATTTCCTTATGTTATCAAATATCCTACGCCCTTCCTTAACAGCATTTTTTATTGTAGCGAAGTTATCATCTAACAAAATTATATCGCTTGCTTCCTTAGCCACTTCAGTACCTCTTATTCCCATAGCAATACCAACGTCAGCCCTTTTCAAGGCAAGCGCATCATTAACCCCGTCTCCAGTCATAGCAACAACATGGCCATCGCTTTGTAAGAGCTCGAGGATCCTGAGCTTATGGAATGGCGAAGTTCTTGCGAAGATATTCACACCCCTATCTAAATGCTCCTTCAATTCCTCGTTACTCAGCTTATCTAATTCATCTCCAGTGATCACACCTTCGCTCTTTATCCCAACTTCCCTAGCAATAGCTTTTGCTGTCTCCGGATTGTCTCCAGTTATCATTATCACTCTTATCCCAGCTGAGTAACATTCTTCAACAGCTTCCTTAACCTCAGGTCTCGGTGGATCGGAGAGAGCAACTAAGGCTATGAAAATCAAATTCTCCTCTAACGGCTTTTTATACTCTTTGTAAGCGAGAGCTAGCACTCTATAAGCTTGAGAAGCAAATTCCTTATTTTTCTCCAAAATCTTCTTCTTGGTCCCTTCATCAAGGGGTGCAACTCTTTTTCCCCAGAGAATCCTATTACACTTTCTCACTACCACTTCGGGGGCTCCCTTGGAGAAAACTACATTCTTACCATTGAAATCGTAAGCTACAGTCATTAACTTTCTCTCAGATGTAAATGGTATTTCATCTATCCTCTTTCCCTCTTCCTTTATCCCAAGATTCCTCGAAAATTCTTTTAACGCTACATCGGTCTCGTCGCCGACTAGCTTAACTTTCCCCTCCTCATACATTTCCCTAGCGTTGTTACAATAGAAACAACACTTGATAGCTAGCTCCTCACCAATCTTACTACTCTTCAACTGCCAAATCTCCCTCACTTTCATCTTTCCTTCAGTAATAGTCCCAGTCTTATCGGTGCAAATGACGTCAACGGATCCAATAGACTCCGTTATCACCAACCTTCTGACTAATGCCTTCCTTTTAACCATGCTCCTAGCTCCTAGGGAAAGAGCAATCGCTATTACAGCAGGTAGACCTTCTGGAATTGCAGCAACAGCCAGGGATAAAGCATTAAGCAAGCCCAAGATCCAACCGAATTTAATCGCACCAGCAATAAAAGTGATTATCGTAACCAAAATAGTTAGCCAAACTACTTTCCTCGTGAACTTCCTCATTTGCGCTTGGAACGGTGTTTCAGCTTCCTCAATTTCTTGCATCTTCGAAGCTATTTTACCTATCTCGGTCTTCATACCAGTTGCGAAGACTTTTGCTATTGCATTCCCAACATAAACGGCGCAACTCGAGAAGATCTTATCTCCTTTCTTCTTCTTAACTGCCCTAGATTCCCCAGTTAGGATTGATTCATCAACTTCAAGCTTCCCCTCTATTATCTCCGCATCGGCCGGTATTACATCACCTCCCTCCAAGACGATGAGATCTCCAGGAACGACTTCAGTAGCGTCTATCACTGTTTCCTTCCCTCCCCTAATCACTTTCGCTTTGGGAGTTGCCATCTTCCGAAGTGCTTCAACAGCCTTCTCAGCTTTGTAATCTTGGATAAAGCCCGCAATCCCAGCAACAAACACAATGAGGAGGATGAGAACGCTATCATAGTACTCCTCGCCTTTAAAGTAATTGACCGAGAAGGAGATTATTGCAGCGGCTATAAGCAATAAAATCACAGGGGACTTAAACTGTTCCAACAAAATCTGGAGTGGTGATACCTTCTTCCTTCTTTCTATCTCGTTTCTTCCATAGATCCTGAGTCTTCTCCTCGCTTCCTCCTCACTTAAACCCTGGAGCTTCCTCACAATGGGGAACTAATTAAAGCTCAAACTTATATTTTTTCATTTACTTCTCTCCTGATTAGGAAATTCGAAATATTCGTTACCTTATCGCTTTTTATTCGTTGCCGATCAAAAA
>CAYLRC010000081.1:0-2722 GCA_964386445.1 Candidatus Woesearchaeota archaeon
GGGCTAAGTCGTCACAAGGTAGCCGTACGGGAACGTGCGGCTGGATCACCTCCTTTAAAATTCTACCTCTAGGCACCAAAAATTGACCTACCTGAATGAGGAAATTGGTTTAAAGATAAATTCTTAAGAATAGAACTAAGATGGAAATTTCTCCTACTACCAAAAAACTAGAAAAAGAACTTTATTCTCCTTATTCTCTCCCTTTTTTCTACCTTACAAGTAAGCTCTTAGATTTTACAACTTCTGTAATTGAATTTGGGATTTCTAGTGATAAGACTGTTGAATTTAATGCATCAGCTAGAAATATGATGGTAAAATATGGGGCTCTGAAAGGTTTAATCTTTTATGATACGAAGTACCTTTGGCCTATAGAATTATGTTTTTTGACTTATCTTATATCCATTTTCCTTGATAAGAGAATTAAATCTCCTAAGCTTAAGAATCTCAATAAGATAATTAAAGGGATATCAACTACAGACTTAATGATAGTTGGTGGTGCTCATTTCCTTTCAGGATTTTGGAACTTATACTTTTTACCACATTTTTATCTTTACTACTCCAAAAATTCTAGCCTACCATTCACATACAATTTACTCTGGGGAATGTCTATACTTCCATTATTTGTAATTTTAGCTAATCGCTGGTATGAAAGTTTCAAATATTGGGTAAATTTACTCAATGAGTTAGAAAAGATTCAATAAAGTAAACGTTAATAATTATTTAATCAACTCTGGGCCGGTAGATCAATGGTAGATCGCCGCCATGGCAAGGCGGAGGCTCCGGGTTCGAATCCCGGCCGGTCCACTTAAATTTTTAGCACAAAAGTCGGGTATTAAATCAAAAAAAAGAATTCTAAAAATTAAATTTAAGTAATCTCTTAATCTTAACTGTGAAGTCCTATACGAAATTCCTTATAATTTTCGTTCTTCCAACACTTTTTCTTTTTTATTTTTTGCATTTACATCCCAATCCTACAGAATACAAAGTCGTAAGAGTTATTGATGGTGATACAATTGAGTTAGAAGATGGTACAAAGGTAAGATTATTAGAAATCGATGCTCCAGAGAAAGGAGAAAGATGTTATGAGGAAGCAAAAACAAGATTAGAAGAGTTGGTGTTGAATAAAAAAGTTAGACTCGAAAAAGATAAAGAGGATAAGGATAGATACGGAAGACTTTTAAGATACGTTTTCATTGATTGTAGTTTAATCAATCTAGTCCTAGTTAAGGAAGGACTGGCATACTCATACATCATAGAACCAAATGTGAAATACATGGATAAAATTTTGGATGCAGAGAAATTTGCAAAAGAATTTAAAATAGGGTGCTTGTGGAAATAAATTTTTTACATCTACATCTTTTCAATTAGTAAATCAGTTCTTACTCTACCGAATTTTTCAATAATAATTCTAACTCTCCAATTCCTCTTTTCTTAATACAACCCCTTCTTTAAAGTCTTATCGTTTAGTTCGGGATAATCTTTAGACTTAAGTTAAATTTAAATAGGAATAGAACTCGAAACCGAAAAGTATTTATAAAATAGTAACTTATCTATATATTGCTGGGTGTTAAGTATGCAAGAATAAATTCCGAGTTTTCCTTTTTTACCCAGTGATGATTATCCTTCTCTTCTTTTGAAGGATATGAAAATTTACATGCAACTCCTTATTGAAGAATAAGGGGTGAAGAGTTGAGGTCGATGATTGTAGTTTGAATCCGAAAAAATGAGGAACGAACTGTCAATTGAGACCATAAGATGATACTGCCATAGGGTTAGTTGGTTAAAAAGACCTAGCGTTAGCTAGGGGGTCAAAGAGGCCTAGCAACACTACGCCGCTTGGTGGATGGCTTGGCTCGGTTCGCCGACGAAGGGCGCGGCAAGCTGCGATAAGCCCGGGCGAGCCGCATGCAGGCTTAGAACCCGGGATTCCTGAATGGGAATCCTGTCCCGTTGAGGGACGCTCCGAGAGGAGCGGGAACGCCCCGAAGTGAAGCATCTTAGTAGGGGCAGGAAAAGAAACCAATAGGGATGCCGGGAGTAGCGGCGAGCGAAACCGGCAGAGGGCAAACCGAACCTCCTTGCGAAAAGCAAGTAGGGATGTGGGGTTGTAGGACCTGGGTACTCCCTAGCCTCCTGACCCGAAGTCCGGTGGAAGTCCGGCACCTTAGAGGGTGATAGTCCCATAGGGGAAGGGAGGAAGGGAGATTCCAGGTATCCTGAATACCGTTGCCTGGTTTGGCAGCGGGAATCTGGGTGTCATTAACATCCAACCCTAAATACGAACCGAGACCGATAGCGCACTAGTATCGCGAGAGAAAGCTGAAAAGCACCGCGGAAGCGGGGTGAAAAGAGCCTGAAACCAAGCGGTTATAGTCTGGTGCAGCCCGAAAGGTTCTCTCCCGAAGGAAACTCTCGTGAGGGAGGAGTACGAGGGAGGGAGTACAGGGTTGCACCGTCCGTTTGGAAGAACGGGCCAGGGAGTTTATCTCGGTGGCGAGGCTAAGGGGGTTAAACCCCGGAGCCGGAGCGAAAGCGACAAGCCCGCAGCTGCTTTAAGCAGCGAGGGGCGGGGTGTGAAAGCGCCTGAAGTCACCGGGATAAGACCCGAAGCCGGTCGATCTATCCCGGGGCAGGGTGAAGTCCCTCGAAAGAGGGATGGAGGCCCGATACCGGTGGTGAGATGCCAATCCCTCGGGTGACCCTGGGATAGGGGTGAAAAGCC
>CAYLRC010000082.1:0-2613 GCA_964386445.1 Candidatus Woesearchaeota archaeon
TTCCCTTTTCCACTCCTAACTTTTTTCTCCTTCGCTCTTTCTATCTCCTTATCGGCGCCAAACTTCTTCATAATCTCCATGAACTCTTTTGCTTTTTTCACCTCTTCGATCTTCCCGTTTATTACTAGTGGCACTTCCTTAACCTTATCTAAGTACTTATGCCTCTTACTCAACAACTCTTTATTTAATGTTGCTGCGAGCGCAGATCTAATCGCCTTCCTCCTCTCTTTCTTGTTTATTTTTTCGTAAATTACTTTCTCAACTTTTGGTGGATGCGCTTCCCTACCCCCTACTGTCTGGGGTGCAAATGCTCCAACCCAATAAAACCTCTCCCCACGCCTCCATAAAGTCTTTCTAGGAGTTCTGCTTATCCCGTAGCCATATATTCCCTTGTAAGCCCTTCTCCTTTTCGAGAGCCAAACAACTTTCCTCTTCCCAGCTAGGACATCTGTCCCCTTTGGTTGGAGTTGATGAGTGAATAGTGCTATTATTGCTCTCTGAATTAGATCTGGTCTATACTCTTCCTTAAACTGAGGAGGCAACTCTATGCTCCCAACTTTCTCACAATTTATTGAGTAAACGTTAACTTTCATTTCAAGCACCTTGTTTTGAGCTTAAATCCAAGTAGACTATCTTAGGAGGTACATTTGGCAGCTTTTTATTTGCCCTCAACGCTAGCCTTAGTCTTATTAATCTCTTCTTCGGCCCAGGAGTTGAACCGAGCAAGAGGATATAATCATTTCTCACAACTCCATAATGGGGGAAGCCTCCTGCTGGAGTAACTTTCTTCCCGTCGCTTCCTATGTCCAAAATCCATTTATTATACTCACACCTAGTTTGATAACCCATCTGTCCAGCCTGCGGAACTGTAAACAAGACTACTCCCGGTCTCTCAGGTCCTAAGGTTCCAGGTTTCCTCCTACTCTTCTTAGCCTTATGATGAAGTAGCTTTATCCCAAATCTTTTAACAGGACCTTGAAAGCCCTTGCCTTTAGTTACTGCGAAAACATCAACTTGCTCTCCAGGCTTGAAAACGTCGCTTATCCTCACTTCCTTCCCAAGCAAGTTCCTTAAGTACTCGAACTTCTCTTTTATATCTTTCCCACCAACTGCAACTTCAAATATCTCCGGTTTCTTCTTCAATTTCGTTAGCCTCGGCCTCGTTGCGCAAATAGCTCTAATTTCTGCAAACTCATCCAACCTCTTCTCTAGCTCCTCAAGCTGTTTTTTAGCATCTTTCTTCTCCTTTGGTAGCTTTATCTTTCTACTCAGATCTTTCATTACTTCCTTGCTTAAGTTATCAGCAAAGACTTCTGTGACACATCTCAAACCCTTTGATGTTTTTTTGTAGAAACGTAGGGCTAGAATTAGGATTGGAGGGGTTTCGATGATCGTGACGGGAACCGCGATTTCCATACCTTTGGTTGGAGAGTACTTTCTGTTGTCAACGATTATTGCATGAGTCATTCCAGCCTTATAGCCAGCGAAGCCAAGCAATCTAACCTCATCAACCTTTGGCCAGTTCCTAATTCTAGGATAAATCCTCTTAGCCCTAACTCTAGGATAAAATTGCAAACTACCTCTATGTGGTGCATGAGCTTTCCCTATTTTGTGCCCCATACTTAACCTTCTAAATTCACATTATTTTTAAAAGTTTCTGAAAATTATCACTTGAATTTTTGAACGAAAGCTTTAATGTGAAAAATCCAAAGCTTAGCTATTTAGGTTTTAAAGAAAATCCTCTAAAGTTCCTTGAATGCTTACTTTGCCTTTTTCTAAAGGAAAAACTATCCTTCCTTCTTTAATTTCTGGATTTGAGAATTTAATTATCTCATCATTTACTGGGATTGTACCATCGCAAGAGGAAAGTGATTCACAAATCTTTAACATCGTCCCCAGATCCGGGAAGTTCTCTTTCCACTTGAATGGACTTGACTCCCTCTCGAGATCCTTAGCGATTTCATAAATCTTTTCAGAACCTTCGCCAATTGAATACATTTTACCATCAGTACTTCTGAAGAATATTGGGTGTCTATTCTCCCTCTTCTCAACTTGCAAAGCACCGATATATACCAATCTACTATCAATAAAACGGACAATCGGCCCAGAAGGTTCAACTATATTCCTAGGCCTAAGCATGACTACTCCTTTAACTCTCCCTTCATAATCCAAAACTTTGTACAATTCTCCTATCCTAGGCATATTCCATCTCAAACTTTTGGAGAATTTAAATGTTACTATTTTTCAGTGGCATAAAACTAAAGTGGAATCCTCTAACCCTTAACCACACCGATAGGTACTAATCTAACTACAAGCTTACCTATGCCTGCTCTATCGCTAACTCTAACTACTTCATCAATATCCTTATATGCTCCAGGAGCCTCTTCGGCAACGACGCGCCAAGATGCAGCTCTCACTAAAATCCCTCTCCCTTCCAATTCCCTAGCCACTTGTTCTCCCCTATACCTACGAGTTGCAGCATGTCTGCTCATCTCCCTCCCGGCTCCATGAGCAGTGGAGTAGAATGTCTTCTTAGCTTCTTCATTACCAACTAGAACATAGCTCGCTGTTCCCATACAACCAGGGATTAGAACTGGTTGACCAACACTTCTA
>CAYLRC010000083.1:0-2571 GCA_964386445.1 Candidatus Woesearchaeota archaeon
CTCTTCCGATCTGAATCCTGAAGGGAAGGGGGAAATAAACATGTTAGACCTCTTAATTAACTCGTTGAGGATGAGACCGGATAGGATAATAGTTGGGGAAATTAGGAGGAAAGAGGAGGCGGAGGTCTTGTTTGAGGCACTGCATACTGGTCACCCAGTTTATTCTACACTTCATGCCGAGACTAGCGAACAAGCGATAACTAGAATGACATCTCCACCAATTGAAATCCCTGCTCAGATGATAGCTTCAGTAGACGCTTTTTTAGTGATGTTTAGAGATAGGAGGACAGGAATAAGAAGAGTTTTTGAACTTGCAGAAGTTATTCCAACAACCTTACCAACTGGGGTAGAAGCTGTTAAACCAAATGTGTTGTATAAATGGAATCCTAGGAAGGATGAGATAGAGAAGGAGAAAGAAAGTGTGAAACTTATAGATACGCTTCAGCTAAGGACAGGATTAGGAAGAGAGGAAATAAAGGAAGATCTTAAGGAAAAAATAGAAGTTCTGAAGGCATTGGTTAAGGAGAATATATGTGAAGTGAATCAAATAGGGAAGGTTATAGGGACTTACTACGTTTCTAAAGATAAGCTACTTTCTCTAATAAGGAAGGGAAAACTTTGGGATATACTATGAGAAAGAAGAGCAAGTTTATTAAGAAGCTTTCAAAACTGTACCCACAGCTTAAGCTAGAGCTTCAGCAAGCAGATATAGAGCTTAGTGTAGAAGATTTCTTAGCAAAGGCACTCTTCTTCTCAACTTTGATTTCAGTCTTGTCTTTTTTCCTCTTTATTTTCCTAATCAAGATGTACTCCACCTTAGACTTGAAGAACTTTTTGCTAGCTATTCTCTTTTCAGTTATTTTTTGGCTGCTTAGTTGGTTTTACCATACTTTATATCCTAAATTGAAGATCGCAAGGAAAGTGAAGGAGATAGAGAGGACCCTCCCACTAGTCTTAAGACATATGTTAATTAAAGTGAGATCGGGCATCCCCCTCTACGAGGTTATGGTAAGTATCTCTAACAAGGATTATGGTTACATTTCCAAGGAATTTAAGAAATGTGTTTCGGAGATGAACGCTGGGATTCCTCAAACAGAGGCACTTGAAAATATGGCTTTAAGAAATCCGTCAATGACATTCAGAAGAGTTATCTGGCAGATCGCGAATTCTCTAAGAAGTGGGGTAGATATAAGTACTATACTCTTCAACATCCACGAAAATGCACTTAGGGAACAGAGGGCCCAATTGAGGAAATACGGTTCAGAACTAAGCCCTCTCTCCTTGGTTTATATGATCCTATTTGTTGTTATCCCTCCTCTACTCACAGCCTTATTATCTATCCTCACGAGCATTACGAAGATCAGTGTGCCGACTTTCGTTTTTTACCTTATAGTAATTTTCCTTATCTTTGGTCAAATAATCTTTTTAGGGGCGATAAAAGGGAGAAGACCAAATATTGAGGTGTGAAAATGATAATTTATGAGAAGTTTTATAAGATACTTCCAAAATTTTATAGGAGAAAGGTAAAGAAGTTATTAGAGTATTGTGAATTTAGAGTAGATGTTGTGGATTTCTTAGGTTTCATATCCTTTTTAGCTTTCTCGCTTTTTATAATAACTTTCCTCCTCACTTTCAGGATAAATCTCCTATTCGCATTCCTAATTAGCTTATCCATTGCCGTGTTAACCCATGCAGCCTTCTATTTTTGGCTCTTGTCTCAAGCAAATTCAAGAGCGAAATTTGTCGAGAGGATATTACCTGATGCATTACTCCTAATAGCTTCTAACATTAGGGCAGGCCTTACCCCAGATGAAGCCTTGATAGCATCGACCAGAGAAGAATTTGGCCCATTAGCTAAAGGATTTAGGAAGGCTTCTGAGAAATTAATTACAGGATCAAGCGCTGAAGAAGCTTGGAGGGAGGTACCTAAGGTAGTTAAATCTAGAGTTTTAGATTCTACAATCGATCTAATTATAGATGGCATAAGGAGTGGTGGTGAGATGGCGACCCTACTAGAAAGTATTGCAGATGATTTGAGGAATGTAGAGTTGCTTAAGAAGGAGATAAGGGCTATAGTTAGGATGTATGTAATCTTCATATTTCTGGCTGGTTGCATAGCTTCACCTTTAATCTATTCATTGGTTTCTTACTTACTCGGTACCCTAGCAGCTCGATGGGCAGCGGTTCCAACAACAGAAATTTATAGAGTACCTCAATTAACTGGTAGCTTAGGCGGAGCCGAGATGAGAGGAGGTGGATTCGGGTTAGCTCCGAAAATAGACATAAATTTGATAACTAACTTCTTCTTGACGAACCTCTTGGTAACTAATTTCTTCGCAGGACTCATAATTTCACTTATAGAAACTGGTTCAGAAAAGGAAGGTTATAAATATGTGCCGATTACACTATCGATTTCCTTAGCCTTATTTTTCCTCTTCAGAACTGTTCTTATCTCATTCCTCTCCTCGATTATCTAAGATTCTAGAAAAGTTTAAATAATTACTCATCTTTACTCTATTTCATGAGAGCCCAAACAGCCATTGAATTTTTAATGACCTACGGCTGGGCAAT
>CAYLRC010000084.1:0-2531 GCA_964386445.1 Candidatus Woesearchaeota archaeon
TTGGATAGATTATGGCTACTCTTGCATTTTTTGGGATGGATACCCGCTTAGCAGGCCCCAGCCTCAGCCTCTCCTTTAGGAAGGTTCTATACGCTTGCGGGTTCTCCATGTTTGGAGTTTCAATCCGATATTTGCTCTTAAGCTTACCAAACCTCAGCCTTGGAGCCTCGAATATCTCCCAAGATTCTGGGAGGTAGAGATCCTCTTCAAATTCGAGCTTCCCCAATACTGGATCTTTGATTGCACTCAATAACATCAGAAACTCTCGGGTTAATTCGATACGTTGATCCGCCGACAAATATATGAAATCTCTAAGCTTCTTTCTCTCATCTCGCGTAAGCTCGTCGAAATGGATCACGAGACGCGCCTTGCTAACAAGGTAATGGTTTGGTGATCCCTCCACCTGAAACAGCATCTCATCATCATCCACATCTTTGATAAAGTACTCCGCATCCAGCCTCCTGTAGTAATCCTTGATAGAGATCATCTCATCCCCGTAAGGCACAACACGCGAGTATCCTGCAGATTTATCGGGATGAAGCGTCCTGAATTGTGATGTGAATAGATGGAGATCTAATCCTTTAGGGGATCTTCTCAAGAACTCAACAAGAACCGTTCTGTCTTTGAGGATCCTCTTAGCCTTCTCTATGCCCTCCCTTGATATAATCTCGCTGAGAGTGTCCTCGCTTACTATCTTAATTAGGGGATCCAGTACTAATAGTAGATTGTGATCATCTAGTATTTCATATCTTATGAAGACTCCCCTGTAAATTCGATATTTTTCTAGGTCATCTATCTTTCCGAAAAGGAGCCTATAAAACTTATTCCGCCCATCCTCCCATAATCTATGACTGAACAGCTTCTCTCTAGAAATTTTATACATGATCCTTCTAATAGCTTTACTGATTCTTCTTAGGTCAACATCCATATCGGATAATTCAAGACGACACCGATCTATCATGAATGACTTTTTAACATGTTTGGGGTTGATAGCAACTATATAATTTAGGTTTTCTTCTGGAGCATAATAGGTTGCTCTCCCCCTTAAATGGTGCTCCACCTTATTCGCAATATTTGATAATGAACGGAAACGGCTTTCTCCCGTAGCGGCGAGGCCTTCTAACTTATAGAGGTAGATGCTCCAATCTAACTCTTCCAACGAACTCTTCAAACGGAAAGCATTAACGCTGAGGAAGCTTATCACCCGCATATAGCTACCCTAAGGTTTCTATTAATAGATTCTTCGGTCGTCTTAAAGTCATCTAATCACATGACCTCTCAGATTAACTAGGAGGACAGCTGATTCCAATCAAGATATCTGCCCCGTTTTAGCCATTCTAGCAGAAAGTCTATTGCTTCTGGGCGTTCTGGCTTCTTCTTTTTGAATAGGCGAGATCAATATTACCTAATATAGATGAGCTCTCGGAGCCGTCCTCTCAGGATGCTGTATAGATCAAACATACAAACGTTTTATTACATTATTATAAAAAATAATGGAAGTATGAGTGGGATGTTAAGTATATTTGACCTGAAAGAGATGAGTGAAAGCATTCTATTATCCCGGATAATGAAAACACTTAAGTCTTATCCAATTTTAAGGGAGATATATGATGATGCTTTTTTAGAAGATCTTATTCGGGATAAGTTTCATTACGATAACTATCTCTTATGGATTCTCGCAAGCGATGCTCCTCTCGCCATTCAAATTCTGAAGAAGATTACGTCAGCTCTAACAATCCTTGGAGAGGAGGGAATGAATAAGTTTCGAGATAAACTGAGGCAAAGAGAAGAGCCATACTTTCATTCTTATTTAACAGAGTTAGAGTTTGCGGCATATTTTAGATCACGAGATTTTGATGTTGAGCTGGAGCCTCCTGTTATAGAAACTGGTAAAAAACCAGACTTTAAAATCAAATGTGATAAATTAGAGATATATTTTGAAGTTAAAGACGTTTTTGAAGAAGATATAAGAAGAGAAGATGCTTTAGCTACTCAGATTCAGGGAAGATTGAGAAAAGTGGAAAGCCCTTTCATTTTTGGAATAACGCTAAAACCGGGTTTAACTCAAAGACATCTTAGAGCTCTCCAAGTTTTTATTAACAAAAAACTTAAAGAGATTGAGAACCGTGGAATAAGTCTTCCTATATCCTTTTCTTTTCCTAGTGAAGAGAGAGTTCTTGCTGAGATCCATGTATTTAGGAAAACAGATTTAGGTTATGGGTTTTTATCGGGAATAAACTTTGCTGGTAAAATCCGAAAAGATTGGAAGGATATAAGAAAAAAGATTAGATCAAAGGTAAGGCAGCTTCCTAAAGGATTTCCTGGAGTAATAATAGTACAAACCGGTAGTACATTACTAAATCAAGCTGATATTGAGTATGCTATTTTAGGAGATCCTATAATTCGTTTTAACCACTGTAGTAGATCAACCATACTTACTTTTGGTGAAGATCGTATCTTTAGGCCAAGATATAATACTCGGGTTTCGGCCATATATTATTATAATCGTATTCCTTTGAAAGATGAATTTA